>CAYWWT010000410.1:0-1507 GCA_964461855.1 uncultured Rhizobium sp. | reverse complement strand
AGCGCCTGCGGATTCACGCCGCAATATGCCGGGCTGGAAGCGCTCTACGAAAAGCTTGGGCCCGAAGGCTTTGCCATCCTGGGCTTTCCCTGCAACCAGTTCGGCGCGCAGGAGCCGGGCAGCGAAAGCGAGATCGGCGCCTTCTGCCAGAAAAACTATGGCGTGACGTTTCCGATGTTCGCCAAGATCGAAGTCAATGGCGCAAACGCTCACCCGCTCTACAAATACCTCAAGGATGCCAAGCCGGGATTGCTGGGCACCGAAGCGATCAAATGGAATTTCACCAAATTCCTGATCGGCAAGGACGGCGAACCCGTCGCCCGCTACGCCCCCAACACCAAGCCGGAAGAACTGGAAGCGCCGATCAAGAAGCTTCTTTAGTCAGAAGCGCGCACCCTTTGTCATTCCCGGCGAGCGCGAATTCATTCGCGCGAGGGAAGGGAATCCAGGTGGGGAGACTGGGATCGATTAAAACCACCTGGATCCCCTTCCCTCGGCGCGGACGCGCCTCGCCGGGGATGACAGGGATCTGGCATCGACTACCAGCGCGGTTCTCAGGACGCCGCCTTCACCGCGCCGGCGACATTTTCGTCGAGCGAATATCCCGCCGAACGCACCGTGCGGATCGGATCGTTGACACCTTCGATGTTCAGCGCCTTGCGCAGCCGTCCGACATGGACGTCCACGGTGCGGGCTTCGACATAGACATCCGAACCCCAGACCGCATCCAGCAACTGCTCGCGGCTGAACACGCGGCCCGGATGCTGGATCAAATGATCGAGCAGCTTGTATTCGGTCGGACCCAGATGCACTTCGGTGCCCGCACGGCGAACGCGGTGGGCGCCACGGTCCATTTCGATATCGCCCACGGCCACCACATCTTCCGCCAGGCTGGGGCGGATGCGGCGCAAGACGGCGCGCAGGCGGGCCAGAAGCTCGGTCATCGAGAAAGGCTTGGTGAGGTAATCATCGGCACCGGTGTCGAGGCCGCGAATACGGTCGGTTTCCTCGCCCCGCGCCGTCAGCATGATGATCGGCACGTTGCGGGTTTCCTGGCGGCTGCGCAGGCGGCGGCAGACTTCGATGCCGGAGAGTTGCGGCAGCATCCAGTCCAGCAGGACCAGATCGGGCTTTTCCTCGGCGGCGACCAGCAGCGCCTCTTCGCCGTCCTGCGCTTCCAGCACGCGATAGCCTTCGCGTTCCAGATTGTAGCGCAGAAGCGTGATCAGCGCGCCTTCGTCTTCCGCGACCAGAATGGTGGGTTTGCTCATGCTTTGTGGATCTCAAAGGGAATGGCGGTTTCGCTGGTGATGTCGGCCTTGGGCCGGTTGTTCGCCAGATGGTCGGCACGGACCATGTGATAGACCACTTCGGCGATGTTGGTGGCATGGTCGCCGGCGCGCTCGATATTCTTGGCGATGAAGAGAAGATGCGTGCACAGCCCGATGGTGCGCGGATCTTCCATCATGTAGGTGAGCAGTTCGCGGAACAGGCTGTTATAGAGTTC
>CAYWWT010000409.1:0-1513 GCA_964461855.1 uncultured Rhizobium sp. | reverse complement strand
GCTTCGAAAAGGTGTGCGCGAGCCCGGCGAGATCGGCAATCGTCTCCACCGGCTTGCCGCCGCGCCGCATCGCCTGGATCGCGGCGAAGACGCCAAGATTGGTGAAAACATAGATCGCCATGTAAATCAGCACGCCGCGTGCGCCCAACGCCGTGCCGGCCGCCAATCCAAGCAATGCATAGCCCATATGGCCGATGGAGCTGTAGGCCATCAGGCGCTTGATGTTCTTCTGGCCAAGCGCCGCGAAAGCGCCCAGCGCCATGGACAGCACTGAAATCGCGACGATGACCTGGCGCCATTGCTCTATCGCATGGGGGAACGGCGTCAGGATGGCGCGCAGGAACAAGGCCATCGCCGCCACTTTGGCGGCCGTCGCGAAATAAGCCGTGATCGGTGTCGGCGCGCCTTCATAAACGTCCGGCGTCCACATGTGGAATGGCACCGCCGAAACCTTGAAGGCGAGCCCCGAGATCAGGAACACGATGCCGAAGATCAGCCCGATGCTCACGCCCGATTGCGCGACCGTCTCGGCGACGCGGGTAAAATCCACGGTGCCGGTGAAGCCATAGATCATGGAGATGCCGTACAGCATCATGCCGGACGAGAGCGCGCCCAGAACGAAATATTTCAAGCCTGCTTCGGTCGAACGCAGATGGTCGCGGTTGAAGGCGGCCAGCACATAGAGCGCCAGGGACTGGAGTTCGAGCCCCACATAAAGCGCAAGGAAGCTGTGGGCAGAAACCATCAGCATCATGCCCAGGGTCGCCAGCACCATCAGCACGGGAAGCTCGAACCGCGACATGGCCTGCGCACTGAAGAATTCATCTGCCAGCAAAATGGAAAGAGCTGCGCCCGCAAGTATGAGGACCTTGGCAAAACGCCCGAAGCCGTCGGCGATAAAAGCACCATGGAATGCGATGCCCTGCTCCGGCACCACCCAGATCACGGCGGCACCTGCCGCCACGAACAATGCAATCGCACCCAGCGAGATTACCGGCGCCATTTTCTCGCCGGCAATCGCGCCGCCAAGCAGGAGCGCCATGGCGCCGAGCGCCAGGATCAGCTCCGGCAGAAGAAGGAGAAGGTCAGCCTGAAGTGTCACTGTGCCGCCCCTTTGCCCGCAGATGCCAGCTTGTCCGTGCCGGCGCGCGCGAGATCGCGATGCGCGGCATGATCCAAGGCCAGAGCCGTCTTGCTGTCATTGATCAACTTCGTCACAGCGGGCGTGGTGACATCAAGCACCGGCTTTGGATAAATCCCCATCGCAATCGTGATCACCACCAAAGGCGCCAGAATGGCGATTTCCCGAGCGCTCAGATCCTGCATGGTTTGAAGTGCCGGCTTGACCAGGGCGCCGAAAACGATGCGGCGATAGAGGTAAAGTGCATAGGCCGCCGACAGGATGATACCCGTGGTGGCGAAAATGGCGATCCAGCTATTGTGCGCATAGGCAGCCAGCATGGTGAGGAATTCGCCGACAACGCCCGATGTGCCCGGCAGGCCGACATTGGCC
>CAYWWT010000408.1:0-1514 GCA_964461855.1 uncultured Rhizobium sp. | reverse complement strand
TCTGCGACACGCTGCGCATGATGACCATGAGCCTGGAAGACCCGCACCAGGTCGAAACGGCGATGGAAAAACAGCTCGAAAAGCACCATCACGAAGCCTTGATCGGCGCCAACGCGCTGCAGTCCATGGCGGACGGCTTGCCCGCCCTCGGCATCGTCGCCGCGGTGCTCGGCGTCATCAAGACAATGGGCGCGATCACCGAGCCGCCCGCCGTGCTGGGCGGCATGATCGGTTCGGCGCTGGTCGGCACCTTTCTGGGCGTGTTTCTGGCTTACGGTATCGTCGGCCCTCTGGGCGCGCGGCTGAAGGCGGTGGCGGACGAGGATTCGCTTTTCTATCACGTCATTCGCGACAGTCTGGTCGCGCATCTGCATGGCAATGCGGCGCAGGTTTCGGTCGAGATCGGGCGCGGCAGCGTGCCCGGCGAATATCAGCCCAGCTTCCAGGAACTAGAAACGGCGCTTAACTCCATTCCGCCAGAGGGCGCGTAGACGCGCGGTTTCGCGCCCTTCGGCCACCGAGACGAAGAACACCGCCAAGGCACCCGAAAGGATGCCCAGCGGCACGGCATACGTCACATCCATATCGGTGCCGAACACCACGATGCTGCAAACCACCATACCCGTCAGTTGGGCGACGCTCTTCGGCATGGACCCCACCTTTGTTCTGTTCTGTATCAAAACAGGACAGAGCGGGGGTCAAACCACAAGCCTGGACTGGGCCAAAGGTTAACGACGGGCGGTTAGGACCGGAAAACCACCTTTTTCCAACCCGCTGCGGATTTCGGCGGCATGTTCGGCGTCCCGGGCCTCGATCACCATGCCCAACGTGGCCGATTTGGCGGAGAGCCCGCTCATCATGCGGTTGTGGGAGACTTCCAGGATATTGCCCCCGGCATCGCCCACCAGCGCCGCCACCCGCGACAACGCCCCGGGCTGATCGGCGATGGCCACATCCAAAGTGAGGATGCGGCCTTCGCGAGTCAGTTCCCGCAGAATCACATTCGAGAGCATGCGCATGTCGATATTGCCGCCCGACATCACGATGCCGACCTTGCGGCCCGCGAACAGCTCCCGATTTTTCAGCACAGCGGCGAAGCCCGCCGCCGCGGCGCCTTCGATCACGGTCTTTTCGATTTCCAGGACCATGGCCAGCGCATGCTCCATCGCCGCTTCGCTCACCAATAGGATGTCCGCGACCAGCGCCTTGACGATCTGGGTGGTGAGCACACCGGGCTGCTTGACGGCAATGCCTTCCGCGATGGTCTGGGCCGGCGGGTCTTCTGTCAGCGGCTCTCCGCGCATGGCCTGGCGCATCACCGGATAAAGCTCGGCCTGGGCGCCATAGATGGTGATGTCCGGCTTGATCGCTTTGGCCGCCACCGCGATGCCGGAGATCAGGCCGCCGCCGCCGACCGGCACCATCAAGGCATCGAGCTCGGGCGCTTCTTCCAGCATTTCCAGGGCGGTGGTGCCCTGGCCCGCGATCACCTTGGTATCGTCGTAAGGATGGAT
>CAYWWT010000407.1:0-1518 GCA_964461855.1 uncultured Rhizobium sp. | reverse complement strand
TCGAAATGGCCAAGAAGATCGAAACCGCTTTCGGCGGCGTGAAAGGCAAAACCATTGCCGTCCTGGGCCTGACCTTCAAACCCAACACCGACGACATGCGCGATGCGCCCAGCCTGGTGATCGTCCCGCATTTGCAAGCTGCCGGCGCCACCATTCGGGCATACGACCCGGAAGGGCGCAAGGAAGCCGCCAAGCACCTGACGGTCGATTTCCGCGACGACGCTTACGACACCTTGGATGGGGCCGACGGCGTGGTTATTCTGACGGAATGGAACGAGTTCCGCGCACTGGATCTGGCCAAGGTCAAGGCAACCTTGAAGCAGCCCCTGATGGTGGATTTGCGCAACATCTACCGTCCCGCACCAATGGCCCAGGCCGGCTTCCGCTACGTCAGCGTCGGCCGGGCCGATGTCGGCGCCTGAATCCATCCCCATGATCCTGGTCACCGGCGCCGCCGGCTTCATTGGATCCCAGGTGACCAAAGCACTCCTGGCGCGCGGCGACGCGGTTCTGGGCGTGGACAATCTCAACGACTATTACGATGTCTCGCTGAAGGAAGCCCGGCTCTCCGAGTTGAAAGGCCATAAGTCTTTCCAATTCCGCAAGCTCGACATTTCCGATCGCGACACGATGCTGGCGCTGGCACGGGAATTTCCCGCGCTCTCCGGCATTATCCATCTCGCTGCCCAGCCCGGCGTTCGCTATTCGCTGATGAACCCTTACGCCTATATCCAGGCGAATGTGATGGGGCATCTGGTGATGCTGGAAATGGCGCGTGCCCTGCCCGCCCTTCGCCATTTCGTCTATGCCAGTTCGTCTTCGGTCTATGGCGCCAACACCAAGATGCCCTTTTCGGTGGGCGACCCCGTCGAGCATCCCAATTCGCTCTACGCCGCCACCAAGCGGGCCGATGAGCTTATCGGGCATACCTATGCGCATCTCTATGGGATTCCCGCCACGGGCCTGCGATTTTTTACGGTCTATGGCCCCTGGGGCCGTCCCGACATGGCGCCCATGCTGTTCGCCCGTGCCATCAGCGCCAACGAGCCGATCAAGGTCTTCAATCACGGCGAGATGTGGCGCGACTTCACCTATATCGACGATATCGTGGACGGCGTGCTGCGCGCACTCGACCGGCCGGCGCAAGGCACCCCGCCGCACAAGCTCTACAATCTGGGCAACCACAAGTCGGAGAAGTTGACGGATTTCATCGCGGCGATCGAGCAGGCGCTGCAGAAGAAAGCGATCATGCAGTTCGAGCCGATGCAGCCGGGCGACGTGCCAGCGACCTATGCCGATATCGAAATCAGTCAGCGGGATTTGGGGTTCACGCCCAGCACGCCGATGTCGGTCGGCATTCCGAAATTCGTAGACTGGTACAAGCGCTTCTACCGCTCCTGAACGCGCGATCCAAGCCAGATCAGATATAGCCGCCCTCGCGAAGATAACGCACCACCGCTTCCGCGTGTGCTTCCGGCGCCGCTTCTGTGGTTTTGATCGTCAGATCGGCCCGCTCTG
>CAYWWT010000406.1:0-1539 GCA_964461855.1 uncultured Rhizobium sp. | reverse complement strand
CATGAAGATTTCGCAGGAAGTGCGCGACGCCGCCAAGGGCAAGAACGACACGCTCTCCACCGCTGAAATCCGGGCCGCGATGGCCAGGAAGTCGGAAGAGTTCAAGCAAAGCGGCGGCGAAATCTATCTGCACAAGCCTGCGGCGGAGTGAGCGATCCGCTGGTCGAAAAATCACCATGCTGATCCGCCGGGCAGACCGTGCCGACCTGCCTGCGATCCTCGCCCTGGTGCCGCGCCTGTCGACGGCCTTTACGCCACCGCCCTGGCGCGATCCTGAGGAGATGACGGCGACCGATCTGGCTGTCGTTACGGACGCGTTGAAAGAGGCGGGTGAAGATCCCGCGCTGTATGTCGCCGAGATCGAAGGCATGGTTGCGGGTTTCGTTCATGTCCGCTCGGCCGAGGATTATTATCGCCGCGGACGCCGCCACGGCCATGTTGCCGATCTGGTGGTGGCGGAAGGCCATGAAGGCCAGGGCATTGCCACGGCGCTCCTGGCGCGCGCCGAAGAATGGTGCCGTGCCCAGGGCCATGATTGGATGACCCTGGGCGTGTTCGAGCAAAATATCCGGGCCGAACAACTCTATCAGAAACTGGGTTTCCGCCGCGACGTGATCCGGCTCCTGAAGCCGCTGAACTGATCTAGCGCGGGCGGCCGCCGGTCGCGGCGTGGTAAAGAAACAG
This sequence comes from uncultured Rhizobium sp., assembly GCA_964461855.1. Lineage (GTDB taxonomy): Bacteria > Pseudomonadota > Alphaproteobacteria > Micropepsales > Micropepsaceae > Rhizomicrobium. Next base: position 855 of record CAYWWT010000406.1, on the reverse strand, counting down.
GACGATGACGGCGCCAATCACCGCCACGAACATCGAGATGAACAAGCCCGTGCCTTCATAGGTGAAGCCCGGCATCAGGGCGCGGAAAAGAAATCCACCCACCACCGCGCCGAGAAGCCCCAAGGCGGTATTGACGACGCAACCTTCGCCGCGCCGGTTGACGATGCGGCTGGCAATCCAGCCGGTGAGGGCGCCGAAAATGATCCAGCCCAGAATGGCCATGTTCGAAATCCGAAAAAATCAATTCAACGAGACATATATCATGGTGATGGTCGCCGCCGCCATCACGGCGGTCGAGAGCCAGCCCAGGCCGCCCAGCACAGGTCCGGCACGGAAATTGCCCATCTTGCCGCGGTGACCTGCGACGATCATCATCGCGGCCATCATGGGCACGGCGATCACGCCGTTAATCACCGCGCTCCAGAACAGCGCCTTGATCGGGTCGAGGCCGGAATAGTCGATGCCCAGGCCCAGAAGCACGGCGGCGGCGATCACCGCATAAAAGCCTTTCGCCTCCCAAGGCATATTGTCCAGGCCGGTTTTCCAGCCGCGCGATTCGCCTACGGCATAGGCGGCCGAACCGGCGAGAACCGGAATCGCGAGCAGGCCGGTGCCCACGATGCCGATGCCGAAAAGCAGAAAGGCGAAATGCCCGGCGATGGGCTCAAGGGCCTTGGCGGCCTCGGCCGCGGTCTGGATGTTGGTCTTCCCCGCCTGGTGCAACGTGGCGGCGGTGGAGATCATGATGGCAATGGCGATCAGGTTGGAGATCAGCATGCCGGCGATGGTGTCGATCCGGATTCTGGACAAAGCGCGCCGGGCCTGGCGCGGCGCCTCAATCAGGGGCTTCGCCCG
>CAYWWT010000405.1:0-1549 GCA_964461855.1 uncultured Rhizobium sp. | reverse complement strand
CGCAGCACCGCACTGTTGGCCGTCATCTGCGCCAGGCAGTCCGCCAGAATGGCGCGGAACACATCTTCGGGCCGCATGGCGCGATGGATACGCGCCGGCCGCGCCTTGACCGGCTGCGCGGGACCGAGACCTTCGCGGGACAGCGAATGAAGAATGGCGGGACGCGGATCATCCATGGCTGGCGAATTTAAGACGGCCCCAAGCGAATGCAAGCCGCTGTCAGGACAGGCGCACGGGCAGACCCGCTTTCGCCAAAGCAGCCTTCGCGTCCGCGATGCTGGCTTCGCCGAAATGGAAGATCGAGGCCGCCAACACGGCGCTGGCATGACCTTCGGTGACGCCCTTGACCAGATCGTCCAGCGAGCCGACGCCGCCCGAGGCGATCACCGGCACATGCACCGCATCGCTGATGGCGCGGGTGAGCGGGATGTCGTAGCCGGATTTGGTGCCGTCGCGGTCCATCGAGGTCAGCAGGATTTCGCCCGCGCCGAACGCCACCAGCTTCTTGGCATGCACAACGGCATCGATGCCGGTGGCGCGGCGTCCGCCATGGGTGAAGATTTCAAACGCCGGACCGTTTTGCGGATCGGCGCCCTTCTTGGCATCGATCGCGGCGACGATGCATTGGCTGCCGAATTTCTCCGCCGCCTCGCGCACGAATTCCGGGCGCGTTACCGCTGCGGTGTTGATCGAAACCTTGTCCGCGCCCGCCAGCAACAGCGCGCGGATATCCTCTAACGTTCGCACGCCCCCGCCCACGGTCAAAGGCATGAAGCAGACTTCCGCCGTGCGCCGCACCACATCCAGCAAGGTGCCGCGCGCCTCATGGCTGGCGGTGATGTCCAGGAAGCAGAGCTCGTCCGCGCCCGCCGCGTCATAGACAATGGCCTGTTCGACCGGATCGCCGGCATCGCGCAACTGCTCGAAATTGATGCCTTTGACGACGCGGCCGTCCTTCACGTCCAGGCAGGGAATGATACGGACTTTGAGCATCAGCGCGCTTTCGCCAGGGCCGCGATGTTCATCAGAGTGCGCCCGCATACCGCTTCGGCCGGGACCGCGGTGGTGCGGCTCAAAGCCTCGGCTTCCAGCAACATGTCGAGCGCGTCCGCCAGCCTGTCGCCGTTCCAGCGATTGGCCTGGGCCTTGAACGATTGCTCGCGCAGGAAATGGAGCGGCGGGCGCAGCTTTTTGACCGCGACATCCATCGGCTCGCCGCGATTGACATATTCGCGCACGGTGGCGAGGCGCTGAAAATGCCCCATCGCGCCCCGCAGAATCTGCGTGACTGAGGTATCGGCGGTCCAGAGCCGTTCCAGCGCCAGATCGAGGCGGGCGAAATCGCCGCTGCCCGCCGCATCCGAGGCTTCCTCGGTGCGTGCCTCGGCTTCATCGCCCATCACGGCCTGCACGTCCTGAAGGCTGACGCTTTTCTGGCCCTGAGCGTAGAGCGCCAGTTTCTCCAACTCGCGCCGGGTCACGCCGCGGTCCGAGCCCAGGCGCGACACCGCATCGGCCAGCGCGTCGGGCGCGATGGTGAGGCCCGCCG
>CAYWWT010000404.1:0-1553 GCA_964461855.1 uncultured Rhizobium sp. | reverse complement strand
GTTCGCGATCCTTCAGATCGTCCATCGACTGGGTGACGCGGATACGCGCCAGCGCAGGCTTGACAACTTCTTCCTTGATGATGCCCTTGGCCACCTGGCGCTGCATGTTCTTTTCGATGCGGTCCAGCGCCTTGCCCAGCGCGTCCTTGTTGAGATCGTCCAGGACCACGTCGTAACCGGCCAGCGCCAGGACATGCGCGATGCCTGTGCCCATCTGGCCAGCACCAATAACGCCGATGCGTTGAATACTCATGATGTACCCTTTTTGGTTTACCGGCCGCGCTTGGCCAATTCTTGATCCATCTCGGGCAGGACCTGGAACAGGTCCGCCACCAAGCCGAAATCCGCCACCTGGAAGATCGGCGCTTCCCCGTCCTTGTTGATGGCGGCGATGATTTTGGAATCCTTCATGCCCGCCAGATGCTGGATGGCGCCGGAAATGCCGATGGCAAGATAAAGATCGGGTGCCACCACCTTGCCGGTCTGGCCGACCTGGTAATCATTGGGAACATAGCCCGCATCGACGGCGGCGCGGCTGGCGCCCACCGCGGCATGGAGCCGGTCGGCGACTTTTTCGATCAGCTTGAAATTCTCAGCCGAACCCAACCCGCGTCCGCCCGAGACCACGATCTTGGCGGAGGTGAGTTCCGGCCGCTCGGACTTGGACAAGGCCTCGCCCGCGAAGGATGCGGTGCCCGGATCGGCCGCGGCCGCGAGCTTCTCCACCTGGGCGCTGCCGCCTTCGCCCGCCGGTTTGAAGGCGGTGGCGCGGACGGTGATGATTTTCTTTCCCGCCGGCGCCTGCACGGTCTGGATGGCGTTGCCGGCGTAAATGGGGCGCTCGAAGGTGTCGGCGCTCACCACTTTCAGAATCTCGGAGACCTGCGGCACGTCCAGCTTCGCCGCCACGCGGGGGAGAATGTTCTTCCCGTTGGTGGTGGCGGGCGCAAGGATCGCGTCATATTTGTCGGCGACGGAGAGGATCAAGGTCTCCATCGTTTCCGCCACCATATGCGCATACAGCGCGTCATCGGCGACGAGCACTTTTTCCACGCCCGCGATCTTGGCCGCCGCCTGCGCGACCGCATCGCAATTCGCGCCCGCGACCAGCACATGCACCGGCGTGGAAACCGCCGCCGCCGCCGTCACCGTCTTGGCGGTGGCGTCGCTCAAACTCTTGTTGTCGTGTTCGGCGAGAACCAGGGCGGCCATCAGATCGCCCCCGCTTCGGTCAGCTTGTCGAGAAGCTCGCTGACGCTCTTCACTTTGATGCCGCCATCGCGCTTGGGCGGCTCGGTCACCTTCACCACCTTCAGACGCGGCGCGACGTCGACGCCATAGTCGGCGACCGCCTTGACCGCGATCTCCTTCTTCTTGGCCTTCATGATGTTGGGCAGGCTGGCGTAGCGCGGAGTGTTGAGGCGGAGGTCGACGGTGACCACGGCGGGCATGGTCGCGGCCAGGGTCTGGATACCGCCGTCGACTTCACGGGTGACGACAGCCTTGCCGTTCTCGAGGACGATCTTCGCGGCGAAGGTGGCCTGGGGCCAGTC
>CAYWWT010000403.1:0-1591 GCA_964461855.1 uncultured Rhizobium sp. | reverse complement strand
TCCAGGGTCCAGTCGATGGTGGAACTGGGCAGCGCCACATAAAAAGGAACGCCGTTGTCGTGCGCCGCCAGCGCCTTGAGATAGGTGCCGATCTTGTTGGCGACATCGCCATTGGCGGTCACCCGGTCGGTGCCCACGATCACCAGATCAACCTGGCCGGCCTGCATGTAATGGCCACCAGCATTGTCGGCGAGCACGGTGTTCTTGACGCCATGGCCGCCCAGTTCGAACGCGGTGAGCGAGGCGCCCTGCCCGCGCGGCCGGGTTTCATCGACCCAGACGTGCAACGGAACGCCCGCATCATGCGCCAGATAGATCGGCGCCAACGCCGTGCCGTAATCCACCGTCGCCAGCCAGCCGGCATTGCAGTGGGTGAGAATGTTGATGGTCTTGCCCGGCTTCTTGGCCGCGATGTCTTGAATGATCTTCAGCCCGTGCTCGCCGATGGCCATGGACATGGCAACATCTTCATCGGCGATGGCGGCAGCTTCGGCCCAGGCCAGCCTGGCGCGCTGCTCGCGCGGCTGGTTCAGCAGCGCGTCCCGCATCCGGCCCAGCGCCCAGCGCAAATTGATCGCGGTGGGGCGCGTTTCCGCCAGCATGTCGTGGATGCGGCCCAGATTTTCGTCGGACGGATCGGCCCGCATCGCCAGCGCCAGGCCATAAGCGCCCACCGCGCCGATCAGGGGCGCGCCGCGCGTCTGCATGGTGGAAATGGCATGGGCTGCGTCGTCCGCCGTGCGCAAGGTGAGCGTGACGAATTCATGCGGCAGTTTGGTCTGGTCGATAATGCCGAAGGCATCCTCGCCGATGGCCCAGACCGAGCGGTAATGTTGGCCGTTGATCTTCATTTGGGCTTCGCCGCCGTCGCCTTCATCGCGGGATGTTCACAGAACTGCGCATACCAGGCGGCTAATTTGGGGTGGGAACGCTTCCAATCAAGCTCGGGCTGGCGAAAATCGATGTATCCCAACGCGCAAGCGACCGCGATTTCGCCGATCAGGGGCGGGTCGCTGAATGGCATGTGTTCCAGCGCATCCATGCCCGCGAGCATCGTCGCCATCTGGCGGGTGCGATATTTGGCCGGCGGCGGCTCTTCGCGTCCGAGAATGGAATAGACTACCGCAGCTTCACCGATGCCGTCGCCCAGTGATTGCAACGTCAGCGCCTTCCAGCGGTCGGAACCTTGCGGGAAGAATTTGGAACCGCCCAGCTGATCCAGATATTCGCAGATCACCCGGCTGTCGATCAGCACGGTTCCGTCATCCAGGCCGAGGGCGGGAATCTTGCCCAGCGGATTGACCTTCCGGAAGCCCTCATCGCTCAGCGGCAGGATATCGATCTGCTCCAGCTGCAGGCCCAGATCATGGGCAATGAAACAGGCCTTGCGGGCGAAAGGCGAAAGCGGATTGCCATACAGTTTCAATTAGTGACCCTCAAACGAAACCAGCGTATTCACCGGCTTGCCCAGCGCGCGTAACTTATCCGCGCCGCCCAGTTCCGGCAGGTCGATCACGAAAGAGCAGCCGATCACTTCGGCGCCCGCGCGCTCCATCAGGCGAATGCCGGCGCTGGCGGTGCCGCCGGTGGC
>CAYWWT010000402.1:0-1624 GCA_964461855.1 uncultured Rhizobium sp. | reverse complement strand
CGAACAGCAGCGCGCCGGCACCTTCATCGCCTGCGCCCTGGCCTCGCGCGAGCGCGGCACCACCAGTGCGATCATGAGCGAATTCGCGCCAAAGCTTTCCGCCGAAGCCTTGGCTGCCGCCCGCGCCGCCGCCAGCATCATGGCGATGAACAATATCTATTATCGCTTCACCCATCTGGCCTCGGCGCCCGATTACAAGACGCTGCCGGCGCGGCTGCGCATGAACGTGATCGGCAAGCCCGGCGTGGACAAGGTGGATTTCGAGCTCTGGTGCCTGGCAGTGTCGGCGATCAATGGTTGCGGCGTCTGCATCGACAGCCATGAGAAGATCCTGCGCGATGCCGGCCTCACCGCCGAACAGATTCAGGCCGCTGTGCGCATCGCCGCTGTGGTGCATGGCGTCGCGGCAACGCTCGATGGCGAAGCGCACAGTGCCGACATCGCGGCCAACGCCGTAGCGGCCTGATCGATCAGGCTTCCGCCAAGACTTTGTCCACCACCGCCAGGAACCGGCCGAGTGTCGGCGTCGCATCGCCGCGGCGCCACACCAGGCCAGTTTCCAGCGACGGCGCATCTTCCGGAAGATCGACATAACGCACACCCGTGCGCGCCAGATTGCGCAACGACGCGGGCACCAGCGCGATCCCCATCCCCGCCGACACCAGGCTGATGATGGTCTGCATCTGAATCGCTTCCTGCGCGATCCGCGCCTGCGCGCCATGCGCGATATAATAATCCAGCACCAGATCATGGAACGCCGGCGCCGAGCGGCGTGGGAAGATCACCAGCGGCGCTTCGATCAACCCCTCGGGCGGCAATTTGCCGGCACGAAGTGAAAGCCGCTTTTCCGCAAGCCAGCTTTCGGGCACCGCCGCGATCAACGGCTCGGACACCAGCTTGCGATAGAGAAGCGACCTGGGCAGCGCGCCTTCCGCCGGGGGGATGATGATGCCGGCCTGGCCCTGGCCATCCAGCAAGGCCGCGATCTGCACATCGCTGGTGGCCTCAATCAGCGCGATTTCGACATCGGGATAGAGCGCGGCGTAGCGGCGGACCAGCGCGGGCAGGATGCTGTAGTCGGCAGTGCTGACGAAAGAGAGTTCAAGACGGCCCGCTTCGCCATCGCGCAGCCGCCGGGCAACATCCGGCAACGCGTTCACACTGTCCAGGGCCGTGCGCACCGGTACCAGCCACTGTGCGCCGAACGGGGTGAGCGCCACGCTGCGCTTGGTCCGCACGAAAAGCGCCGCGCCCAATTCCTGCTCCAGCCTCAGGATCGACTGGCTGAGGGGCGGCTGGGTCATCCCCAGACTCTCCGCGGCACGCCCGAAATGCAGGGTCTCGGCCACGGCGCGGAAATGCTTCAGCTGGCGGATATCCACTCATATCTCCAAAGACCTAATCTCCGCAGAATAATATATTTTACGAATGTCCGAAAAGACCCTATTCCAGCCGTGCAATTCAGAGGGCTCTCCCGCCCATGCCGAAATACCGTTCCAGGACCACGACCCATGGCCGCAACATGGCGGGCGCGCGCGGCCTGTGGCGCGCCACGGGCATGAAGGATTCGGATTTCGGCAAGCCGATCATCGCCATCGCCAACAGCTTCACCCAGTTCGTGCCC
>CAYWWT010000401.1:0-1633 GCA_964461855.1 uncultured Rhizobium sp. | reverse complement strand
GACGCATTCGTCGGCGCCCGCTTCCAGCGCCACTTCCAGCATCTGGTCTTCGCTACCCTTGGCAGCCGGATAGGCAATCACGCCGACATGATCGAACATGAAGGCGACCGAGCCGGTTTCGCCCATCGCTCCGCCATATTTCGCGAAGGTGGAGCGGACATCCGCCGAGGTGCGGTTGCGGTTGTCGGTCATCGCTTCGACAATGATGGCGACGCCACCAGGGCCGCGGCCCTCATAGCGGATCTCGTCGTAATTCTCGGCGTCGTTGCCGCCCGCTTTCTTGATCGCCCGTTCGATATTGTCCTTGGGCATGGATTCCGCCTTGGCGGCGATGATCGCGGTGCGCAGGCGCGCATTCAGCGCAGGGTCGGGCAAGCCGGCCTTGGCGGCGACGGTGATTTCGCGGGCCAGCTTGGAGAAGAGCTTGGAGCGCTCCTTATCCTGGCGTCCCTTGCGGAACATGATGTTCTTGAACTGACTGTGACCGGCCATGGTTCGCGCTGCTTTTTGAGGACGCGCGGCCAAAGAAAATATTCCGGCCGCGTTTTGTTTTGAGGTCCGCCAGATAGCCGTCCGCCCTATCGTCTTTCAAGCCCGGCGCCCCGGCAAAGGCGCGGTGATCGCACGAAACCGTCCAGCGCAGGCCTGCTCCAGTTCGCGCTTGCCCGGTTCGGCATGCCCCGAGCCGTTGCAAAGCCCCCGGCCTAAAATCTCTCGTCCACGCATCCGGCCAAGCGGACCCCTCGCGATCTATCCGTAAGGCACTGAAATTGCATAATCTTATTGACACCTATCAACAATAGGTATTTGATGCCTATCAAAGATAGGTATACGCGCGGCTATGGCGACCTCTCCCACCTTCATGACCGGCGTTCCCGAGCTCCTGGTCCTTCGGCTCCTGCAGGACCAGGAAATGTATGGCTACGAAATCGTGGCCGCCGTGGCGGAGGCGACCGGTCAGGTGGTCACGCCCAAAGAAGGCGTGGTCTACCCCCTGCTCCATGCCCTGGAGCAGGAAGGGCTGCTTCGGGCCCAGCGCCGGGCGGTGGGCGGGCGGACCCGGGTCTATTACAGTCTGACCTCCAAGGGCGTGCGGCGCCTTTTCGACCTCAGCGACGCGTGGAGCCGCATGGCGCGTGCCATCCAACAGGTGCTGAGAGGCCCGACCCACGCGGTTTGAAGCCGTGCGAAACAGGTCGCTTCAGGTCGGGAACGGATTGCGTTCCGCGAACTGGGCTTGGTGCCAATAAGGATAGGTCTTGGGACGCTCGCTGGCGGCATCCAGTTTGGCCATCTGCTCCGGGGTCAGGGACCAGCCGACCGCACCCAGATTGGCCTTGAGCTGTTCCTCATTGCGCGCGCCGATCACCACCGTCGCGACGGACGGACGCCGCAGCAGCCAGTTCAGTGCGATCTGCGGCACGCTCTTGCCGGTTTCCTTGGCGACTTCATCCAAGGCATCGACCACCTTGTAGAGATATTCGTCTTCCACCTGCGGCCCTGAAGCGGCGGTTTCGTGCAACCGGCTTTCCTTCGGCAGAGGTTGGCCACGGCGAATTTTTCCGGTGAGCCGTCCCCAGCCCAGCGGCGACCACACCACACACCCGACCCCCTGGTCGAGCGCCAGCGGCAT
>CAYWWT010000400.1:0-1639 GCA_964461855.1 uncultured Rhizobium sp. | reverse complement strand
GCATGTTGCGGTCGTCATAAGGCGCCGCGATCTGCAGCGGCGTCACCTGAAACGCGGGCGCGTGGTTTTCGTCATTATAGATCGCCGCTTTCAGTCCCAGCCGCGCCGCAGCCAGCGCCAGCATGCGGTCCAGCTGGCCGCCGCCGATAATGCCGATGACGCCGCCGGGCGGGACGGGCGTGTCCAGCGTCTTCACGTCGCTCATTTGGGCGACTTGCTGACGGACTTGGTCTGTTTCGCGCGCCAGGCCTTGAGACGCTTGTCGAGCTTTTCGTCCGACAGCGCCAGAATCGCGGCGGCATGGAGCGCGGCATTTTTCGCGCCCGCCTCGCCGATGGCAAAGGTCGCCACCGGCACGCCGCCCGGCATCTGGGCGATGGACAGCAGCGAATCCAGTCCCTTCAGCGCCCGGCTTTGCACCGGCACGCCCAGCACCGGCAAAGTGGTCATGCTGGCGACCATGCCGGGCAGATGCGCCGCCCCGCCCGCACCCGCGATGATCGCTTTCAGGCCCCGCGCGCCCGCGCTCTTGGCATACTCGGTCATGCGGTCGGGCGTGCGATGGGCGGAGACGATGCGCGTCTCGTAACCGACACCCAGTGCGTCAAGCATGTCGGCCGCCGCCTTGAGGGTGGGCCAGTCGGACTGACTGCCCATGATGATACCTATGGAAGGTCGGGGGGCCATGCTTCGAATCGCCTGTTCGGTTATTTTGGGGGCCGGTTCAGAAAGCGGCGCAGTATAGGGGGCAAAAGCCTCAAGGAAAGGGGCGCATTTAACCTTCCTGCACCAATCCGCTACACTGAGCTTCGCGCAGCCCTATCATCTCCCGCCTCAACGGTCCCGCCCGACATGAAGATCGACCGCCCGTCCCCGGCCAGACCCGCGCGCCGCGTCGCGGCCGCTTATGGCCGGCGTGCGAACGATGCTTCAGCGTCCGCCGCCTCGGAAGCGGTGCTTCCCGCCACCATCCAGGGCATTCCGGAAGCCGAATTCACGCCCCGGGTTCGCGACGCCATCATGGGCCTGATGAGCGAAGTGGACACGCTGCGCCGCGAGTTGGCCCAGACCCGGGCCCGTCTGGACGAGGCCGAAAAGGCCGCCGACCAGGACCATATGCTGCCGCTTTTGAACCGGCGTGCCTTTGTCCGCGAGCTGACACGCTATATCGCCTTCACCGGGCGCTACAACACGCCCGCCTCGCTGATCTATTTCGACCTCAATCACCTCAAGCAGACCAACGACACCTGGGGCCATGCCGCGGGCGATGCGGTGCTGGTCCAGTTCTCCAATGTGCTGTTGTCGATGGTGCGCGAGAGCGATTGCGTGGGCCGGCTGGGCGGCGACGAATTCGCCATCCTCCTGTCGCATGCCACGCACGAACATGCCCTGAAGAAAGCCGATGCGCTGGCCGATGCCGTGCAGGCCCAGCCTGCCGAATGGAACGGCCAGTCCATTCCCATGAGCTTCGCCTATGGCGCCTTCGAGCTCAAAGCCGGCGACAGCGCCGATGGCGCCATCGCACGGGCAGACGAGGCGATGTATGCGCAGAAAAGAGCCAGCAAGGCCCCCGAATAAAAAAAGGCCGGACCTTTCGGCCCGGCCTTTCTCAATTCGCGAACCGATGAGAACTAACGCA
>CAYWWT010000399.1:0-1687 GCA_964461855.1 uncultured Rhizobium sp. | reverse complement strand
GGTGCATCGGCGGCGGGCTGCAATTGCCTGCGGTCGCTGATCTGCTGGCGCAAGTCGGGTGAAGCGTTGAAGAGGACCCACTGTTTGCCGTCCGCACTGACGGCGATGGAGGATTGGGTGCGCGGTGGTACCTTGGGATCATCCGCGCGCGCGCGCCGCGCGATGGCGTCATTGCTGTTCCATTGCGGAAAGCCGCCGCCCGCCGCGGCGCCAAGGACAAGAATATGGAGCAAGAGATTTTCCGGAAGGGAAGGAGCGGAGCCGCGAACGGCCCCGCTCCCGCTTGCGTGATCAGATATCGGCGCAGGCGTAGCAGTTGATTTCCATGCCGACGGCGATTTCGATCACGCGTGGGGTGTTCCAGGTCATTGGTTTCTCCTTGTTGACAGAAACGCAAAAACCTTATGAGCGCGATGCATGGGCGCATAGCGCGTAACGGCGTCAATTCTGTGTTTGGGAAAAATTCCTCTCGCGAAAACTCTGCGCGATGGAAATCCGGGAAGAATTCCCGTCGCTCGCGAAGCGTTATGAGAGGTCGGTGAGGCCGCGGCCAATGGCGATGCGAATCAAATCCGCTGTGTGGCTGACGCCGAGCTTCTCCTTGATACGGCTCAAGGTGTTGGCCACGGTCTTGTAGGCGATACCCAGCGCATCGGCGATCTGGTTGAGATTGTTGCCTTCCGCAAGCAGCCGCAGAATTTCCAGGTCGCGCTGCGTGAGGGGACGCAGATAGGCATTCTCGCCGATCTCATGAACCGCCATCTCGTTGGCGATGTCGCGCTCGATCACGGTGCCGCCCTTCAGCACCGTATCGATCGCCGCCAGCAATTCCTCCGGCGCTGCATTCTTGCTGATGAAGCCGCGCGCGCCGGCTTCCATGGCGCGAGTCGCGTAAATCGCTTCGGTATGCAGCGAGAAAACCAGGATGGGCAGGCGCTGGTCTGCCTTCAGCAGCCGGCGCAGCAATTCCAGCCCGCCCAGCCCCGGCAGGTTGAGATCCAGGATCAAAAGCTGAAAGCGGCCGGCGCGAACCTGGTCCAGCGCCTCTTCCCCACTCGACGCCTCGAGAAGTTCCAGCGCTGGAAGGTCGGCGAGAAGCCGCCGGATGCCCGACCGCACAATGGCGTGGTCGTCCACGAGCAGGACGCGGCTCATGCGTTCTCCAATTCCCGCTTCTTGGGGAGAATGGCGCGAATGCTCACGCCGTGATCCGGCGCCTCTTCGATGGAAAGCTGGCCGCCCAACAGACGCAGGCGCTCCCGCATGCCCGCCAGGCCCTGCCGGCCCAGGCTCAACCCCGCCGTCGCGTCCTGCTGCAGCCCGTCTCCGTCATCGGCCACACAGGCCGTGACATTATCACCGTCGTCAACGATCGAAATCTGAACGGTCTTTGGTTTGCCGTGGCGCACCGCGTTGCTGATGCTTTCCTGCACGATGCGGTAAATGGCATCCTCGCGCCTGCGGTCCAGACCAGGCGTTGGAGCGATCTCGCTCTCGAAGCGAATATCGGGATGGCGCCGCGACCAAAAGGCGACAAGATCCGCGATCGCAGGCTCCAGCCCGAAATCCAGGCTGTTCACGGGGCGAAGCTGGCGCAGGATTTCCTTCACATGGCTCTGCACATGCTGGGCCGCGTCGCGGATCGCCGTGCCCAAAGCCTGGGTTTCCGGCCGGCCCGATTTCGCCA
>CAYWWT010000398.1:0-1688 GCA_964461855.1 uncultured Rhizobium sp. | reverse complement strand
CCAGATATTCCAGATGGCCATGGGCATGGCCGGTCTCGCCTTCGGCGGTGGAGCGGAAGACGGCGGCGACGTCGTTGTGACCTTCGACGTCGGCTTTCTGTGCGAAATAAAGGTAGCGGCGGTTGGCCTGGCTTTCGCCGGCGAAGGCCTCTTTCAGGTTTTCCCAGGTCTTGGTGTTGTTCAGGGCGGGCATGGGGGAGCTCCTTGTGCAAATCCGGACGCGAGATTGGGCCCGCGTGGCGCGGACTGTCAATAGTTTAGAATTATTCTAAATTGAGAGAATGATTCGCAACAAGCCGAAGGGCTTAAGCCCGGCGAACCCGGACCACGACATCCACCCGGTCCACCGTCAGGCCCGCCGGGGGTTGCGGCACGCCGGCCACCTGGATGTCCTCGCCCGGGATATCGATCAGGGTGCCTTCTTCCTCCAGGAAGAAGTGCTGATGATCGCCGGTATTGGTGTCGAAATAGCCGCGCGCCGCATCCACGACCACCTGGCGCAGCAGGCCGGCATGGGTGAATTGGTGCAGCGTGTTGTAGACGGTGGCGAGCGAAATCTTCAGGCCCAGGCCGGATACTTCGTCATGCAGGCTTTCCGCCGTGACATGCCGATCGCCGGTGCGAAACAGCAGACTTGCCAGTTCCACGCGCTGGCGGGTCGGGCGCAGACCCACAGCGCGGAGGCGTTCCACTGCCCTGCCTGTGTCACGCTTGACCTTGACCATCGACCCAAAGTTCCCATGTGGAAAGCGGCCTGTCAGCGACCGCCGAAGCTTGCTAGAATGGAAAAGGTACACGTTAGAACGCTTCTAATCAAGCAAAGGCGGAAAATCGGGCAAATCCGCCATTTTGGCGGTGGTTCCCAGACCCCTTTTCGGGTTAAGGCGTTGTTGACGAGGGGCTTTGAAGGAACAGGACATTGGACAAGCCGGTGAAGACATCGAGTTTTGACATGGCGGGCCTTCTGGCCTGCGCCCGTGGCGAGTTGTTCGGCCCCGGCAATGCCCAGCTTCCCCTGCCGCCGATGCTGATGTTCGATCGCATCACCACCATCACCGAAGATGGCGGCGAGCATGGCAAGGGCGAAGTGATCGCCGAATTCGACGTCAACCCCAACCTCTGGTTCTTCAAATGCCATTTCCAGGGCGATCCGGTGATGCCGGGATGCCTGGGTCTGGATGCGCTGTGGCAGATGGTCGGATTCTTCCTGGGCTGGATGGGCGGCTTGGGCAGAGGCCGCGCGCTGGGCGTGGAAGAAGTGAAATTCACCGGCATGGTGCTGCCGACAGCGAAAAAGATTACTTACATCGTCAATCTGAAGCGCGTCGTGATGCGCAAGCTTGTGCTTGGCATCGCCGACGGCATCATGAAGGTCGATGGCAAGGTCATCTATGAAGCCAAAGGATTGCGCGTCGGCCTGTTCACCGATGCGGCGGCCGCTCTGGCGCAAGCATCGACTGCTCCGGCGTCGGCCTAAGTTCGTTCGAGGTCTGTCATGAGAAGAGTGGTCGTTACCGGCCTCGGCATCGTTTCGTCCATCGGCAACAATGCCGAAGAAGTGACAGACAGCCTGCGCCAGGCGCGCTCGGGCATCGTCACGGCGGATGATTATGTGCGGCTGGGATTTCGCTCGCAGATCCATGGCAGCCTGAAGCTCGATCTCGATCAGGTGGTGGATCGCAGGGCCC
>CAYWWT010000397.1:0-1694 GCA_964461855.1 uncultured Rhizobium sp. | reverse complement strand
CGCGCCACAGTGACGGCGATCGTCTCCAATATCGCACTGAAGATTCTGTTCGTCTGGGGCCTGCATCTGGGTGTGGCGGGCGTGGCGCTGGGCACGGCATTGGGTGCCTGGATCAATGTCGCGATCCTGACCTGGTCGGGGCGAAGCAAGGCGTTGCTGGCGATTGAATCGACTTTCTTGAGGGCTCTGCCGCCGGCGCTGCTTGCCGCATTGGCGACCGGGGCTGGCGCCTGGCTGGGTGTCCGGCTGGGGTCATCCGCCATGCCTGGCCGTTTCGCCGACATGGCGGGACTTGGCGGCGCACTGGTCTGCGCCAGCTTTCTTTATGGTGCGGTGGTACTCGTTTTCCGCGGGCGCCTGCCGCTGGGGCGGCTGGCGCGATGAGACTGTTTGTGGCGTTGGCAATTCCGGACCCCGTGGCGCGAAGCATCATGCTGATCCAGGGCGGCGTTCCCGGCGCGCGCTGGCAGACGCGCGAGCAACTGCATCTCACTCTGCGCTTTATCGGGGAGGTGGATGGCCGCGATGCCGCGATGCTGGACGACGCGCTGGCGGGGATCGAGGCGCCGGGTTTCGATCTCCAGCTTCATGGCGTGGGCCAGTTCGGCAACAAGCAGCCGCACGCGCTTTGGGCAGGCATACGCAAGTCGGACGCGCTGGACCATCTGCAGCGCAAGGTGGACAATGCCATTCGCCGCGTCGGCCAACCGCAAGACGCGCACAAATTCACGCCGCATGTGACCTTGGCGCGGCTGCGGAACCCGGAAAGCGCCAAGATGATTGAATGGTTGGCGCATCACGCGCTTTTCACCAGCGCGGAATTTCCCGTAAATGCATTCCATCTCTATTCGAGCCGTCTCACCAGTGACGGCAGCGTCTATGCGGTGGAACAGGATTATCCTTTGGAGGGCACCGATGGCCAAATTGCCGATTGAAGATTTGAAGACGGCATTGAAGCGGCTGCCCGATTGGCGGTTGGCCGATGGCCGGGAAGCGATTATCCGCAAATACCAGTTCGTGGATTTCGATGCCGCCTTCGCCTTCATGACCCGCGTGGCGCTGTTGGCGGCGAAGACCGATCACCATCCGGAATGGTTCAATGTCTACAACAGGCTCGATGTCACCCTGGCAACGCATGACGATGGCGGCGTGACGCAGAAGGATATCGATCTGGCGATGGCGATGGATGGCTATGCCGCGCTCATGTCGGGCGGGCGAGTCTGATACCCCAACGATTCGCACCCCAGAGCAGAATGCTGCCGACCAAAGGCGACAGGATCGCGGCGATCATGAACCACCAGAAAGGGTGGCGCAGGGACAGTTTCGCGGCATAGGCGACACCGATCGACATCAGGATCCAAACGAAGACGAACATCAGGTCTTCGCGTTCCGGACCAAATCTTCGACCACGGAAGGATCGGCCAGGGTGGAGATGTCGCCCAGGCTCTTGGTCTCGCCCTCGGCGATCTTGCGCAGGATGCGGCGCATGATCTTGCCCGAGCGGGTCTTGGGCAGACCGGGTGCGAACTGGATTACATCCGGCTTGGCGATCGGCCCGATCTCATTGCCGACGAATTTGCGCAATTCCTCAGCCAACGCGTCACTCGCTTCCACGCCGTCCTTGAGCGTGACATAGGCGTAGATGCCCTGGCCCTTGATGTCGTGGGGATAGCCCACCACGGCGGCTTCCGCGA
>CAYWWT010000396.1:0-1714 GCA_964461855.1 uncultured Rhizobium sp. | reverse complement strand
AAGGTTTTCAACCGTGGCGAGATGTGGCGCGATTTCACTTATATCGACGATATCGTGGACGGCGTGCTGCGCGCGCTCGACCGGCCGGCGCAAGGCACTCCGCCGCACCGGCTTTACAATCTGGGCAACCACAAGTCGGAGAAGTTGACGGACTTCATCGCCACCATCGAGCAGGCCCTGCAGAAAAAAGCGATCATGCAGTTCGAGCCGATGCAGCCCGGCGACGTGCCGGCGACCTATGCGGATATCGAAATCAGCCAGCGGGAATTGGGCTTTCAGCCCAGCACGCCGATGTCGATCGGCATTCCGAAGTTCATCGACTGGTACAAGCGCTTCTACGGCGCCTGAACCTCACGCCCTCAGATATAGCCGCCCTCGCGAAGATAACGCACCACCGCTTCCGCATGCATTTCGGGCGCGGCGTCGGTTGTCTTGATCGTCAGATCAGCCTGCTCAGGCGCCTCGTAGGGAGAGTCGATGCCGGTAAAGTTCTTGATCGCACCAGCTTGCGCCTTTCGATAAAGGCCCTTGGGGTCGCGCGCTATACAGATTTCCAGCGGCGTATCGACAAAGACCTCGATGAATTCGCCCGGTGCCATCAATTCCCGCGCCATCCGGCGCTCGGAGCGGAAGGGTGAGATGAAAGAGACCAGCACGATCAGGCCCGCATCCAAGAACAATTTAGAGGTCTCAGCGACCCGGCGGATATTTTCCACGCGGTCGGCGTCCGTAAAACCCAGATCCCGGTTGAGGCCATGGCGGACATTGTCGCCATCCAGCAGATAAGTGTGCCGCCCTTCCGCCGCCAACGCCTTCTCGACAAGATTGGCGATAGTGGACTTTCCCGATCCCGAAAGACCGGTGAACCAGAGGATGGCAGGCTTCTGGCCTTTTGCCTGGGCGCGGGCCGCCTTGTTCACGTCGAGCGCCTGCCAGTGAACATTCGTGGCGCGCCGAAGGCCGAAATCGATCATGCCGGCGCCCACCGTGGCGTTGGTGATGCGATCGATCAGGATGAAGCCACCCATGTCGCGATTGTCACGATAGGGATCGAAAGCCAAGGGCTGTGAGAGCGCGAAATTACAATAGCCAACTTCGTTCAACGCGAGGGTCTTGCCCGCCAAATGCCCAAGCGTATTCACATCCACTTTATGTTTCAGCGCGGAGATCGTTGCGGGAACCGTGGCGGTCGCCAGCTTCAGGAGATATTGCCGGCCCGGCAGCATCTCGTCTTCCGCCATCCAGAGCAGGTGTGCCGCGAACTGATCCGACATGTCGGGACGCCGCCCTGGCTCGCACAGAACATCGCCGCGGGAAATATCGATCTCATCGGCCAAGGTGATGGTCACCGCGTCGCCCGCCACGGCTTCGGCGCGATCACCGTCTCCCGTCACGATACGGGCGACGTTGGACGTGCGGCCCGACTTGGCCACCGCAATGGCGTCACCGCGCCGGACCCGGCCGCTCGCGAGGGTACCGGCAAAGCCGCGAAAATCGAGATCGGGACGGTTCACCCATTGCACGGGCATGCGAAAAGGTTGGTCTGCCAGAGCGCTGTCCACGTCCACCGTTTCGAGATGATCCAGCAAAGCCGGACCGCCATACCAAGGCGTGTTCGCGCTTTTGGCGATGACATTGTCCCCCTGCCGCGCCGACAGTGGGATGGCAACTTGGTTTGCGAAGCCAAGATCCTTCGCGAAATGCGCGAAATCGG
>CAYWWT010000395.1:0-1718 GCA_964461855.1 uncultured Rhizobium sp. | reverse complement strand
GAAAGAGCTGCCGCGCCGCATTCTGATCGCCGGCGGCGGCTATATCGCGCTGGAATTCGCCCATATCTTTCACGGGCTGGGCGCGCATGTCTCGCTGGTCTATCGCGGCGAGAAGCCGCTTCGGGGGTTCGACAACGACATGCGCGATGCGCTGGTCAAGTCCATGGCGACGCGGGGCCTGGATGTGATGCTGGGCTGCGAATTCACCAGGGTGGAAAAGCGTGGGCCTTACCTGCATGCCGAAACCAACAAGGGCGGCGTGATCGAATGCGACCAGATCCTGCTCGCCATCGGCCGCCAGCCCAATACCGATTCCCTGCATGTCGAAAAGGCGGGCGTCGAACTGGGCAAGAAGGGCGAGGTGGTGGTGGATGAATATTCCCGCACCAGTGCGCCTCATATTTATGCCGTGGGCGACGTTACCGACCGGCTGCAATTGACCCCGGTGGCGATCCACGAAGCCATGTGCTTTGTCGAGACCGCATTCAAGAACAATCCTACCCGGCCCGACCATGAACATGTGGCGAGCGCGGTTTTCACCACGCCGGAATTGGCGGTGATCGGCATGTCCGAAGAGAAGGCCCTCCTCACCGGCCATTCCATCGATGTCTACAAATCCATCTTCCGGCCGCTGCTGCACACGCTGGGCGGCCGCGCCGTTCGCACGTCCATGAAGATGGTGGTGGATTCCAAGACCGACAAAGTTCTGGGTGTCCATATTTTCGGCGACCATGCCGCCGAAATCATTCAGGTCGCCGCCGTCGCACTGCGCATGGGCGCGACCAAGAGAGATTTCGACCGCACCGTGGCGCTCCATCCCACCGCAGCGGAGGAGCTGGTGACGATGCGAACCAAATCCTACTCCAAAACACCGGAATAAAAGGCCGCGATCAGGGTTTCTTGTCCGCCGCCATCAGCCGGGTCTGCACCGAGAAGTCGGCGCGGATCCTGGCCAGCGCCGCCACCGCTTCGGCGCGCAAGGGGCCAGAACAGACTGGTTGGCTGACATTGCTTTCGAATTCGCGGTGGATGCTCACCACATTGCCGTCCCTGGACCAATGCGTGCCGTAGCGGATGCTGGCGGTTTTCAAATGCATGTCGGCGGGCAATGCGTCGAGCTTGAACGCGTCCGTGAAATCGATGGCGAAATCCTCGGTCTGGCGCGCGCTGTAGCAGAGCGTATCGTCGTCGTCCCTTATCGTGCGGTTGGTCAACGGCCCCATCGGTCCGTCGCCGGCGCGATCGACCATGCGCAGCGCATTGGAGACGCCCGAGAAGATGTTGGAACCGGGCGCCGCGCTGGCGGTGGTGACGCTGCCGGAGATCGCATAATCCGGCGTCAATTTGTCGGTAGGCGCGGGATCCAGGGTGGCGCCGCTGGTCTGCTGGAAATTGTGCAGCTTGAGGATGGCCGCGGCGGTCCGTTCCGCGCCCACAGACTGTACTTCCATGCCGATGCGGCGCAGGTCCGCGGCCCAGCCGCCGGTGGCCGATGTCGTCATCTCGATCTTGATGCGGCGATCGGGCTGGATCGTGGCTTTGATCTTGTAATCCGAAGTGAGATCGCCCGGCGCGATAGCGGGTGTCTTGCGCGCGGCGGGGCCCTGGCGCACCACATGCACCACCGGCTTGGCCGCGTCCGCCAGGGGCAGGGTGCCGAATGCGGCGGTGCCCATGGTGGTGTCGGCATACTGGTTCAGCGACGGCAGCCACACGAT
>CAYWWT010000394.1:0-1739 GCA_964461855.1 uncultured Rhizobium sp. | reverse complement strand
AGAGGATGTCGCCTTCCGCGATTTGGGCTTGGCGGTGGTGGACGAGCAGCACCGCTTCGGCGTGCACCAGCGCATGCAGCTGCAGAGCAAGGGCCGGCCCGCCGATGTGCTGGTGATGACGGCGACCCCCATTCCCCGCACACTCGCCCTCACCGCTTACGGCGATATGGACGTCTCGCGCATCACGGGCCGCCCGCCAGGCCGCAAGCCGGTCGAGACGCGGGTGATGAGCGCCACGCGGCTGGACGATCTTATCGCCCATCTTCGGCAAGCGCTGGAGCGCGGCGAACGCGCCTATTGGGTCTGCCCCCTGGTGGAGGAATCCGAGAAGATCGATCTCGCCGCGGCGCAGGAGCGGGCCGCGATGTTGCGGCAGGTCTTGGGTCTCCCGCTGGGGCTGGTTCACGGCCAGATGAAAGCCGCCGAACGTGATGCGGCCATGGCGGCCTTTAAGGCCGGCGAGACCAAGCTCCTGGTCGCCACCACCGTGATTGAAGTGGGCGTGGATGTGCCGGAAGCGACGATCATGGTCGTCGAGCATGCCGAACGGTTTGGCCTGGCACAGCTGCATCAGCTGCGCGGCCGGGTCGGACGCGGCAGCGGCAAGTCGTCTTGCCTCCTGGTTTATCACGGCACGCTAGGCCAGACAGCCAAGGCCCGTCTCGCGACCATGCGGGAAACCGATGATGGCTTCGTCATCGCCGAACAGGATCTGAAACTGCGGGGGCCGGGCGAAATGCTGGGGCGCCGGCAAAGCGGACTGGAGGAATTTCGCCTCGCCGACCCGATCGCGCACGCCGATCTCCTGGCGATCGCGCATGACGATGCCAGGTTGATCCTGGCCCGCGATCCGGACCTCAAAAGCCCGCGCGGCGAAAATCTGCGTGTCCTGCTTTATCTGTTTGGCCGTGACGAAGCCGTGCGCTATCTCAGAGCCGGATGAGCGAGGATTTTTCCACGGACGCGGTCGTGATCGGCGCCGGGGCGGTCGGATTGGCCATAGCCCGCGCACTGGCGCAAGCCGGGCATGAGACCATCATCCTCGAGCAGAACCGCCATATCGGCATGGAGACCAGCGCCCGGAACAGCGAAGTCATCCATGCGGGACTCTATTATCCGCCTGGTTCGCTCAAGGCCCGGCTCTGCGTTGAGGGGCGCCAGCGTCTCTATGCTTTTTGCGAGAGCCACGGCGTTCCACACAAGAAGTTGGGCAAGCTGATTGTCGCGACCCATGCCGGACAGGATGAGCAGCTTGTCGCGCTTCTGAGCAAAGCCCGCGACAATGGCGTCTATGATCTGACGCGTTTGAGCAAATCGGAGATCCAGGCGCTCGAACCCGAACTCGCAGCATCGGCGGGGCTCTTCTCGCCCTCCACCGGCATTATCGACAGCCACGTTTATATGCTGGCGTTGCTGGGCGATGCCGAAGCCTCCGGCGCCAGCCTGGCACGCGAAGCCACCGTCATTTCCGTGACGCGGCGCGCAAACCGATATCAGCTTGCGGTGCGCAGCGCCGGCGAAATCCTGACGATGCAGAGCCGCCTCCTGGTCAACAGCGGCGGGCTTTGGGCCCAGCAGATTGCCCGCTCGATCGAGGACCTGGATGCGAAATTCGTCCCGCTCGTATTTTTCGCCAAAGGCCGCTACGCGACGTTGAACGCACGCAGCCCCTTCCGCCACTTGATCTACCCGGTTCCCGAAGCCGGTGGGTTGGGTGTGCATCTCACCCTGGACATGGG
>CAYWWT010000393.1:0-1741 GCA_964461855.1 uncultured Rhizobium sp. | reverse complement strand
TTTTGGCGACATGCCGGCTTTGGGAAGAACCCTAATCATTGCGCGCAATATTGCGCACTGGATGGCAACGATTGTCAGTCGCGGCAGATGCCCCTGATGGTGACGGGCGTAATGCGCGACCTTCCCCACAATACTCAGATCAAAGCCGATCTGATGATGTCCAATGCCTCGCGAGCCGATCCGACGAATTTGGATGCAAAGGTAAATTGGGCTCACACCGAAGGATGGGGCTATGTCGAGCTGGCGCCGAGTGCCGATATCAATGCTGTGACGGAAAAACTCAAGGCGGTCATCGACCGTGCCGTCGATCCGGCAAAACTCATCAAGGTTCGCGGTCGGGGCAGCGATGTGTTGTCGCCGCGGCTGACGCCCTTTCGAGATGCGCATCTGACTTCGGATCGATATCTTGGGATGGTGCCTGCGGGAAGCTGGGCCACGGTTTATGGCTTCGTCGCCATCGGCGCGCTGATCCTTCTGGTGGCGTGTTTCAATTTCACCAATTTGGCGACCGCACGCGCGATGATGCGCGCCCGCGAAATCTCTCTCCGCAAAGTGGTCGGCGCCAGCCGCCGCCAAGTCGCCGTCCAATTTCTCGGCGAAGCGGTGTTGACGGCGATGATAGCGCTCGCACTAGCCTTGGCTTTGAGCGAAATCTTGATGCCGTTATTCGATCGGTTTCTGGGCGCGCCGATCCGATTTCATTACTTTGACGACTGGTCCATCCTGCTTTCCATCGTCGGGATCGGCGTCCTGGTGGGATTGCTGAGCGGCGCTTATCCGGCGCTGGTGTTGTCGAACTTCCGGCCGGGCGCGGCATTGCGGAGCAATACCAGCCGTAAAAC
This sequence comes from uncultured Rhizobium sp., assembly GCA_964461855.1. Taxonomy (GTDB): domain Bacteria; phylum Pseudomonadota; class Alphaproteobacteria; order Micropepsales; family Micropepsaceae; genus Rhizomicrobium. The sequence continues at coordinate 899 of CAYWWT010000393.1, read as the reverse complement.
TGGATCCGGTCTGCTCCGTGCGACTCTGGTGGTGCTGCAGTTTGCCGTCTCGATAGGATTGGGCATCGCCGTCCTGGTGGTCTTCGCGCAAATAGGATTTGCCCGCCACGTCGATCTTGGTTTCCGCAAGGATGGTGTGGTGATGGTCGAGGGCGATAATATCTCGCCTAGGCAGCGGGAAGCTTTCACCAAGGTCCTGCGTACCGATCCGGATATCATCGATGTCACGATCTCCGATAATGCAGGGGTTCCCTTCGCCCGCAGCACAAACAATTCCGATGTGAGTGTGCCAGGCGATTCATCAAGCCAGATTTTTCGCATGGCTTCCATTGGCCCAGGCTACGCGCGGGTCTACGATATTGCGCTCCTGGCTGGCCGCTCTCTATCGGATCAGCGTGGCGGCGATGCGGTTCCGGACACCCATGGCTCGGGGGCCACTTTTACGTCGGCGCCCTACAATGTGATGATCAATCAAACGGGCGCCCGTCGGCTAGGTTTTTCCGACAGCGGCGCCGTTGGAAAAACCGTCACTGTACATGGCACGCCGGTCTCGATCGTGGGCGTGCTCGCCGACATCAAGATGGATGGAGCGAACGAGACCGTCATGCCTACCGTTTATCGCTACCTGCCCGTCTTTGCCGGCCATATAGCCATACGCGTGCACGGCAAAGACTTGCCCGCAACCTTGGCCTTCATCGACCAAACGTGGCGCGCCTTCGCGGCCACTATCCCGATTCAGCGACGTTTCTTGGAGGACGATTTCGAAGCTCAATTTCGGGCCGATGATCGGCAGGGTGCCATCTTCGGCCTCTTCGTGGGCATCGCTATCTTTATCGCGTCATTGGGCCTGTTCGGGCTGGCAGCCTTCTCGACCGAGCGGCGTATCCGGGAAATCGGCT
>CAYWWT010000392.1:0-1746 GCA_964461855.1 uncultured Rhizobium sp. | reverse complement strand
GCGACGCGCAGGAAGGGCGGCTTGCCGGTGGGCCGCACGGTTTCGAAGCGATGGCCGCGAAAGCCGAAACTGCCGCCCTTGATGAAGGCCAACCCGCGTCGGTCGGCCTCCGCGGCGATCCTGTCGTCCAGCGTGTCATAGGATGCAGGCGACGTCAGGTTGAAGATCACAAAGGGCGCGGGACGGTTCGTCGGATAGGCGGTGACGAAAGCGGGATTGTCCTTTGCCGCGGCGGCCAGCGCCGCATTGTGGGCGAAGATCGCGTTTTCGTAGGCGCACGCCGTGCCCGCGTCCAGAAACAGCGGCAATTCCAGCGCGGCGACATCGGCGAAGCGCAGCCCGGTGCCTTGCAGGGTGCGGATATGGCGAAGTTCGTCCGCCCGCCCGGAGCCATAGAGCGAGACGATGCCGACATCGGCCAGCTCCAGCCCGGCCTGAAACAGCTTCAGCCCCGAATGCAGGCGAAAGACCTGGGTGCCCTTTTCCAGCGCGGCCAGAAGATCGTTCAGGCCATCGTCCAGCCCGGACAGGGTGCTGTCCACGATGATGCTGGCGGTCCGGTCCTGATTGGCGCGCGCTCCGAGTTCGGCGAGCGACGTTGCGCCGAAAGATTTTCCGTCGTTCCAGAGCGGTTCGGCGATCACGATATCGGCGGGGCCATGCGCGCCGCTATCGAAGCGGCGGCTGTAAAGGCCGAGAAGTTCGCCGGTCTCGAAATAGCATCCGTCATGGCGCAGGCGCTGTTTCTGCCCGGTGCTGAGCAACGTGAGCAGCGCATTCATCGCCGCCTGGCCGCTGGAGAACAGCACATGCTCGACCGTCCAGCCGGGCGGGGGCGGCGGAAAGAATGCCGCGCAGCGCGCCTCCAGCCCGGTCGGCTGCAAATCGCGCTCATAGCCGAAATTGTGAAAGCGCCCGGCGGGGGTGATGGTGCGCTCGCCCTCGGCGGGGGAGCGATAGGATTTGCTGGTCGAACTGGCGGCGGCGGCCAGCCAGACATGGCGAAGCGCCATCGTCGCCCGCTCCAGCATGTGTTCGTGCCCCAGCGGCGCCGCGCCATCCGGCCCATGATCGAGATGCTCGCGCCAGGCCTCCAGCCGGGGACGAAGGCCCGGCACGGCGCTTTCCATCATCCGCGCGATGGCGAGAAGGTCGGCCTGTTCGGCTTGAAGAGAGTCCTGTGTCATGGATCGGGTTTAACGCGCCAGAGCGGTAATTGTCGCCGGGGGCGTAAAGAAAAACCCGGAGGGGGTTTGTTTTCCCCCATCTGCCTGCCACGCGGGCAAGCCCGCTGGCAGACATCTTCCCCCGCGAGCGGCTTTGCCGCGCGGGGGAAGAAACTCCGTGCTTGCTGTTTAAAGGATCAGCCTTCCCCACCCAGATGCACGTAACCGCGCGTGGTGAGGTTGAGGATGGTGATGCCGGCCCACAAATCCAGTTCCACGATCGGCTGAATGGTCTTGGGGTCGATATGGTTGAACGTCACCGATTGGCCGCAGACGCGGAAATCGACGCCCGCCTTGTGCAGCTGTTCCATGATCTTGATGTTGGGATTGTCGACGCCGTTGTTGCGCTTCTTGTATTCCTCGTTGGTGAGGATGTCGGGCGTCGAGCCGCGATGAAACACGACCACGAATTTGCGGTGGTCCTGAGGCACGCCGTATTTCGCCAACGTGTTGACGAAGCGGCCGACGGTGAGAAGGCCGGGATTGATGTCGCTGGGCGTCTTGGCGGCGGGGGCCAGGT
>CAYWWT010000391.1:0-1757 GCA_964461855.1 uncultured Rhizobium sp. | reverse complement strand
CAGAAGGGTGACATCCAGTTGCATGTGCTGGAAAGCTGGCTCCGCGCCAACGGCGAGCACTGGTGGATTGCGTGACGCCAGAAAGGGAGACCTCCCCCCGATCTATCGCCATGGTTAATTCATGGCCGCGCGCGCATGTCGTCCGTCGCGACATTGGAAGACGCGGGTTTCCGCGTCCTGGAAGCGGGAAGTGTCGCCGAAGCGATGGAAATCCTTGCGGCGCATGACGACGTCGACATGCTCATGACCGATGTGCGCCTGCCCGGCACGATGGATGGCCTCGGCCTGGTCGGCCTGGTGCATCGGCGCCATCCGGATATCCGCGCCATCGTGGTTTCCGGCAACACGTCCGCCGAAGATGCCTGCAATGCCGGCGCCATCGGCTTTCTGCCCAAGCCTTACATGGCCCATTCGCTCGTGCGTGCGATCAACGGCTTGATCCCGCGCAGTTTTGCGCCGCTGGATTACGCGGTCTGATTTCATTGGTCTATTGACCACAATTGCAACAGCGACGGCTGTTTTTGCTATTCCGCGAAAATGGGCCTAGCGTTGTTCTTTATCTGGAAAGCCCGTCATGCCCATGTCGATCTTCGACCAGATCGAAGATGTCCGTTCGCTTGCGCAGATCGTCGTGGAGACGGTGCGCGAGCCGCTGCTTGTGCTGGATGACAGGCTGACCATTTTGGTCGCCAGTGCCTCCTTTCATAAAACCTTCCAGATCGACCCCGACAACACGCCGGGCAAGCAGCTTTTCTCGCTCGACCAGGGCGGCTGGGACATTCCGGCTTTGCACATGCTTCTGGAAAATTCCTTGCTCGACAAGACAATCGTGGAAGGCTTCCTGGTGGAACAGGAATTTCCCCGTATCGGCCACCGCATCTTTCTGCTCCATGCCCGCAAGGTACTCGGCACCGATAAGGGGCGCGCCCTGATCCTGCTGGGCTTCGAGGACATTACTGAGCGTCGCGCCATCGAACTGGAAAAGGCGGATTTGCAAACGCGGACCGAAGATTTGTTGAAGCAGAAAGAGATGCTTCTGCGCGAAATGCAGCATCGCATCGTCAACAGCCTGCAAATCATCGCCAGCATCCTGATGCTGAAGGCTCGCGCCGTGACTTCGGAGGAAACGCGCCAGCATCTGCAGGACGCCCATCGGCGCGTCATGTCGGTGGCGACGGTGCAGGAACATCTGCACAGTACGGGCCGGGCCGATGCGATCGAGATTGGTCCCTACCTGGAGAAGCTCTGCGCCTCGCTGGCGGAATCCATGATTGGCGAAAGCCGTCCCGCCACCATCGACATACGGGCCGACGATGGTTCAGTGCTTTCCGCCGATGCGGTCAGCTTGGGGCTGATCGTCACCGAACTCGTAATCAACGCGCTGAAATACGCTTTCCCCGACTCAAGCAAGGTCGCCACAGTGATGGTGCGCTATGAAACCAACGGCACTGACTGGAAACTCTCGGTGGCCGATAATGGCGTTGGGCGCATCGAAAAGAGCGGGCCGCCTGCAAAGGGCGGTCTCGGCACCAGCCTGGTTAAAGCCCTGGCGCAGCAACTTGATGCGAAGGTCGAAATCATCAGCAGCCCCGCAGGCATGCGCATCACAGTCACCCATGCCACCTTCGTATCGCGTGCCGCTGCCTAAGTCATTTTATCCGGCGCCATGATCAAGATATGTCCGCTATCGGCGCAAAGCGGACATTCGCAGGCGCTACAAAATCTCAGATTTTTCCCTGTGGCTGCGTTGCCAACTC
>CAYWWT010000390.1:0-1788 GCA_964461855.1 uncultured Rhizobium sp. | reverse complement strand
GAGACCCGCGAAACCCCTGCCCGCGGCCGCGAGCTTACATTCCTGCAGCAGTTGCTGAACGCCACCCCCGGCACCAGCGCGCGCAACATGGAAGACCAGAACCCCGGCGGCGGCGGCGGACCGCCCACCGGCGGCGGTGGCGGATTGCCTTAAAGAATGCCCCAATCTGTGCGGCACACGGGCAAGCCCGCTACCGCACATCTTCCCCCGCCAATGGCTTCGCCATGCGGGGGAAGAAATTCCGTGAATGCTGAAACAAAAAAGCGCGGGCCGGAAAAGCCCGCGCTTTTTATTTGCGTTCGATACGATTCAGATATGCGCCAACACAGCGAGCAGCAGCAGCGCGACGATGTTGGTGATCTTGATCATCGGATTAACGGCTGGACCGGCGGTGTCCTTGTAAGGATCGCCGACCGTATCGCCGGTCACCGCGGCCTTGTGGGCGTCCGAGCCCTTGCCGCCGTGATTGCCGTCTTCAATGAACTTCTTGGCATTGTCCCAGGCGCCGCCGCCCGAGGTCATCGAGATGGCGACAAACAGGCCCGTGACGATCACGCCCATCAGCATCGCACCCAGGGCATTGAAGGCCTGGGTCTTGCCGGCGATCTCCAGCACCAGCACGAACAGCACGATCGGCGAGAACACCGGCAGCATGGATGGAATCACCATCTCCCGGATTGCCGCCTTGGTCAGAAGGTCGACCGCGCGCGCATAGTTGGGCTTTTGCGTGCCCTGCATGATGCCCGGCATTTCGCGGAATTGCTTGCGCACTTCCTCGACCACCGCGCCGGCCGCACGCCCCACCGCCGTCATCGCCATGCCGCCGAACAGATAGGGCAACAGACCGCCGATCAGCAGGCCCACAACGACCCAAGGCTCTGACAGGCTGAAGGTGGGCTGCGTCATGCCGGCGAAGAAGCCGGTGCTTTCGGTGGCGAAATACTTCAGGTCCTGGGTATAGGCGGCGAACAGAACCAGGGCGCCCAGACCGGCCGAACCGATGGCATAGCCCTTGGTCACGGCCTTGGTGGTGTTGCCCACCGCGTCCAGTGCGTCCGTGGTTTTGCGCACATCGCCTTCCAGACCCGACATCTCGGCGATGCCGCCGGCATTGTCGGTGACCGGACCGAAAGCATCCAGCGCCACCACCATGCCCGCGACCGACAGCATGGTGCTGACGGCAATGGCGATGCCGAACAGGCCCGCCAGCGAATAGGCGACGATGATGCCGACGCAGATCACCAGCGCGACCGGGGCCGTCGATTCCATCGAAATCGCCAGGCCCTGGATCACATTGGTGCCATGGCCCGTCACGGAGGACTTGGCGATGGACCGGACCGGCCTGAAATTGGTGCCGGTATAATATTCCGTGATCACGATCAGGGCCCCGGTGACGGCCAGGCCGACCAACCCGCAATAGAACAGGGTCATGCCGGTATAGGAGGAGTCACCGCTGCTGAGCTGCGTGCCCAGGCCGATCATCCAGTCGGTCAGCGGCCACAGGCCGATCAACGACAGCACCATGGTGGCGATAACGCCCTTGTAGAGCGCGCCCATGATGTTCTTCGAAGTGCCGAGACGCACGAAGAAGGTTCCGATGATCGAGGTAACGATGCTCATGCCCGCGATGGCGAGCGGATAAAGCATCAACGCGCCCTTCATCTCGCCGGTGAAATAGATCGAAGCCAGGACCATGGTGGCGACCGTGGTCACCGCAAACGTCTCAAACAAATCCGCCGCCATGCCGGCGCAATCGCCGACATTGTCGCCGACATTGTCGGCGATGGT
>CAYWWT010000389.1:0-1801 GCA_964461855.1 uncultured Rhizobium sp. | reverse complement strand
CGTGATAGGCGCGGAACAGATAGCCGGACCCGTCGATCAGATAGAGATGGTCGCCTTTTTTCAGGCTCAATGGTGAGCCTTGGCGCCGTCGCGCAGCACGAAGCGGCGGTCGCAATAGGGGCATTCGACGAAACTCTCGTCGCCCATTTCCAGATAGACGCGCGGATGGCCGAGGCCCCCGCCGATCCCGTCGCAGGCGACGCGGCTGGAATCGACTTCAATGATTTCGGGCACTTCGACCGGCATGGCGCTCTCTTTGGGGTGGAAACGGCCGGATCATAGTCCTTAAGATCGGCCCCGCAAGAGGTCCCGCCGCATGGTCAAACTCAACAAAATCTACACCAAAACCGGCGATTCCGGCGAAACCGGCTTGAGCGATGGCAGCCGGGTAGCCAAGACCGCCGCACGGATCGAGGCCATCGGCGCGGTCGACGAAACCAACAGCGCCATCGGTATCGCGCGGCTGGATACGGAAGGCGATTTGGACGCAATGCTGAGCCGCATCCAGAACGACCTGTTCGATCTGGGCGCCGATCTCAGCATGCCTGGCATGGAAAGATCCGAAACCATATTGCGCATTGTGCCCCCGCAGGTGGAGCGGCTGGAGCGGGAAATCGATGCGATGAATGCCGATCTGGAACCGCTGCGCTCCTTTGTCCTGCCCGGCGGAACGGCGCTGGCGGCGCATCTGCATCTGGCCCGCGCCATTGCGCGGCGGGCCGAACGCGCCATCGCGGCATTGGCAGCGGAAGAGCCGGTGAATTCCGCCGCGCTTCACTACGCCAATCGCCTTTCGGATCATCTGTTCGTGATGGCCCGCTATGCCAACAAGGACGGTATGGGCGATGTGCTCTGGGTCCCAGGAAAAAATCGCTGACCCACATCGATCCTGGGCGCGTCGATTTTGGCTGTCCGAGCAGGAGCGACGCGCGGAGCGTACGGACGTACGCGAGCACGCGCGACGCACTCGGCAGCCAAAAGAACGCGCCCCCTTATTCGGCGTGTTTGCGGCCGAAGATGAAGGCGATGAGAACTCCAAAGACCCCGATCGGCCCCCAGGCTGGCATCGCAAGCGCGGAGTAGATCGTCTGCGCCAGGAAGGGCGCCTCGCGCTGCGCCCAGTCCTTGAAGGCGGCGAGCGAGGAGGCATCCAAAATGGTCCAGATCGTGTTCAGCGAGCGGACCGTGAGCTCTCCGCCCTTCTCCAGCGAGGCAAGCGCGTCCGCACCCAACAGAATTAGGGCCACCACGATCATCGCCAGCGCGACAAGGCGCATCAGGATGGTCAAGAACGGGGCCTTTCCGGAGAATTCGGGAGAATTTAACGCGTCCCGCACGGTGCACGCAAAGAAAAACGCCCGCCAAGCGTTGTGCTTCGCGGGCGTTGTTTCAAAGGCCGGAATTAAGCCTGCGGCGCGTCGGCCTTGGCTTCGGCGGGCTTCTTGGACAGGTCTTCGCCGGTCGCCTGGTCCACCTGCTTCATCGACAGGCGCACCTTGCCGCGATCGTCGAAGCCCAGCAGCTTGACCTTCACGGCCTGGCCTTCCTTGACCACATCCGATGGCTTGGCGACGCGGCCGGCAGCCAGCTCGCTGACATGAACCAGGCCGTCCTTGGGGCCGAAGAAGTTCACGAAGGCGCCGAAATCCATCACCTTGACGATCTTGCCGTCATAGATCTCGCCCACTTCCGGCTCGGCGGTGAGGGAACGGATCCATTTCAGCGCCGCCTTGATCGACTCGCCGTCGGCGGAGGCGATCTTCACCGTGCCGTCGTCTTCGATGTTGATCTTGGCGCCGGT
>CAYWWT010000388.1:0-1803 GCA_964461855.1 uncultured Rhizobium sp. | reverse complement strand
GATGCCGCCCACGCCGGTCGCCGCGCCCTGATAGGGCTCGATGAAGGAGGGGTGGTTGTGCGATTCCATCTTGAAGATGCAGGCATCGCCATCGCCGATATCGATCACGCCGGCATTCTCGCCCGGGCCCTGAATCACCCAGGGGGCCTTGGTCGGCAGCTTCTTCAGATGCGCGCGGGTGGATTTGTAGGAGCAATGCTCGCTCCACATCACGCTGAAGACGCCCAGCTCCACCAGATTGGCGTCGCGGCCCAGAAGGCCCTTGATGCGGGCATATTCCTCGTCCGAGAGGCCATGCTCGCGGATTTGTTCCGGCGTGATGTTTGTCATGAGAGCGCTTCGATCAGGCTTTCGAACAGCTTGCGGCCATCGGTACCGCCGGTGACGGGATCGACCACCCGTTCCGGATGCGGCATCAGGCCAAGCACGTTGCGTTTTTCGTTGAGGATGCCGGCGATGTCGCGCGCCGAGCCGTTGGGGTTGTCCTGGTAGCGGAACATCACCCGGCCTTCGCCTTCCAGCCGGTTCAAGGTCTCATCGTCCGCATAGTAATTGCCTTCGCCATGCGCGACGGGAAGGGTGAGGGTCTGGCCTTTGTCATATTTGCGGGTGAAGGCGGATTGGGTTTCCTCAACCGACAGCGCCACCGGCTTGCAGACGAATTTCAGGCCCGCATTGCGCATCAGCGCGCCCGGAAGCATTCCGGATTCCGTCAACACCTGAAAGCCGTTGCAGATGCCCAGCACCGCGCCGCCTTTGGCGGCATGGGCTTTGATGGCGCCCATGATTTTGGACTGGTTGGCCATGGCACCGCAGCGCAGATAGTCGCCGTAGGAGAAGCCGCCCGGCAGCACCACCAGATCGACGTCGGGGAGTTCGCTGTCCTGGTGCCAGACCATCGCGGCTTTCTTGCCGGTCATGGCCTCCAGCGCGGTCGCGGCATCGCGGTCGCAATTGGCGGCGGGAAAAACAATCACGGCGGATTTCATCGGGCCTTCACCTTTGCCGGGCCTTGCCGGCATTCATGTTCGCACGGACTTTTTCCAGCACCCGGGGCGCGACCTGATCGCTCCAGGCCGAGGCAAGATCGATCTCCTGGCTGTCGAGCGCGGCGCGTTCTTTAAAGTATTTCGCGCCAATGCCACTGGAATAAAACGCAATCAACTGGTCGAGTTCGGCGTCCGTGAAACGCTCGGCATAGAGCTGGGCGGACAGCAGCATGAACTGATCGATTTCTTCCTGAACCTGGCCCCGGACCCGATCGCGGAAGGCATTCCAGAACAGCGCATTCTGTCCGGGATGTTCGCGTTGCTCGGACATGACCACGACATCCAGCACGCCATCGGCCTTTTTCAGGACATCGGCGCGGGAATCGGAGACCTGAAGGAATTTCATCGCCTTGGCGACATGCGGATCGTTCTTCAGCGCGGCCAGCTTTTCCGGCGGCTGGGCCAGCAACTGCTCGGTCGACATCTGGGCGAAGGCAGGCTGCGCCAGAAGCAGGAGAGGAAGGACCAGGAGCCGCGCGGGCTTGAGCATGCGGACGCCTATCGGATCTCGATTTCGTATTTCTCGATCACGGTGTTGGCCAGAAGCTTTTCGCACATATCCTTCAGCGAAGCCTTGGCCTTGGCCGCATCGGTCTCGGAAAGATCGAGATCGATGACTTTGCCCTGGCGGACTTCGCCGACCGAGCCGAAGCCCAGGCCATTCAGCGCGTGGCCGATGGCCTTTCCTTGCGGATCGAGAACGCCATTCTTCAGAGTTACAAAAACGCGGGCTTTCATCGGTTCATTTCGTTCG
>CAYWWT010000387.1:0-1804 GCA_964461855.1 uncultured Rhizobium sp. | reverse complement strand
CATGCCTTCAACAACACGCTGCAGGACATCCTGGCGCGCTTCGAGCGCATGCGGGGCAAGGACGTGCTTTGGCAGCCGGGAACCGACCATGCCGGCATCGCGACGCAACTGATCGTCGAACGCCAGTTGGCGGAACGGCAGATGAGCCGGGTGGGGCTGGGCCGCGAGAAATTTCTGGCCGAGATCTGGAGATGGAAAGCCGAATCCGGCGGCGCCATCATCGAGCAATTGCACCGGCTGGGCGCCAGCGCCGATTGGAGCCGCGAGCGCTTCACCATGGACGAGGGGCTGTCGCGCGCCGTCGCCAAGGTCTTCGTCGAACTTCACCGCCAAGGCCTGATCTACAAGGACAAGCGGCTGGTGAATTGGGACCCGCGGCTGGAGACCGCGGTCAGCGACCTGGAAGTCGAGAATATCGACATCAAGGGCCATCTCTGGCGCATCCGCTATCCCATCGAGGATATGCCGGGCACCTTCATCACCATCGCCACCACCCGGCCTGAAACCATGCTGGGCGATACCGCCGTGGCGGTGCATCCGGACGACGAACGCTACAAGGCGCTGGTGGGACGCAAGGCGGTGCTGCCGCTGACCGGCCGCCTGGTGCCGATCATCGCCGACGAACATTCCGATCCGGAGAAGGGCACCGGCGCGGTCAAAATCACGCCCGCGCATGACTTCAACGATTTCGACATAGGCAAACGTCACGGATTGGAGATGATCGGCATCTTCAACAAAGATGCCACCTTGAACGACAGCGTGCCCGCGCCTTATCGCGGCCTGTCGCGCGAAGCGGCGCGCAAGAAGATCGTGGCCGACCTGGAAACCGCGGGCCTTCTCGATGGCTCGGAGGCCATCACCCATTCGGTTCCGCATGACGAAAAAACCAAGACCGTCGTGCTGGAGCCGATGCTCACCGAACAATGGTACCTGAATGTCGAACCGCTGGCGGCCAAGGCTATCGCGGCGGTGGAGAAGGGCGACACCAAATTCGTTCCGGAAAACTGGGGCAATGTTTTCTTCGGTTGGATGCGCAACATCCGGCCCTGGTGCATTTCCCGCCAGATCTGGTGGGGTCACCAGGTTCCGGTCTGGTACGATGCCGAAGGCAAAATCTATTGCGCGGAAACCGAAGCTGAAGCGGTGGCCCAGGCGGGTGGCAAGGCGTTGACACGTGACACCGATGTTCTCGACACCTGGTTCTCGTCCGCCCTGTGGCCCTTCTCAACCTTGGGCTGGCCGGACAAGACGCCGGAGTTGGCGCGCTTTTATCCCACCAGCGTGCTGGTGACGGGTTTCGACATCATCTTCTTCTGGGTCGCCCGGATGATGATGATGGGCCTGCATTTCATGGGTGATGTGCCGTTCAAGACCGTGCTGATCCACAACCGCGTCCTGGACGAGCAGGGCGCCAAAATGTCCAAGACCAAGGGCAATGTGGTCGATCCCCTGACCTTGATCGACGAGTATGGCGCCGACGCCCTGCGCATCACTTTGGCGCTGACGGCCGGGCAAAATCGCGACATGCGCATCGGTCCCACCCGCGTGGAGTCGGGCCGCAACTTCGCCACCAAATTGTGGAATACGTCGCGCTTCTGCGAAATGAATGGCTGCGTCACGGTGCCGGGCTTCAACCCGTCCGGCGTGCGCGAGACCGCCAACAAATGGATCGTGAACGAGACCGACAACGCGATCCGCGATGTCACGGCCATGATCGAGGCGCAACGTTTCAACGATGCCGCCAGCACGGCCTATCATTTCGTCTATGACATTTTCTGCGACTGGTATGTCGAGATCACCAAAC
>CAYWWT010000386.1:0-1807 GCA_964461855.1 uncultured Rhizobium sp. | reverse complement strand
GACGCCGATGAGGATATGCGCGGGCGCGTGCAGGCCGCGGTGAGCGAAGCCTTGGCCGCGCATCTGGCGCGCACGGGCCATATTCGTCTGGGTATCGCCTGCTGGCTGGTAAGCGCCCGCGCGAAGTAATCAGTCGGGCGGCGAAGTGCCCAAAACATGCGCCCGCATCCAGCCGGTCAAATCTCCGTCACGCACCTGGATCCAGTCCCCATCGCTGGCGATCAGGGTAACTTGCGCGCCCTTTGGTTCTTTCTTCAAGGCTTTGCCGGAAGCGCTCTCGGTTTCACGCAAGAGCGAGCCTTCCCGGTGAACAAAACGGACGGAGGACGCCTTGCCTGTGGCGGGTTGCTTTCCTGTGGTGGACGGGCTTGTTGCTTCCGGCTGAGGCATCAGGATTTTCTCGATCCTGTCCCGGTGCTGGAAAGCCCAGAAACCCAATCCGGCAATGACCGCGAGAATTCCGAGCATGCCGCCGCGGCCGCCGGCCTTGGAGCGATAGGAAAGGCCGGTGCCCGGGATGCCGGCATTGGTGGTAATGCCGTTCCGACCGATATTCACATCGGCGCCGCGCGGCCCCAAGCTTGCCGACACACCGCCTTTCGACAGATTGGCGCGAATGCCCGGAAGGATGTTGATGCGCTTCTGAAAGCGGAAACCCATTGTTGAGAACTCTTGTTTGTTTCCGGCATCAGTCGATTTTGGCCGCGCGGCCGGACGGGAAACCGCTTCACATTTTCCCTGGCCGTCGCTCCTAGATATCGACCGAAGCGTAGAGCGCGTTCTCCTGGATGAATTCGCGGCGCGGTTCTACCACATCGCCCATCAGCTTGGCGAAAAGTTCGCCGGCTTCATCGGCATGCTGAACCTTGACCACCAGCAGGGAACGGGCATTTTCGTCCAGCGTGGTTTCCCAAAGCTGTTCCGGATTCATTTCGCCCAGGCCCTTGTAGCGTTGCAGCGCCAAGCCCTTGCGGCCCCATTCGAACACGGTGTTGAGCAGGGCGGTGGGCGAATGAATTTCGCGGCTCTCATCCTTGCGCTTCAGGGTCGCCGATTTGAGATAGGTCTGTTGCAGCTCGCTCGCCATGCGGTCCAGCTTGCGGGCATCCGTACTGGCGATCAACGCGCCATCAATGGCAACCGCTTCGCGGACGCCGCGAACTTCGCGCCAGAATTTGAGGCCGCCATCGGAGGTCGGTTCGCCATGCCAGCCGCGCTCGAATTCTTCGCTGAGGGCGTCCAGGCGTTGGGCGATGTAGCGCGCCGCATCGGAGGCGCGGTTGGCGTCGGACAAAATCTCCGGATTCATCGCCCCCGAAATCGCAGCCTGCTCCAGCACGAAGCGGGGATAGTGGCGCGGAAATCCATCCAACGCCGCCACGGCATTGCGCGCGCTGTTGACCAGGGTCGCGAAATCCGCGCCCGTTACGGTCTCTCCGGTGTGCAAGGTCAGGGCTGCGCCGGAGGATCCTTCCTCGATGAGATAATTTTGCAGTTCCGGCTCGTCTTTCAGGTAGCGTTCCGATTTTCCGCGCGCCGCCTTGTAGAGCGGCGGCTGCGCAATGAAGATATGGCCGCGCTCGATCAATTCCGGCATCTGGCGATAGAAGAAGGTAAGCAAAAGCGTGCGGATATGAGCACCGTCCACGTCGGCGTCGGTCATGATGATGATCTTGTGATAGCGCAGCTTGTCGGGATTGAATTCTTCGCGCCCGATGCCGGTGCCGAGCGCCGTAATGAGGGAGACGATGCTGTCCGACGACAGCATCTTGTCGAAGCGGGCGCGTTCGATGTTCAGGATCTTGCC
>CAYWWT010000385.1:0-1820 GCA_964461855.1 uncultured Rhizobium sp. | reverse complement strand
TTGCTGGAAACGCCTTTCACCGATTTCGATGGCCAGGTCTTCACGCCCAACGAAAAATTCTTCGTGCGCTGGCACTGGTCCGTCATTCCCACCGAGATCGATCCGGCAAGCTTCCGGTTGAAGATCCATGGCGCGGTGGACCGCGAAATTTCCTTATCGCTTTCCGATCTGCAGAAGCTTCCGCAGGTGTCGGTTGCGGCGGTCAACCAATGCTCCGGCAATTCGCGGGGATTTTTCGAGCCGCGCGTGCCGGGCGCGCAATGGGGCAATGGCGGCATGGGCAATGCGCGCTGGACCGGCGTGAAGCTCAGCGACGTTCTGGATAAGGCAGGGGTCAAGGCGTCTGCGGTGCAGGCGCGCTTCACCGGAATGGATACGCCGACGGTCAGTGAAGGCGCGACCTTCCAGAAATCGCTCGCCATCGCGCATGCCCGCCAGCCCGAAGTGATCATCGCCACCGCCATGAATGGGAAGCCGCTGCCGTTGCTCAACGGCTATCCCATCCGCCTGATCGTGCCGGGCTGGTATTCGACCTATTGGGTCAAAATGCTGAGCGACATCGAGCTGCTCGATGCGCCCGACGACAGATATTGGATGAAGACGGCCTATCTTATCCCCGACACGCCGCATGCCGACATGAAACCGGGCCAGACCGGACTGACCATGGTGCCGATCAACCGCATGGTGCCGCGATCGTTCGTCACCAATCTGGCGGCAGGCGCGCGCATCAAGGCCGGAGCGCTCAGCCTGCGCGGCATGGCGATGGGCGGCGATTGTGGTGTCGCCAAGGTCGAAGTTTCCGCCGATGGCACCGACTGGCATGCCGCCAAGCTGGGCAAGGACGAGGGGCCTTACAGCTTCCGCGCCTGGACGGCCCAGCTTCCGGCGGGTGCGCCAGGCCCCGCCACCTTGCTGGTCCGTTGCACCAACACCAAAGGCGAGGTGCAGCCCGACACGCCCAACTGGAATCCGTCCGGCTTCATGCGCAATGTGGTCGAGCGCCTGCCCGTGACCCTGATCTGAGATGGCGCCATGAAAAAGATCGCACTCGCAGCCGCATGCTTTCTGGGCGTGACCACCGCGACGATGGCGGCGCCCGCCTTCAAGCCGCTGTCGGTCGAATTGCCGCCCGATGCGGCGGTGTTTCCGGACGGACCCAATGTCGCGGTGGTGAACCGCAATTGCCTGGCCTGTCACTCCGCCGACATGGTGCTGGACCAGCCGCTGTTTCCGCGCGCGACCTGGGCTGCGGAAGTGACCAAGATGCGCAATGTCTACAAGGCGCCGATCACCGACGCCGACGCGGCCCTGATTGTGGATTATCTGGCGGCGACGCATTCCCCGCGATAGCCGCCATCTTTAAGCTTGATCGCGGGGCCCGGGCGTAAGACAAGCCCCGCATGGCGCCCCTGCTTTTCCTGAAAGACATTCATCTCCGGTTCGGCAACACCGTGCTGCTCGATGGCGCGGACCTGAGCGTGGGCGAAGGCGAGCGGCTTTGCCTGGTCGGCCGCAATGGTTCCGGCAAATCTACCTTGCTCAAGATCGCCGCCGGGATGATCGAGGCCGATAGCGGCGAGCACTTCGCCCAGCCCGGCGCCACCATCCGCTATCTGCCGCAAGAGCCCAATCTGGCCGGTTATGCCACCACGCATGAGTATGTCGAGGCGGGATTGCAACCCGGCGATGACCCCAACCGCGCTTATTATCTTTTGGGACATCTGGGCCTGACGGGCCAAGAAGCGCCCGCGAACCTTTCCGGCGGCGAGGCGCGGCGCGCGGCGTTGGCGCGAGTGCTGGCGCCTCGGCCCGATATTCTC
>CAYWWT010000384.1:0-1829 GCA_964461855.1 uncultured Rhizobium sp. | reverse complement strand
CAAGATCACCGGCGCCGGCAATGCCAACGTGCTGGTGACGGAACGCGGCGTCAGCTTCGGCTACAACAACCTGGTCAGCGACATGCGGGCGCTGCCGATCATGGCCAAGTTCGGCGCCCCGGTGGTGTTCGACGCTACGCATTCGGTGCAGCAGCCGGGCGGGCAGGGCGACAAGTCCGGCGGCGACCGCACCATGGTGCCGTATCTGGCGCGCGCGGCCGTGGCGGCCGGTGTCGCCGCGGTTTTCCTGGAAGTGCACCAGGATCCAGACCATGCGCCGTCAGACGGCCCCAACATGGTCAAGCTCAGCGACTTCCCGGCGTTGCTCGAGCAACTGGTCGAGATTGACGCCGTGGTGAAACGCGGGCGTTAGGCCGGATCAAACCGCGTTCGCCGCCATCCAGCTGGCGACAACGCCCCAGATCGACAACACCAAAAGCGCTAGACAGGCGAGCGAGGCGATGGCGAAGCCGGGGCCACGCTTATTGGCTTCCTTCATATAGCCGATGCCGTAAAGCACCCGGCCGATGCACCAGATCAGGCCCAGCGCCGGCGGGGCCCAGCCATGGAAGTAAAGCGTGGCGACCCACAGCAGCGGCAGGAAGATCACCACCTGCTCGACCGTGTTGCCCTGAACCCGAAGCGCCCGGTCCAGATCGGGGTGGCCGGTCATGGCGGGCGGGAAAATCTTCACCCGGCCGCGGGTGCGGCCCACGACGAACATGCTGTAGTAGAGCACCAGGGCGGTGAGGATGGTGACGGCGGCGCTCAGGATGGTGGCAGGTGCGGCAAGCATTGATCCCCCAAAACGAAAATGGTCCCGCGCCTTTTCGGCGCGGGACCAGTCTAACCGACTCGCGGGATTTATCGCGGATTATGACGATGGGTCAGGCGCTCATGAATGCGGGCTTTGCGGTCGGCGGGGATCGCGTCCCAGCGCGCCTGCATATCGCTTTTGAGTTTCTGCCGGTCGCTTTCCGTCATCGACGCCAGCTTCTGGAAATGTTCCTTGCGGAAGGCACGCCTCTGTTCACGCGCTTCCTGGCGGATCTGCATCCGGTAGGCGACGCGCTGCTCGGGCGTGAGGAAGCCCAAGAGGCGGTCGCCATGGTGCCGGCCGGCGCCATGCTCAGCCCCGGCCATGGCCGGCTTTTGGTCCTGGGCGGCGCTCGGCAAGGCGGCCATCAGCGGCAGAGGCGCCAGCAGGCCGGCGGCCACAATGATCATTTTGAAACCTGTCATACGAGTTCTCCAGCAAATGCCCTTCACCCGGCTGAAACGTCCCGGATGCCAAAGCTCCGTCGCCGGATCCCGCAGAACGGGTGGCGAAATCCGCAAACTTCCCGTAAAGACGGCGCAAATTCTGCGAAAAGGGCCCGCCATGACCGCCATCCTCGACATCACCGGCCGTGAAATCCTGGATTCCCGCGGCAATCCCACCGTGGAGGTGGATGTGCGCCTGGAAGATGGGAGCTTCGGCCGCGCCGCGGTTCCATCCGGTGCCTCGACCGGCGCCCATGAGGCGGTGGAGTTGCGCGACGGCGGCAAGCGCTATGGCGGCAAGGGTGTGGAAAAGGCTGTCGCCGCCGTGAACGGCGAATTGTTCGATGCCCTGTGCGGCATGGAAGCCGAAGAACAGACCCATATCGACAAGACCATGATCGCCCTCGACGGAACCCCGAACAAGGCGCGCCTGGGCGCCAATGCCATCCTGGGCGTGTCGCTGGCGGTGGCGAAGGCGGCGGCGATGGCTTCGGGCCTGCCGCTTTATCGCTATGTCGGGGGCACCAAGGCGGAGCTTCTGCCGGTGCCGATGATGAACATCATCA
>CAYWWT010000383.1:0-1832 GCA_964461855.1 uncultured Rhizobium sp. | reverse complement strand
GACATGGTTTCAAGGTGGCTGCCCGCGACTTCGACCATGCCGCGATCGGCGCGGTCGATACCGCCGATCAAGTTCAGAATGGTGGTCTTGCCAGAGCCCGACGGGCCCATCAGGGCGACGAATTCGCCCTTGGCGACGTCGAGATCGAGTTCGTGAAGCACTTCGACGCGCTCGCGCCCGCGCCGGTAGGACTTCACCACCTGCCGCAAGGAAATCGCCGGGTTCATGCCGTCTCTCCGCACGCTACGTGTATTAGTAATACACCGTATGCATTATGGCGCGAAGACCTTAAATTCATTTCCATGGCGATATTCGAATTGACTCGCGGCCGTGATTAAATCTACCATGTAGGATAAATGGCGCCGCCCACCGCGATCGGTCAGTTCGAACAAATCGTTCTTGCCGCGATACTGTCCCTCGACGACGGGGCTTATGGCGTCACTATTCATGCCAGGGTCGAAGCGTTGGGCGGCGCCAAGAAGGTCACACGCGGCGCGGTCTATGCCACGCTGGACCGGATGGAGGATAAGCGCCTGATTTCCTCCTGGCTGTCGGACCCGATCAAGGAGCGCGGCGGGCGGTCGCGGCGCTATTACCGGCTGGAAAAGTCGGGCGAACGCGCCTTGCGGGAATCGGCACAAACTGCGCGCCGAATCTATGAAACCATCGCGGAGAGCTGGAAGGGGCGTATATGGAACCCCAGCCGCTGACCGCGCCCCCGGCGATCCTCGAAAAGGTCTTGCAGCTTCTGATTCCGCCAGCTGCCCGCGAAGCGGTGGTGGGCGATCTTCGGGAAATCTATTGCGGTCCTGCGCAATATCTTGCGGAAGCGCTTCGCACTGTGCCTCGCGTGGTCCTGAGCTGTGCGATTCGCGCGGCCAATCCGCCATTGCTGCTTCTTCAGGGCGGGCTTGTTTTCTTTTGCCTGATGGGCCTGAGCGCTTCTCTATGGCGTCTCAGCCCGGTCGAAGCCGTTCTTGGTACGGTAGTGGTGCTTGCCGGGACTCTTTTGTGCGAAACCTATCGCCAGATCGGGCGTCCGACAGTGGAACGCTCGATTGTCGAGGCGATCCTGATCGCAATCTTCATAATCGGCTTCTGCCCCGAAATCCTGGGCCGCCTGAGGATGGCGCCGGTCGGAACGCCCGACTTTCAGTTGGCGTTGCAGTTCGTCATGCTTTTGCCGCTCGCAATTCCTGTGCTGGGAATCCTGCGAACGCTGCTGGTCGTCCAGGGGGATCGCGAATTGGGGGATTTCGCGGACAACCATGCCAATCCAGCACTGTCCGACGGCTATCCGGCCTTCGTCCGGCATATCCGCCTTGGCCAATTGTGGGAAGCGCTGGCGTTGCTGATCTTCGCCATAACCGGGCAGGTCTTTTTGCATATCGGCGTGTGGTTTGTGGGCCTCAGTATATTAGTGGCGTTCTTTCTCCTGGTTCTCGCGCGCGCCCCGTCCGGAGCCGTTCAAAACGCCTTTGCGTTGCGGGCCGAATATCGCCGCCTCTTTCTCCAGCGGCAGCAATTGCGCCGGTTCCTGGCTTGGCTCTGGGCCGCCCCGCTCCTGGTCCTTCTTTATGAGCATTTTATTCGAACCGGGCTTGCCACCGGTCGTGGTGTTCTGGTGATGATTGGCAGCGCCGCGGTGATTTCCACTTGCTTCCTGGTCGGTGCCGTCAACCGCGAATGCACCGGACGGGCCCAGGAAAAGGTCCGGTTGCTGGAGCGGAGCCGGTAGTCAGACCCGCTTCCGCAGGGCGAATCCCGAGTCCGGTATGGCTTTGTTTCGTACTCCGTATGGAATTTCCCTTCCTTAGGTGTTAGGCATCCCC
>CAYWWT010000382.1:0-1844 GCA_964461855.1 uncultured Rhizobium sp. | reverse complement strand
CGACGGCCTGGACGATTTCCGGCGATGTAACGGGCAGCAGCGCCCCTGACCAGATCGTGGTGGCGGGCGGCCATATCGACAGTTGGGATCCGGGCACCGGCGCCATCGATGATGGCGCGGGCGTCGCGATCAGCGCCGCCGCCGCGCGGTTGATCGGTATCCTGCCGCGCCATCCCGCGCGCACCATCCGCGTGGTGTTCTGGGGCTCGGAGGAAACCGGCGGCTCGGGCGCGGCGTATCTGGAAGCGCACAAATCCGAACTCGACAAGATCGTGCTCGCCGGCGAAAGCGATCTGGGCAGCGACAGTATCTACATGCTGGAAATGCCCGAAGGCGCGCTGGACAAGCCGCAGCTGAGAGAGCTTCCCGCCATCCTGGCGCCGCTGAAGATCATGTCGTCGAAGACGCCGGCGCGCGACGGCGGCGCGGATGTGGAGGCCATCCATCGCGCGGGCGTTCCCGTGCTGGCGCTGCATCAGGATGCCAGCCGCTATTTCGATTATCACCATTCGGCAGACGACACGCTGGCGATCGTCGATCCGGTGCAACTGCGCCAGAATGTGGCGGCGTGGGCGGTGACGCTTTACATGGTTGCCGACAGCGACGTGAATTTTCGCGCCGGAAAATAGCGGCGCGCCGCAGCGAAAGCGTCATGCGGTCGAAGCCGCTGGTTAATGCGTATTTGCCGTCTTTTCAGGCGCCGCAATCGCGCCTTGTTTTGCGCAAATTCCGGTCCGTTTTGCCGCCCACCCTCATCGCCGGAACAAGGTGCCGATTCCGGTGTTGCCTATCGGCGGGCACCGATGGGTGGAGAGGAAAAGATCATGTCCAAGCATTTCGGCGCATTGGCTTTGGTGCCTGTCTTGGTTTGCGGTCTGGCCGTGTCGGGGTGCGGCACCACGCCGGGCGATCGCGGTCTTTCGGGCGGCCTGCTTGGCGCCGGCACGGGCGCTGCCATTGGTGCGCTGGCGGGATCGGCCGCAACCGGCGCTCTGGTCGGCGGATTGGGCGGCGCGGCCATCGGCATGCTCACCAGCTCCGACACCATCAATTTCGGGGAGCCGGCCTGGAAGCATTCCTCGTCCAGAAGCCGTCACCGTTCGAACAGGGTGGCGCGGGCCGATGAAAGCTGCACGGTCAAGGACACCGCGACCAAACGCGTCACCACCTGCACGCGGGTGAAGTAATTTTTCACCCCCTCCGTCTCTTTCGCGCAAGCGCTCAGAGACACCTCCCCCTCCAGCGTGCTTCGCACGCGAGGGGGGTGAGCATGGCGGCCAAGCCATGCGAGCGGCCTGATCTTGTTTCGATAATCAGGTTGGATTTTCCAGGCTGAAGAGCGCGGCGTCGTCGTCATATGAAAATAGCTCGCCGAAGCGGGCCCATGACACCACGGTCTTGAGCGAGTCATCGGCCGCTTCTTCGGCCATGTGATCTTCCAACTCGTCCAGGAAGCGGCTTTTGGGTGCGGAATGGGTGGCACGTTCGTCCAGGATGCGGCGGATATGGGCGGCCAGCGGGACATTGTTCATCAACGAACGCGAAAAGATTTCCTTGCGCTCGTTGAGATCGGCATCCGCAAAGCGCTTGCCCATATGGGTGAGCTTGATGTCGCCGCCTTCCACGTCCGCCAGCCGCAAAAGCTGCATCGCTTCCGCCACCGGGAACAGTTCGTCGACTTCCAACTCCTGTTCATAGGCGATGTCGGGAAGGTCGGCCTTGCCGTCATAAGGCGGGGCCGCCAGCGCCTCGATCAGACCGGAAATCTGGTTGGGCGAGACATGCACCAGCGGCATCTCGATGCCGGCATTGGCGCGCGCCTGTTGTTCGCGCAGGCGTTCGAC
>CAYWWT010000381.1:0-1866 GCA_964461855.1 uncultured Rhizobium sp. | reverse complement strand
AGCGGCGGAAGGTTGAGATCTTTCAAGAGCGGGTGATTGCGGGGGCCGTCACCGTTGGGAACCATCCAGAGATGGTCGCCACTGTTCATGTCGATCGCGGTGATCCTGCCGTAGGGCGGCTTGACCAGCGGCAGGCCTTGAGGTCCGTCGAGATAGAGGCCGCCTTGGGTGCGGGCGCGGCGATAGCCGCCCTTGCCATCGGGTTCGAGGCCGGCGACCCAAGGCACGCTCACCGAGGGAACGTAGATTATGCCCGTTTGCGGATCGAGGGCAGCGCCGTTCCAATTCGCGCCACCGACCCAGCCGGGCAAGTACAGTGTGCCCAACTTGCCGTCGGGCCCGCCAGCGACCGATGGCGGCGTAAAGATATCGCCATGAACGTAGCGATTCATGATTTCCACCGCTTCCGCATGCAATTGCGGCGTGAAATCGATCAACTGATCCTCGCTTACGCCTTGTCGGTCGAAGGGCTTGGGCTTGGCTGGGATCGGCTGCGTTATCGCAGCCTTCTCGCCTGGAACGGTTGATGCCGGCACAGGTGTCTGTACGATCGGAAAAAGCGGTTCGCCGGTCACTCGGTCGAGGGCGAATACAAAGGCGGTCTTGGTGACCTGAATGGCGGCCCTGCGCAGGCGGCCGTTGACTTTTATATCGGCCAGCATCGGCGGCGTCGGAATATCATAGTCCCAAAGGTCGTGATGCACAGTCTGGAAGTGCCAAACCCTTTTGCCGGTCTTGGCGTCTAGGGCAACAAGGGAATCGGAGAAGAGGTCGTCCCCCGGCCTGGCCCCACCGTAATAGTCGTTGGGGGGCGCGCTCAGGGGCACATACACGTATCCGAGCTGTTCGTCGGCGCTGAAGCCGTTCCAGGTATAGGACTTGCCGCCGTCGCGCCAAGACTGGTTCTCCCAAGTCTCGGTACCCGGCTCGCCTTCGTGAGGTACCGTGTGAAATGTCCAGAGCAGCTTGCCCGAATGCACGTCGTAGCCGCGGATATCGCCGGCCAGGGACGCCTTGTTGACATCGGCGGTGCCGGTAGCGATCGGCTGGCCGCCGATGACGATGACATCGTGCACGACGATCGGACTAGGCGTGCGCCAGTAGAAGAGATCCTTGGGATTCACGCGCATGTCGACGCGGCCATTGTCGCCGAAGCCGGGGATGACCGCGCCCGTTTTCGCATCGAGAAGATAGAGATAGGGGCCGCGAACCGTCACGATGCGAGCGCCCGCGCCCTCGCCCCAAATTGCTATGCCGCGGCTTGAGCGGAGCGCGGTCAGAGGACCGTCGCCGGGGAAGTTGGCCTGGCGCCAGATCACCTTGCCGGTTCCCGGATCGCGGGCTTCGGCCTGGCCGATTTGATTGCTGATATACATGACGCCATCAAAAACGAGCGGAGCGTCCTGGTAGTTGTTCGAGGGCACCAACTGCGGATTTTCGGCGCGCACGGCCGTATCGATGGCCGGCGCGCGCCAGACGACTTTCAGGCGCTTGATGTTTCCGGCGTTGATCTGATCGAGCGCCGAATATTTGGTGTCGCCGATGTCGCCGCCGGAGTGGGCCCAATCTCCCTTGGCTTGAGCGTGCGCATTTGTGGCAAGGAGAAAGATCGCAAAAGCAAAGCTTGTCGTCTTCAGCACCCTCATTTTGCGCCGCCTCCAAGGATATCGTCTTTTTTGTACTCTGCCGCCATGTCCGCCATCCCGAAGGGATTTGTGTCGTTGCAAGAATGTGCGCCGCGAAGAGGTCCGCGACGTACGTAGGCATCAAAGCGACCCCTTATGAATCCCATCAGGCCGGCGGATTTGCATATCGCCTTTGCGCGTCATTTCGGCATCGGCATCGGCATCGGAATAGTCGGTTTGC
>CAYWWT010000380.1:0-1866 GCA_964461855.1 uncultured Rhizobium sp. | reverse complement strand
GGAAATGACACGAAAAAATGTCGCGAAGGCGCGGATTATAGGAATGGACCCCCTGTCGTCAACTATCCCTTGGGATTTATTGTCGCAGGATCGCTGGCGCGCCCAGCGCGTAGCGATGCCAAGGAGGCCACAGGCCGACGCGACAGGGTCTCCAGAGCCCTTCTACCCCTCCATTCCCTCTAAAATCGCCGCGATCTGGCCGGTCACGTCCCCGATAGGGGCCATGCCATCCAGGGTCGTCAGCTTGCCCTGCCCGCCATAATAGCCCAGGAGCGGGGCCGTGTTGGCGTAATAGACTTCGAGGCGCTTCTGGAGCGTTTCCGGATTGTCATCCGCCCTGACCGGACCGCCAGCAGCGATTCGGCTCTCGACCCGGGCCAGGAGCGCCGCATCGTCCACTTTCAGTTCCAGCACCAGGTCGATCTTGCGGCCCCGCTCGGCCAGCATCCGGTCCAGAGCCTCGGCCTGGGGGATGGTCCGGGGGAACCCGTCAAACACCGCGCCCTGGGCGCAGTCCGGTTGGTCATAGCGTTCGGCGATGATGCCGATCACGGTTTCGTCGGGCACCAGGGAACCCTTGTCCATCAGCGCCTTGCAGGCCTGGCCCAGCGGCGTGCCGGCCGCGATCGCGGCGCGCAACATGTCGCCGGTGGAAAGCTGCGGCAGGCCCCTCTTCTCGGTCAGAATTTTGGCTTGAGTGCCCTTCCCCGCCCCCGGGGGTCCGAACAGAACCAGATTCACCTTCGCGCTCCGCGCAGCTTCGATTTCTTGATCAGGCCTTCATATTGCTGCGCCACCAGATGGCTCTGGATCTGCGCCACGGTATCCATCGTGACCGAGACCACGATCAGGATCGAGGTGCCACCCAGCGAGAAGGAAAGATTGTATTTGTAGAACATGAATTCGGGAAGCAGACAGACGACGGTCAGATACAGCGCCCCGATCACGGTGATGCGTGTCAACACATAGTCGATGAATTGCGCGCTCTTCTTGCCCGGCCGGATGCCCGGAAAGACGCCGCCATATTTCTTCAGATTCTCCGCCGTCTCCTCGGGATTGAACACCACCGAGGTATAGAAAAACGTGAAGAAGAGAATGAGCGCCGCATAGATGATCAGATACAGCGGCTGGCCACGGCTGAGATAGGTGACGATGGTCTGCAGCCAGTCCGGGAGATTTTGCGCATTGAAGCTGGCGACTGTGGTCGGCAGAAGCAGGATCGAGGACGCGAAGATCGGCGGGATGACGCCTGACACATTCAGCTTCAGCGGAAGATGCGAACTCTCCCCGCCATAGATTTTGTTGCCGACCTGTCGCTTCGGATAGGTCACAAAGAGACGGCGCTGCGCGCGTTCCATGAAAACGATGCCGCCGACCAGGGCGATAGAAAAGGCGGCGAAAGCCAGGAGCAGCAGCGGATTGGTGGCGCCGGTGCGGGCCGATTCCAAGGCCTGAAGTCCCAAGGTCGGAAAGCGCGCCACGATGCCGGCGAAAATGATCAGCGAGATGCCGTTGCCGACGCCGCGGCTGGTGATCTGCTCGCCGATCCACATCAGGAGCATGGTGCCGCCGGTGAGCGTGATGACCGCGGTGATGCGAAAGAAGAAGCCGGGATGAATGACGACGTTGCCCCAATGCTCCAGGCCGATCGCGATGCCGTAGGATTGAACCACCGCGAGCGCGACCGTGCCGTAACGGGTATATTGGTTGATGACTTTCCGGCCCGCCTCGCCTTCCTTCTTCAAGGCTTCGAGTTCGGGAAACACGGTGGTCATCAACTGAATGATGATCGATGCCGAGATGTACGGCATGATGCCCAGCGCGAAGATCGCCATGCGTTCGACCGCGCCGCCCGCCAGCACATTG
>CAYWWT010000379.1:0-1867 GCA_964461855.1 uncultured Rhizobium sp. | reverse complement strand
GCGCCGCGATCACGGAGGCCGAAGGCAAGACGGCGGGCGAAGTCTTTTGCGTCCTGGCGCAGGAAGTGTCGCGCTATCGCGAAGTGCCGCTGGCCTGGGCGGCGATTGCAGCCCTGGTCGGGCCGCCCATTCTGGTCTTGTCGGGGCTGCATCGGCTGGCGCTGGCGGGAATCTTTTCAAGCTGGACCGACGACAGCGTACGCGGCGTGGAAGCGCTGATCCTGCGCGCGCTTTCCGGCTACACCATGCTGCAGGCGGCGATATTTGTCGGCGTGGCGCTGGTGGTGGCGTTTCCTCCGGTCCGCCGGCGCCTGACTCCGCGTTTTCTCAAGCGGCATCGCGTGCGCCAAGTCGCGCGGCACCATTTCGCCGCTTCCGGTGCGCGCCTGTCCGAGGCCGAGCCGCACATTCTGATCTATGCGGCGCTGAGCGATCGCCAGGTGGAATTGGTGGCGCATTCGGCCATCCATGAAGCGGTCGGGGCGGGACCCTGGAACGCCGCCATCGCCGCGGTGACGGACGGCATGAAGACGGGAAGACCTGCCGACGGTTTTGTCCGCGCAATCGGCATTTGCGGTGACGCGCTGGCCAGGCACTTCCCGCCAAGCGGTCCTCCGACGAATCGTTTGCCCAACGACCTCCTGGAAACGTGAAAACGCCAAATCACGGGATCCCGTTACCCGGTCCCATTGTGGCGGTTGCAAGGCATTTCAATCACGCTTGTAACAATCGGAAACCATTCTGCCGGAGCCGTCGTTATCTTCCGTGACGGGCGCAATGTCCCGAAACGGAGTGTTCCATGACCCGGCACACCATTCTCTTCAGTTTCCTGGCCATCTCGCTTGCGGCCTTGTCGCTCTCGATGGCGCCCCGTCAGGTTCCGACCACGTCTTCCATCGCTGCGGCCTATGCCGCGCCCGGGCACGCCCTGACCGGCGTTTCTTTTCGCGCGATGTCGGTGGGTTATTGAGGGCGTTTTGAGCGAGAGGTCAGGGCGCAGGAAATAGCGCCTCACTCTTTCCCGTGATCCGGTAGACCAGAAGCCCCAGCCATTCATGCGTGCTGCGGTCCAGCGCCTGCAGATTGTCGCTGAGCAGGTTGCTGCGCGCCCCGCCGGATTTGTAAGCGACGGGGACCGGCACGACCTCCCAATCCTGCTTGCGGAAAATACCCATCGACCGGGGAACGTCGCGGGCAGACGAAACCAGCAGCCAGACATCTTTCGCTTCGGGCTTGATCAGCGCCTTGGTGAAAACCACATTCTCATACGTGCTGCGTGATTTGTCCTCGAACGTCACGCGTGCCGGGTCCAGACCCTGGTCTTCGAAGAATTGCCGGGCGACATCCGCCTCGCTGAGGGAGCCACGCTGAAAATCCAGCAGCCCCGATCCGCCACTGAAAACCAGCCGCGCCTCGGGATAGTGTTTTGCCAGGCGAACGAATTCCGTCATCCGCTCCGCTTCGGAATTGAGGGTCGGCCGTCCGCGCCGCGCGGCGACTTCCGGATTGACGGCGCCGCCCAGCACGATGATGCCATCGACATGGTTGGGAAGGGCGCTCAATTGTGGAAACCGGTTTTCCAGGGGCGCGGTGATCCAATCGGATATGGGTAGAAAAAAGATCAGCAGATAGGCAGCGGTAGCCAAACTCGCTAAGCGAATACCCAGACGCCGGCTTCTCGCGAACCAGCAACAGATCACTCCAACCGTCAGAATCAGAAGGAGAAGGTCGCTGGGTGCCTGAAGCGGCAGCAGGACCTTGGACAGAAGAAAGAACATCGGCGCCCCCAAGCCCGCCCGCCATCCGAACATTCTGGTGCCGGCTACAGGACTCGAACCTGTGACCCCCTGATTACAAATCAGGTGCT
>CAYWWT010000378.1:0-1877 GCA_964461855.1 uncultured Rhizobium sp. | reverse complement strand
GGCTACAAGATCAGCGAAGAGAACAACCTTCTGTTCGGCTTCGACGAGGCGATTGTGGTCGGCACCAGGAATGGCAAGCGCGTGGTTTATGGCGCCAACGACCGCCGCGCCACCGCAGGGTCGGCGGTCGGGTATTGACGAGGCTGGCGCACCCCGGAGCGAGATCGCAGTCGCTGTCTTGCTCCTTTGCTTCTTCACCTCGGGGCAGCCTTTCTCCGTCTTGCGGGCGTCGTGATTTGGAGATTTGATCCCGCCCGCTTCAGCGAGGGAGACGCACATGCCCACCATCACCACCAGGGACGGCACAGAAATCTTCTACAAGGATTGGGGCGCCGGACAGCCCATCGTCTTCCATCATGGCTGGCCGCTTTCCGCCGACGATTGGGACACGCAGATGCTGTTTTTTCAGCATCAGGGCTATCGCGTCATCGCGCATGACCGGCGCGGGCATGGCCGCTCGAGCCAGACCTCCGGCGGGCACGACATGGCGCACTATGCCGCCGACATGGCCCAGTTGGCGGCGCACCTGGATTTGCAGGGCGCGGTGCATATCGGCCATTCCACCGGCGGCGGCGAAGTGGCGGCCTATGTCGCGCGCGCCGACAAGGGCCGTGTCGGCAAGGCGGTGCTGATCAGCGCGGTGCCGCCGGTGATGGTGAAGAAGGAGAGCAATCCCGACGGATTGCCGATCGAAGTGTTCGACGGCTTCCGCACGGCGCTGGCCGCCAACCGGGCGCAACTCTATCTGGATATCGCCAGCGGGCCTTTCTATGGCTTCAACCGCCCGGGCGCGAAGGTCAGCCAGGGCGTGATCGGCAATTGGTGGCGCCAGGGCATGATGGGCGGCGCCAATGCCGGTTACGACTGCATCAAGGCGTTCTCGGAAACCGATTTCACCGAAGATCTGAAGAAGATCGAGGTGCCGGTTCTGGTGCTGCATGGCGATGACGACCAGATCGTGCCCTACAAGGACGCGGCGCTGCTGTCGGTGAAGCTGTTGAAGCAGGGGACTTTGAAGATTTATCCCGGCTTCCCGCACGGCATGTGCACCACCCATGCCGATGTGATCAATGCGGATCTGCTGGCGTTTATCAAAAGCTGAGGTGCGGCGTTCTCATGCTTCGACGGGCTCAGCATGAGGAGTTCGGAGTGTCCTCACCCTGAGCCTGTCGAAGGGTGAGGTCTCATGCTTCGGAAAGCTCAGCATGAGGAGCGTCATCATTTGGTCCAGGCGATGATGCTGATGGGAAAGCGGAAGACGATGCCATCGGCGTCGCGGCGGGCCTGGACGCCGATGCGGTCTTCTCCGCCGGCGATATCGGCATCGAACAGCGCGGTCAGCGCCGCCATGTCGGCTGCATCCGCCAGCGCCTGAAGCCGCGCATCCAGGCGGTGAAAATCAAGGACGGTTTCGGTCAATCCCGCTTCGCGCCCCAGCGCGCGCAATTGTTCCAGGGTGAGGGCACTAGTGTGCGAGGGATCGCGCAGCGTCTCCATCCGGTCGTACGCGACCTGCGTCTGTGCCGTCGGCGTGGCGTCGATCACCACCACCCGGCCACCCGGCCTGGTCACGCGCGCCATTTCTTTCAGGGCGCGGACCGGCGTGGGCATGTGGTGAAAGCTGTAGCGGGTGATGGTGCGCTCGAAGCCAGCATCGGCGAAGGGCAGGGCCGTGGCGTCGCCCACCCGCCAGTCGCAATTGGCGAGTGTCTCGCGCGCCTGGCGGGCCTTGGCCTGTTCGATCATCGCGGGGGTGAGATCGATGCCGGTGACATGTCCTGCCTGTTTCGCGGCCGCGCAAGCGACGATGCCCGGCCCGCAGGCGACGTCCAGCACCGTGTGATGCGGCTCGAGCGCCGCTGCCGCCAACGTGCGGC
>CAYWWT010000377.1:0-1896 GCA_964461855.1 uncultured Rhizobium sp. | reverse complement strand
CGGGGGCAAACGCAACGATGGACGGCGTGGTACGCGCGCCTTCGGCATTTTCAATGACCTTGGGGGCCGCCCCTTCCATCACCGCGACGCAGGAGTTGGTGGTACCCAGATCGATACCGATTACTTTAGCCATTCTTCATTCCTCTCGAACGGGCATGGAGTCCTGACCCTTGACGGCGTCCTCCGGTCCATCCCATTGAAATATTTGACAAATTTAAGCCCATGAGCAATCCCATGCGAGCTTCAGGGGGTATATAGGGAGGCTGTCTGAAGTTGCCAAGGCGGCAACTTACCAGATGCCGGTTTTTCAGTGGTTAAGGGTCCAAAAAGCGTAGGTCAAAAAGGCCGCGAAACTCGTCCAGCCCAGATAGGGCAGGAAGAGCCATCCGGCAAGCCGGTCGCGTTTCCAGAACAGAATTGTAGTCGTCAAAACCAGTGCGACCAGGATGCAGATCTCGGCGAAAGCCAGTTCAATGCGATGGGCGGCGAAGAAAATCGCGCTCCAGGCGAAATTGAAAATCAGTTGCAGGGCGTAAGACAACATCTCTGGGCTTTTCGTCCCGGCAACGCGCCATACCCGCCAGGCCGCCACCGCCATCAGCACATAGAGCGTGGTCCAGACCGGCGCGAACACCCAATTGGGCGGCGCGAATGAGGGATGCAGCAGGCCCACATACCAGCCTTCGATATTGGGCTCGGTGAAGACGCTGGCGAACGCGCCGACGGCCAACGTGACCAGCACGAAGAACAGCAAGGGCCGCCGGTTGGCGCGCCTGGGATCGTCATCGGCGGAATCCAGAAAGCTCATGATTCCTGCAACGCATGATCGGCCAGGATGGATGCGATTGCCGCGGCGACCTTCTTGGCGGTGGGGATGTGCAGGAATTCGTTGGGACCATGGGCGTTGGAGTGCGGGCCCAGCACACCGGTCACCACGAACTGGGTCTTGGGAAATTTCCTGCCCAGCATCGCCATGAACGGAATGGAGCCGCCTTCGCCCATGAAGGCCACCGGTTTGCCGAAGGCATCGGTGCTGGCCTTTTCCAGCGCCGCCGCCAGCCAGGGCGAGAGCGCAGGCGCATTCCAGCCGCCGTCCATCTGCGGCGCATCGAATGTCACCACCGCGCCATAGGGCGGATTTTCTTCCAGCGCTTTTTTTACGGCCAGCCGTGCGGCTTCTGCTTCGCAGGTGGGCGGCAGGCGCAGCGACAATTTCAGGGTGCTGTAGGGCAACAGAACATTGCCGCCATTCTCCGGCAGCGGATAGCCATCCACCGCCGTGATCGCCAGCTGCGGCCGCCAGGTGCGGTTCAGGATCAACTCCGCATTATCGGTCGCCATCGGTTTGACGCCCGGTGCGAAAGGCAGCTTGGTATAGACTTCGGCGCCCAGGATCGCAGCGGCTTCTTTCGCCTGCCGGCTGCGTTCCGGCGGGATCTGCACGAACAGATCGTCCAGTTTCATTTGTCCACTGGCCTCGTCCTCGACCCGCGACAGAAGCTGGCGCGCAATGCGGAACGATGATGACACCACGCCGCTGGCGTCGCCCGAATGCACGCCTTCGGTCAGCACGCGCACCGTCAGATTGCCGATCACCATGCCGCGCAAGGATGTGGTCAGCCAAAGCTGATCGTAATTGCCGCAACCCGAATCCAGGCAGACGACCAGATCCGGCGTACCGATACGATCCGCGAGATGATCGATATAAAAGGGCAGGTCGGGCGAACCGGATTCCTCGCAGGCCTCGATCACGATTACCGCGCGGGCGTGGGCCTGTCCTTGTTCCTTCAAGGCCAGAAGCGCGCTGATCGCGGCGAACAGGGCATAGCCGTCATCGGCGCCGCCGCGTCCATAGAGTTTGTCGCCCTTCAGGACCGGCATCCAGGGACCGGTGCC
>CAYWWT010000376.1:0-1903 GCA_964461855.1 uncultured Rhizobium sp. | reverse complement strand
CTGTTCATCTGCGGTGGCGCTTTCGCCGGCCTGGACAAGATCATCGGCGCGCGCACCTCCGGCACTTCGATGGGGTTCGGTGCCAATGTGAAGGGGCCGGACGAGCGCAACACGGGCGATATTCTGCGTGATATCGAGCCGGAAGATCTGCTCAAATTCGGCCTGATTCCGGAATTCATCGGCCGTCTGCCGGTGCTTGCCACCTTGGGCGATTTGTCGGAGCCGGCGCTGATCGAAATCCTGACCCGGCCGAAGAACGCGCTGGCCAAGCAATATATGCGCATGTTCGAAATGGAGGGCGTCAAGCTGCGCTTCCAGGAAGAGGCGCTGCATTCGATTTCCCGCCGTGCGATTCAGCGCAAGACGGGTGCCCGTGGTCTTCGCTCGATCCTGGAAGGCATCTTGCTGGAAACCATGTTCGAACTGCCGACCCTGAATGGCGTGCAGGAAGTCGTGATCACGGCCGACGTGGTCGATGGTAAGGCGCGGCCCCTCTACACCTATTCGGACAAGGGTCAGCCCCGCGAGCAGACCGCGTCTTAAGCATCTTGCCGGTGCGGCGGCAAAAACGCCCTGTTTTTCATTATTGTGTGGGCCGGTGGGAACTCCGCCGGCCTATGCCATTGCGTCGCCTTGAAACCTTGGGCCAAGGGGCCCACTTTAAGACATCCGGAGCCGGCCTTTGAGGGGAGTCGGGCGGCTCTTTCATACGGACCATGCTGATCATCAGGTGGTTCTTTTCAAGCCGGCGGGCTGGCCGGCAGGAGTAGGAAATGGCGGATGACGCCGTGAAGAAGAATGATGAGAACACCCCTGTGGAAGCGGGCGCGACGATCGCGCCGGTTCTGCCGTTGCGCGACATCGTGGTTTTCCCCCACATGATCGTGCCGCTCTTTGTGGGCCGCGAGAAGTCCGTGCGCGCGCTCGAAGAGGTGATGAATGACGAGAAGCAGATCCTGCTTCTGACCCAGAAGGTGGCGGCGGAGGACGATCCGAACCCCGATGGCCTGCACAATATCGGCACGCTTGCAACGGTGCTTCAGCTCTTGAAGCTGCCGGATCAGACCGTGCGCGTTCTGGTCGAAGGCAAGGGCCGCGCCCGAGTCACCGGCTTCACCGGCCGCAGCGACTTCTTCCAGGCCACGATCGAGAAGATCTCCGAGGACGCTCCGCCGGCGCGCGAGAGCGAAGCCTTGCTGCGCACGGTCAAAACCAATTTCGAGCAGTACATCAAGCTCAACAAGAAAATCCCGTCCGAGACTTTGGCGGCGGTTGCCGCCATCGACGATCCGGCGCGGCTGGCCGATTCCGTTGCGGCCCATCTGTCGGTCAAGATTTCCGACCGTCAGGCTTTGCTGGAAACCTTGTCCACCACCGAAAGGCTGGAGAAGGTTCTTTCGCTGATCGAAGCGGAAATCGGCGTGCTGCAGGTCGAGCGGAAGATCCGTTCGCGCGTCAAGCGCCAGATGGAGAAGACCCAGCGCGAATATTACCTCAACGAACAGTTGAAGGCGATCCAGAAGGAACTCGGCGAAGGCGAAGAAGGCCGCGACGAGATGAACGAACTGGAAGAGCGCATCCGCAAGACCAAGCTCTCGAAAGAGGCGCGCGAAAAGGCGATGGCCGAAGTGAAGAAGCTTCGCTCCATGTCGCCGATGAGCGCGGAGGCGACCGTTGTGCGCAATTATCTCGATTGGCTGTTGTCCTTGCCCTGGGGCAAGAAGTCCAAGGTCAAGAAGGATATCGCCGCCGCCGAAGCCGTGCTCGATGCCGATCACTATGGTCTCGACAAGGTGAAGGAGCGCATCCTGGAATATCTCGCGGTGCAGAGCCGCGTGGGTAAGATCAAGGGGCCGATCCTGTGCCTGGTGGGACCGCCGGGCGTGGGCAAGACCTCGCTGGG
>CAYWWT010000375.1:0-1942 GCA_964461855.1 uncultured Rhizobium sp. | reverse complement strand
GCGATGGCCGCTTCATCGAGAAGATCGGCTTCTACAATCCGCTGCTGCCGTCGGATCATGCCGACCGCCTGAAGCTGGACCTCGACCTGGCCAAGGCCTGGGTCGCCAAGGGCGCCACCGCTTCGGATCGCGTGCACAAGTTTCTCGCCAAGGCCGGTCTGGTGAAGGCGCGCGTGCACAACAATCCGCAAAAGGCCGTGCCGAAGAAGAAAGCGCAGGAACGCGCCGCCGCTGCCGCCAAGGCCGCGGAAGAAGCGCCGGCCGCCTGATTTGGCACGCGAGGTTCTTCTCGCCGCCATTATCGGCGCGCAGGGCCTGAAGGGTGCGGTGAAGGTCAAGCTCTTCACCGCGGCGCCCGAAGCGCTTTCGTCCTATGGCCCGCTGCATGATGCGCACGGGCGCGAATATGAGATCACCGCTTTTCGTGCCGGCAAACCGGGCGAAGCGGTGATTTCGTTTTCCGGCGTCACCGACCGCAACGCCGCCGAAGCTTTGAAGGGTGTCGAACTCTTCGTGCCGCGCGACGCTTTGCCCGCAACGGCGGAAGAGGAATTCTACCACGCCGACCTGATCGGGCTGGAAGCCCAGGACAGCGAAGGCCGCGTGCTGGGCAAAGTCGCCGCGATCCACAATTACGGCGCCGGCGATGTGATGGAAATCGGCCGTTCCGATGGCGACAGCGTGCTGCTCGCCTTCACCCGCGAGACTGTGCCCACTATCGATATCGCAGGCGGACGCGTCGTCGTTGCTGTACCTGAGGACGATGAGGATACGGACCATGTCGAGTGAGTTGCGGCTCGCCAAAGGCGGGCGAAATGGTCCGGTGGACCCTTTCGAGCAGCGAACGCCGCGAACTCAAGCGAGCGGCGCGGCGTTGAATGGGCGGAGCTAGGCAATGGCTGATACGAGCTGGTCCGCTACCGTCCTGACTCTCTTCCCCGACATGTTTCCCGGGCCTCTCGGTCTATCGCTGCTGGGCAAGGCGCTGGCGAATGATCTGTGGCGGCTGGAGGTGCGCGACATCCGCGATCATGGCCTGGGCAAGCATCGCGCCGTGGACGACACGCCGGCAGGCGGCGGCCCCGGCATGGTGATGCGGGCCGATGTCGCCGCCGCCGCGATCGACGCGGTGGAGCGGCAGGATCGCCCCCTGATCTATCTTTCGCCACGCGGGCTTCCGCTCACCCAGGCGCGGGTGCGCGATCTGGCGGCGGGGCCAGGCGCGGTGCTTCTCTGTGGCCGGTTCGAAGGCCTGGATCAGCGGGTGATCGAGGCCCGGCAAATCGAGGAAATTTCGCTGGGCGATTTCGTGCTGGCGGGGGGCGAAATCGCCGCCATGGCCGTGATCGAGGCGTCCGTCCGGTTGATCCCGGGCGTTCTCGGTGCCCAGGCCTCGACAGAGGACGAAAGCTTTGCCGCGGGCCTCTTGGAATATCCGCATTTCACCCGGCCGCAATTGTTCGAGGAGCGGGCCATCCCGGACGTGTTAAGTCAAGGAAATCACAAGGAAATTTCCAGATGGCGGCAGGCCCAGGCGGAAAGCCTGACAAGGACGCGGCGTCCCGACCTCTGGACCCTCTATGAAAAGCCGAAACGCTAGGCTATACGCCCCGCCTTCACTTGATGATGCCCAGATAATGTCCTCGGGCAGGACAGACGCACGGAGATCGCCGCCATGAACCTTTTGCAGACGCTCGAAGCCGAGCAGATGACGGCCGTCCGCTCCAAGCCGCTGCCGGCCTTTCGTCCCGGCGACACGCTGAAGGTCAACGTCAAGGTGGTGGACGTCACCTATGACGAGAAGACCAAGCAGAACAAGACCCGCGAGCGCCTGCAGGCGTTCGAAGGCGTCTGCATCGCCCGTCAGGGTTCGGGCCTGAACGAGGCCTTCACGGTCCGCAAGATTTCCTATGGCGAAGGCGTGGAACGCGTGTTCCCGGTC
>CAYWWT010000374.1:0-1949 GCA_964461855.1 uncultured Rhizobium sp. | reverse complement strand
CGCCGTGGCGACAGAGTCGTGGCGCGGACGCGGGCCGGCGAAGTCATGGCCAAACAGTTGGGCCGGCTTACCGCCCAGCATGTCGAACTCAAAAGCTTCAATCCTGTCTATCCCGACCGAAGCTTTGCCTTGAGCGAGATCGCGTTCCTGCATCGCATCGTCTGGGTAAGTCAGTAATGGTTTTTCTGCCCCATCTGGCTGCCACGGCCGCAAGCGGCCTAGCAGATATCTTCCCCCGTTAGCGGCTTTGCCGCACGGGGGAAGAAAGTCGGAGCCAAGATGTACTTCCCTTTATGGATAACCCTGAAAGGTTCGGACCTTGGCGTCGAAGGCGCTGCTGTCGTCGCGCTTGAGAAGTGTCTGCAACTCCCGGGCACGGGTTTGCACGAATTTCTCATAGGCCGTCTCCGGGGCGGCCTGGATCGCCGCCTCCAACTCGCTTTCCATGCGCTCGCGCGTTGCGGGCGCGCCAAGCCCTGCCAGCGAGAGCGCAATCTGATAGCGCACCGCGACATTG
The DNA here is from genome assembly GCA_964461855.1 of uncultured Rhizobium sp. Lineage (GTDB taxonomy): Bacteria > Pseudomonadota > Alphaproteobacteria > Micropepsales > Micropepsaceae > Rhizomicrobium. Next base: position 1,432 of record CAYWWT010000374.1, on the reverse strand, counting down.
CGCGGCGCCGCGCGCGCGGCGCGGTCGAACAACGCCATACCCTGCTCCAGGCTCGCCCCGTAAAGCTTGTTCGCGAGGAATTTTCCCCCGACGCGCACGACTTCGACGTTCCAACCGCCCAAAGCCGCCAACGCATAGGCATTGCCCGGCTGAAGGCGCATCGCTTCGTCGAGGCTCTGTTTCGCTTCGGCTGGATCGTTTTTCAACCGTGCCCGGACCAGCCCGACGATACGCGCCTCATAACCCAGCGCCGCCGCCAACCAGACATGACCATCGGCCATCGTTCCGTCCGCAGCGATGGCGCGGCGCGCGAAATCCTCGCCGCGTTTCAGGCATTCCAGGCACGGCTCGCGCCGCATCATCGCGTCCGCCATCGCCGCGCGCGAAGCAATGGCCAATCCCGCCGCGGTCCCGCTGGCGGCGCCTTCGCGCATGGCCTCGTCATACTGGCCGCGCGCATACAGCGCGAACAATTCATCGCTCCCCGGGCTGGTTCCCGCCAGCAATAGCGCGAGGAGCGCGCCTTTCATGCCAGGAAGTCGCCGGCGAGCGCCCGGCGGATCAAGGCCGCGGTTTCCGCGCAACCGAACAGAGCCGCGAAAGAGCCGAAGCGCGGCCCGGCGGTCTGGCCGAACAGCACTTCATAAAGCGCCGCGAACCAGGCCCGCAGCGGTTCGAAGCCATGGGTCTTGCCGACCTCATAGACGACATTCTGCACCACAGCGCCGTCGCGCTCGTCGCCCAACGCTTCCAATCGCGTCGCCAGATCGGATAGCGCCGCGCGCTCCTTTTCGTCCGGCGCGCGATATTTTTTCGCCGGCTTCACGAAATCCTCGTAGTAGCGCAGCGCATAGCCGACCAGGCGTTCCAATCCTGGATTCTTCTCGGGCGACGCATCCGGGGCATAGGCGCGGATGAATCCCCACAGCACGTCGCGATTATGCGCCCCCGATGCGCTGACCAGATTGAGCATCAGCGCGAAGCTGACGGGATAAGTCTCCACCGGCACGTCGCCGCCATGGATGAACCAGACCGGATTCTCCAGCCGCTGCGCCACATCATCGGTGGCATGATAGGCGTCGAGGAAGGCGATGTATTCGTCCACCGCCTTGGGAATGACGTCGAAATGGAGCCGCTTGGCCGCGCGCGGCTTCTGGAACATGAACAGCGCCAGGCTTTCCGCGGGACCATAGGACAGCCATTCCTCGATGGTGATGCCGTTGCCCTTGGATTTTGAGATCTTCTGGCCCTTGTCGTCCAGGAAAAGCTCGAACATGAATTGTTCCGGCGGCTCGCCGCCCGCGATCCTGCAGATCGCGTCGTAAAGCGGCGCCTGGGCGAGATGGTCCTTGCCATACATTTCGTAATCGATGCCCAGCGCCGCCCAGCGCATGCCGAAATCGGGCTTCCATTGCAGCTTGCAATGCCCACC
>CAYWWT010000373.1:0-1950 GCA_964461855.1 uncultured Rhizobium sp. | reverse complement strand
CATGACTGGGATAATCACTGCCAGGAGTGTGTGAGTTCTGGTCGTCCGAGTTTTTGGTGTCCGGACGCGTCCAAGGCATTCACCATGACTGCATGCCCGTATCGCTGATCTGCGGCCGTCGCATCTTTCCGCTGGCCGCAGCTTTCTCGGCGACCCCCAAAAGCTCATTGCCAGCTTTGCCATAATGAGGGGCTGGGAATGGTGGGCGGTATAGGGATCGAACCTATGGCCCCTACCATGTCAAGGTAGTGCTCTCCCGCTGAGCTAACCGCCCGTACCATCGCCGGGTTCGGCACCCGGCGGGCGGCCTCTATAGCCGCCCCGGCCCCTAAAGAAAAGCGCTGCGTGCGCGGCTCAGGCTGCCGCCAGCATCCGGTCCACTTCGGCCACGATTTCCCGCAAATGGAAGGGTTTGGACAGGACTTTGGCCTGCTTGGGCGCATCCGAAGCCGGATGCAGCGCCACCGCGGCAAAGCCGGTGATGAACATGATTTTCAGGGCGGCGTTCAATTCCACCGCCCGCTTGGCCAGCTCGATCCCGTCCATGCCCGGCATCACGATATCGGTCAGCAGCAGATCGAAGGTGAAACCCTTCAGGCATTCATGCGCATCGCCGCCATCCCCGAAATCGGTGACGGCATGGCCGGCCTTGACCAGCGCCGCGGCCAGGAATTTGCGCAGGGATTCATCGTCTTCCGCCAGAAGGATATGCGCCATGTCTGCCCAAGCCCTTGCCCGTCCCTCATAAAACCATATCCCCAGATTGGTAAACAAGCGTTCTAGGCTTGAAAGCCAGGTCCGCTTAGGCTCCCCTGTCTTAATCTCTGACAAGAGCAGCCATGGCGCCTCACTCTTCGGGTCCCGACGGGCCCCCGGCGGAACGATCCGCGGACCTGGATGATTCGACCGGCGATTCGACTTTGGCGCTGCTCCTGGACCGGCCATTCGAGATCGCCAGGCCCCAAGTCCAGACCCTGCCCTTTGTCTTCGCGTCCGGTCATTCCGGGCGCAACTACCCCGACCGGCTGATCGCCGAAAGCCGGCTGGATCCGCTGACCTTGCGCCGCTCCGAAGATGCCTTTGTCGACGAATTGTTCGAGGGCATCGCAGGCCTGGGCGCGCCGCTGATCGCCGCGCGCTTCCCGCGGGCCTATTGCGACGTCAATCGCGCCGCCAGCGAGTTGGACGCCGCCATGTTTCATCCCCGACCTGCGCTTCCCATCGATGCGCCTACCCCGCGCGTGGCGGCGGGGCTGGGCGTCATTCCCCGCATCGTGCGGGATGGCGCGGAAATCTATGCCCGCAAGCTTTCGCCGCGCGAGGCGGAACTGCGGCTCACCCGTCTCTACAAGCCTTATCACGCGGCGCTGGCAGACCTGGCGGCGGAGACTCGCAAGCGGTTCGGCATTGCCATTGTGGTGGACTGTCATTCCATGCCGTCGGCCCTCTCGGTGCCCGACATCGTGCTGGGCGACCGTTATGGCGCGTCGGCGCCGCCGCTTCTCACCGGATGGGTGGAGAATGCCTTTGTCGGCGGCCGTTTTTCGATCGCGCGCAATGCCCCTTACGCCGGCGGCTATACGACGATGTTGTATGGCCGGGGCAGTGCGGGCCTGTTCGGACTGCAGATCGAAATCAATCGCAATCTCTATCTCGACGAGGACCGTATCCAGCGGCGGCCCAGCTTCGATGCCTTGAAAAAACGGCTGACGGATGTGCTGGTGCGCATGACGGCCATCGATCCGGCATTGCTGGGCGGCAACGCCCTCCCCCTCGCGGCGGAGTGAGCCGCGGTTCACGAGCACGTCCAGTGGACGTGCGAGAGTGGCGAACGCCGCGAGCTTGGGCGAGCGGCACGACTTACGCACCGCCCTCGCCCGATATGCGGGCTCGAAGCGGGGCCAGCTTTTCTAAGCTCGCTACGCTCGCCAAGCAAAGCTAGACCAAAGA
>CAYWWT010000372.1:0-1960 GCA_964461855.1 uncultured Rhizobium sp. | reverse complement strand
ACCGCCGCCGCCGCCGGAACAGGCCGCCAAGGCCAGCAGGCTGGCGGACGCAAAGAGACGCGCGCTTTTACGGAATTGCATGAGGGCCCCCACCCAAAATGGTTGTATCGCTAAACGATAATACAAATTTTCTGTAATGGATTAGTAGTACTGCTTTCAGAATTCGCAAGCGCGACCACACGCCGTGATTGGTATTGCGACAATTTTCCTCGACCATGGTTAAAGCGGCGCCGCCCTTTGCGGCCGGTAGCAATGCTGCCTGCTGTCACAAATCCGTGTAAACATAGTGGCGAGACATTCGGGAGGCCGGCATGCTCAAGCCCATCGCACTGCTTTGCGCTTTTGTTTTCGCGTCCGGCGCCGCCGTGGCGCAGCCGTCGAACCGCAATTCCAACGCCGCTTTCGATCTCGCCATTCCCAATATTCCGGGCAAAAGCCTCACGGCGCTGGTGGTGGACTATCCGCCCGGCGGCGGCACGCCTGCCCATCGCCATGCGCCTTCGGCCTTCATCACCGGCTATGTGCTGGAAGGGGCGATCCGCAGCCAGGTCGATGGCGGCCCGGTAACGGTCTATCGCAAGGGCGAATATTTCACAGAGAATCCCGGCGCGCATCACCAGGTCAGCGAGAATGCCAGCAAGACCGAACCGGCAAAGCTTCTGGCGATCTTCGTGGTCGATACCAACGAGGCGCCGCTTACCACCCTGGACGCGAAATAGCGCTCAGCGCGCCAGTTTCTTCAAAACCGCAAGCAGGGGCTTTTGCGCCTTGGCATAATCCGCCCAGGCTTTGTTTTTTCGGATCAAGGCGGGCGCGGTGCGAACGGTAAAGCGTTTGGGATCAAGGCCTTTCTTGATCGCGCTCCATTCCAGGGGCATCGAGACGGTGGCGCCGTCCCGGGCGCGCGGCGACAAGGGCGCCACCGCCGTCGCCATGCGGTCGTTGCGCAGGTAATCGAGGAAGATTTTTCCCTTCCGTTTTTCCTTGGACATGTTGACCAGATATTTCTCCGGACTGTCCGCCGCCATGCGGGCGCAGATTTCACGGGCGATGGCCTTGGCTTCCTTCCAGCCGATGGTTTTTCCGGCGTCGAAGGGCGTGACCACATGCAGGCCTTTGCCGCCGGTGGTCTTGGCGAACGTGACGAAGCCCAGTTCTTCCAGCCGGACCTTCAATTCCTTTGCCGCAGCGATGACGTCGTCGAAGCCGAGATCGGGCGAAGGATCGAGATCGAAGACAAAGCGTGCGGGCCGTTCGGGACGATCCGGTGCGCAATTCCAGGGATGCAATTCCAGTCCCCCCGATTGCGCCACCGCCGCCAGGGCTTCGATCCTGTCGATTTGCAAATAAGGCTTGCGGTCGCCAGAGACTTTGACCTGGCTTAACAGGTTGGATTGTCCCGGCATGGCGTGGCGCTGGAAAAACCGCTCTCCTGTGATGCCGTCGGGCGCGCGCACGATCGAGCAGGGGCGGCCCTTGATATGAGGCAGCATCCAGTCTCCCACCGCCTCATAATAGCGCGCCAGCTCCAGCTTGGTGACGGGCTTGTCATCGCCTGCATCCGGCCACAGCGCCTTGTCGGGATGCGAGATGGGAATGTTCATCACCACCGCTTCGCTTTTCGCGCGTGCCTTGGAGGAAGCCGCTTTTGCCGGTTTGGGCGATGCCAGTTTTTTGGCTTTGTGCGGCATTTCCGCCTCCACTTCCTCGGCGGGCTTGTCGGCGCGCAAGCCCTTGAAGGCAGCCTGCCGCACCATGCCGTCGCCCGTCCAGCCCGCGAATTCGATTTCCGCCACCAGCTCCGGCTTCAGCCAATGCACACCGGTCTCGCGCCGGGGCGTATTCTTGCCGCCAAACGGCGAAGTCTCGGCGGCCATTTCTTTCAGGCGCGGCATCAGGGCTTTGACTTTCGGCGCGGAATAGCCGGTGCCGACACGCCCGACATAGGCCAGGTGGTCGC
>CAYWWT010000371.1:0-1977 GCA_964461855.1 uncultured Rhizobium sp. | reverse complement strand
CCCTTGGCCGAGGGCGACACGTTCGAGGCCTATGCCGGGTGCAACAAGGCCCGCACGACCTGCGCCGCTTTTGGCAACACGATCAACTTTGGTGGCGAGCGGTTCGTGCCGTCGCCGGAGACCGCGATATGACCGAGGCCGAGGGTAGGGCGGCGGTTATCCGCGCAGCCGAGAGCTGGATCGGCACGCCATGGTCGCACATGGGCCGGGTTAAAGGGCCGAACGGTGGCGTGGACTGCGCCCAGTTCGTGTTCATGGCCCATGTCGAGGCCGGGCTTATAGATCTGGCCGCATATCCCAAGGTCGAGTGGTATCCCCGCGACTGGTTTATGCACCGGGACGAAGACAGATTGCTCGCCATTGTCTCCGGCTTCCTGCGTGAAACCGATGCGCCGAAGCCCGGCGATGTCGCGCTCTGGCGTTTTGGCCGGACCTTCAGCCACGCCGCCATCATCACCGGTTGGCCCGATCTCATTCATGCCGATGTCGAAGCCGGATCAGTGCTGCCCGCCTATGGCAATGGCGGACGGCTCGCGGACAGGACGCCCAAGTTTTTCACGAGGTGGTGAATGTCCATGATTTTTGGCGGCTCTAGCTCGCGGGTCAATAAACCCCAAGGGCCAGAGACCGCGCTGCGCATCAATAGTTCTGTCTACGGCCAGGTCCGCATCATTGGGTGGGGCCAGCGCCGTATCTCGTGGAATTTGATCTGGTACGGGGATTTTCTTGCCACCGCGCACCAGCAGGGCGGCGGCAAGGGCGGTATTCTCGGAGGTGGTGGTGGCAAAGGGGGGAAGGGCGGTGGTGTCTCCTATACCTATAGCGCCGCTGTGGCCGGCGGGCTATGCGAAGGCCCGGTCCATCTGATCGGCACATGCTGGGATTCCAGCGGGTCACAGTTTCAGCTTTCGTCGCAGAATCTCACCGCGTTCAACGGCGGCTATTCACAGGCGGCTTGGTCCTATCTCACCTCGAAGCATCCAAGCGAGGCGGACGCCTATCGCGGGCTTGCCTATTGCGCGGCTGGTCCGATGCAATTGGGGTCGTCACCGGCTCTGCCCAACATCAACTTTGAGGTCACGTTCGGTATTCATGATGCCGTTCCCGGTGTCATCGACGCGCACGCCAAAGACATCCTCGTCGATTTTCTGACCAATCCGAATTATGGGGTTGGTTTCCCGGCGGAACGTATTGGCGATCTAATACTCTGGAAAAACTATTGCACCGCGGCTGGTCTGTTTTTCAGCCCGGCCCTCACCTCGGCCCAAGAGGCCAGCCAGTTCATTCAAGAACTGATGGAGATGACCAATAGCGAGGTTGTCTGGTCCAACGGGTTGCTGAATGTTGTGCCCTATGGCGATCAGTCGCTGAGTGGGAATGGCGCCACCTACACGCCGCCCCAAGCTGCGCTCTACAGCCTATGGAACGATGATCTGATGCCCAATCAGGGCGTCGGCTCGGCTTCCACATCGTCATCAGAGAACGCAGACCCGATCGTCGGCACACGCAAGAAACCGAACGACTACAAAAACATCGTCAAGCTCCAGTTCAAAGAGCGGGTCAGCAATTACAATGCGCAGGTCGTTGATGCCAAGGACGATGGCGACATTGCGATGACGGGCGAGCGGCCCGCTGATCTCAAGACCTATGATCATATTTGCATTCGTGCCGTGGCCGAGAAGGTGGCGCAGATTCTGTTGGGGCGGGAATCGTATCGCAACGAGTTCGTGCTCACGGTCGGGCCTGAATATCTCCTGCTCGACCCGATGGATATCATTGAGGCAACGAATGAAGCGTTGGAGATGGACAATCAGTGGCTCCGCATTAAGGAGATCACGCGTAACGCCGACAAATCCTTCGTCTTTAGTGTCGAGGAATATCTGTATGGCGCCGGTTCCGCGCCGGTCTATGGATCTGAGGCAGGGCAGGGCTACACGGCCAACACGTCGGTCGATCCGGGTGATGTTTCTGATCCTA
>CAYWWT010000370.1:0-2000 GCA_964461855.1 uncultured Rhizobium sp. | reverse complement strand
GGCGACCATCTCTATCTGATCGACGGGTCCGGCTATCTGTTCCGCGCCTATCACGCGCTGCCGCCGCTGACGCGCAAGTCCGATGGCCTGCCCGTGGGTGCAGTCTCCGGTTACTGCAACATGTTGTGGAAGCTGCTCGAAGACATGAAATCGGGCGAAGCGCCCAGCCATCTGGCGGTGATCTTCGACGCCAGCGAAAAGACCTTCCGCAACCAGATCTACAAGGAATACAAAGCGCATCGTCCGCCCGCGCCGGAAGACCTGATCCCGCAATTCCCGCTGGTGCGCGACGCCACCCGCGCGTTCGGCGTCTCCTGCGTGGAGATGAACGGCTATGAAGCCGATGACCTGATCGCCACCTATGCCCGCATGGCGCGGGAGGCCGGAGCGCGCTGCACCATCGTGTCGTCCGACAAGGACCTGATGCAGCTGGTCTATGACGGCGAGGTCGAACTTCTCGACACCATGAAGAACAAGCGCATCGGCTCGGCCGAGGTGCTGGAGAAATTCGGGGTCACGCCGGACAAGGTGGTGCAGGTTCAGGCGCTGGCGGGCGATTCCACCGACAATGTGCCGGGCGTGCGCGGCATCGGCATCAAGACCGCCGCCGAACTGATCGCGACCTATGGCGATGTCGAAACGCTTTTAAAACGCGTCGGTGAGATCAAGCAGAACAAGCGCCGCGAGACCCTGATCGAGAATGCCGAGAATGCGCGCATCTCGCTCAAGCTGGTGACGCTCGAGCAGAATGTCCCGATCAAGGAGCAGCCGGACGAGTTCGCCGTCCACGCGCCGGATTGCAAGGAACTGATCGCCTTTTTGAAGGGGATGGAATTCACTTCCATCACCAAGCGGGTGGCGGCGCATTTCGAGGTCGCGGATCTGGATGCCATCGCCTCCGATCCGGCCGTGGCGAAGCCGCCGCATCTGAAAGTGGAGCTGCCGCGCGAAGAACCGCCCGCGATTGCCGCGGAGGACGCCGCGATCCGCAAACCCGTCGATCACAACGCCTATGTCACGGTCACGACGGCACAAGCGCTCGATGCCTGGCTGGGGCGGGCGCAAGCGAGCGGCATCGTCTGCGTCGACACCGAAACCACCTCGCTTGATCCCATGCAGGCCTCGCTTTGCGGCGTTTCGCTGGCGGTGGCGCCGGGGGAAGCCTGTTACATTCCCTGCGGCCATCGCAAAGGCGATGGGCTGCAGCTCGACGGCAATGACGCCATCGTCCAGATGGATGAAGCCGATGTGATCGCGCGGCTGAAGCCCGTGCTCGAAGACCCATCGATCCTGAAGGTGGGGCAGAACTTGAAATATGATGCGCTGATCTTTCTCCAGCGTGGCATCCGCCTGCATCCCATCGACGATACAATGCTGATTTCCTATGTGCTGGAAGGTGGGCTGCACGGTCACGGCATGGACGAATTGTCCGAATTGCATCTGTCGCACACGCCCATCGCCTTCAGCGAAGTCACCGGCAAGGGCAAGGACAAGATCACCTTCGATTGCGTGCCCGTAGCGGAAGCGACAAAATATTCCGCCGAGGACGCCGACGTCACGTTGCGCCTGCATATGCTGCTCAAACCCAAGCTGGGCGACATGGGCAAGCGCACGGTTTACGAAACGCTGGAACGTCCGCTGGTGATGGTGCTGGCCGACATGGAGCGCGCCGGCGTCACCATCGATCCGGACATGCTGCGCCGTCTCTCCAACGATTTCGGCAAGATTCAGGGCGGGCTGGAAACCGAAATCCACAAGCTGGCGGGCGAGACCTTCAATATCGGCTCGCCCAAGCAGCTGGGCGATATTCTGTTCGGCAAGATGGGCCTGGAAGGCGGGCGCAAGACCAAGACCGGCGCCTGGTCCACAGACGTCGATGCGCTGGAAGAAGTGGCGGCCCAGGGCCACGAGATCGCCAAGAAAGTACTGGAATGGCGCGGCCTCGCCAAGCTGCGCGGCACTTATACCGACGCGCTGCCCGGTTTCATCAACCCCAAGAC
>CAYWWT010000369.1:0-2015 GCA_964461855.1 uncultured Rhizobium sp. | reverse complement strand
GGGGATGGTGCGCGCATTTCCGGCACGGTTTTGCGTCCTCAAATCCCAGTGTCAATGGGCGTTTTGCCCGTACTTATTTACGAGAGAGGAGTCTAAATGACTCACCTTGAAAAATTGATCGAACTGCGCGCGAAGGCGCTCGCTGAGATCACTGATGCCAAGGCCGCCCGCGAGGCAGTCGTGGCGGCCGCCGAGGCCGAAGAGCGCAATGCTACCGACGAAGAGCTCGCTGAGTGCCGCACCTTCACTGGGACCGTCAAGTCCGCCCAGGCAAGGGTCGATGACCTGTCCGAGCAGATCGCCGACCTGGAGGCCGAAGAGGCCCGCGCTGGCAAGAACGACGAGCTGACCAAGCACGTCGCCCGCGCCAAGATTGAGGTCAAGGAAGGCCGCACCTACGAGAAGGGTAACGGCAAGTCCTATATCCAGGACCTGCTCGCCCGGTCGTTCGGCGTTGACGAGGAGAGCGGCTCGATTGAGCGCTTGAACGCGCACGCCCGCGAGGTTCGTGCCCTGGACCGCACCGACGGCAATGGTGGCTACCTGGTTCCGCCGAAGTGGATGATGGACCGGTTCATCGAGCTCGCTCGCCCCGGCCGCGCCTACGCCAACCTGGTTCCGACCGAGCCCCTGCCCGGTGGCACCGACTCGTTCAACCTGCCGAAGATCTCGACTGGCACCTCGACCGCTGTTCAGACCGCGGACAACGAGACCGTCGAAGAGGTTGACCTGAATGACGACACCGTGCGCTTCGATGTCAAGACCATCGCTGGCGCGCAGGCGCTGTCGATCCAGGCGCTGGAGCAGTCCCCGCTGAGCTTCGACGAGATCATCTTCCGCGATCTGGCCGGCGATTACGCCACGAAGCTGGACCTGCAGGTCATTGCGGGCTCCAACTCTAGCGGTCAGGTCAAGGGCGTTCGCAATGCGGCCGGCATCCTGACCGTCACCGCCACTGACGCCACCACTCAGCTCGCGAAGATCAAGACGGTGTACGCCAAGATCGCCGACGCGATTCAGCAGGTTCACACCAGCCGTTTCGCGGCCCCGGAAGTGATTGTCATGCACCCCCGCCGCTGGGCAGCCTTCCAGGCTGTGTTCACCAGCAATGACGTGCCGTTCGTGGCAGGTTCCGGTTCGGGCTCGCTGCCGCAGCTCGGCGCTTTCGGTGGGGTTATCCCCGCCGGTTACGTCGGCCAGTTGCACGGTCTGCCGGTCGTGACCGACCCGAACCTGCCGACCAACCTCGGCGCGGGCACCAATGAGGACGTTATCCACGTTCTCAAGGTTTCCGACTTGCTGCTGTTCGAGTCGGGCATCCGCACCCGCACCCTGGAGCAGACCCGGGCGGACCGCCTGACGATCCTGCTGCAGGTCTCCGGCTTCTTGGCGTTCAGCGCCGAGCGCCAGCCGAAGGGCGTTTGCGAGATCGGCGGCACCGCGCTGACCGCTCCGACCTTCGTCTAAGTCGGTATATGAGCAGCGCCCCGCTTGTCATATGGCGGACAAGCGGGGCGTTCTCATTACTATATGAAAATCAAAAATTAGAACAGAAAGCGAGACCCCTTGCCTTATCGACTGGATGTCGTTTTTGATGAATCCGGCGCCTTCAGTCCGGCTGCATGGGACCCGAGTATGGGCCAGTACGTCGGACCATGGATTGACATGCAGGGCGTTGATAAGATTCGCGCAACTTACCGATACGTAAGCCTGCCAGCCAATGCCGAGCTCGCCATCGAGGAATCTGTCGACGGCGTTAATGGACTTTTCGGGGATCGCGCCATCGTAAAGTACGAGGACATGCCACTCGTCGGAAGATACATCCGAATCAAGGGCTTGGGCGATATTGGAACAGAATTCCACGCGGTAGGTCGCGTAGTTCAGTAACGGCCGACATCTGAAACTAAGCGAGGAAAATGTACGATCTTGGTCCGTATTTTAAGCCCGCTGAGCACTATTCCCTGCTTAGTCACGTCGTCAATCTCTGCAACGGCGGCACGGCCCTGGAGTTTGGC
>CAYWWT010000368.1:0-2017 GCA_964461855.1 uncultured Rhizobium sp. | reverse complement strand
CCCGAAACCGGTTTTGGGGCAAATCGCGCCAAAATTCTCAACCAAATCAAAGCTGGAAAAAATTTTGGCGCTCCCACGGGGAATCGAACCCCGGTTTCAGCCTTGAGAGGGCCGCGTCCTAACCGCTAGACGATGGGAGCCTTGCGGAGGGGGCTTATACGCGAGAGCAGTTCGCCGCGGCAAGTTCCACCGATCAGAAAATGGGACCGGAACGGGCGACCCTTTCTGCCGTTAAATTCCTGCAAGTCCAACGGTTTCGGGACCATGACCAGATACTTTTTTCACGTCCGGGACGGGGATGGCGATGTCAGCCAGGACTTTGAAGGCCAGGAATTGGCCGATCTGCCCGCGGCAAGGGCGGAAGCCATTCGCACAAACCGGGAGATGCTGGGCGAGCGGCTGCTGCACGGCGGCGATCTCGACCACCGCCGGATCGAGATCAGCGACGCCAGTGGACGCATCTTGGACAAAGTGGACGCCAATGACGTCCTCTTCGCGGAGGGTCAGCTGCGCAGCTTCTCTGATGATGTGACCCAATCCGCGCCGACAGGCCCTTCCTTTTCCACGGCCAAAAATTCGGTCCCCGAATAGTCATACGCGCACAGGGTCACCGGCCCCTCTTTCGCGTCCAGCGCCGCAATCAACCAGAGAAAATTCTCTTGCCCCGCGCCGGCCCGATCCGTGGCGGATGGCGCTGCGGTGCCATTGGGATGGGAATGATAGCAGCCGATGATGGCGCGGCCCGTGTCGCGGGCTGCTTTCAAGGCCGCGAAATGATCACCCGGGTCGATCTCGAAACGGTCTTTCGCGGTCGCGATGTTGCGGGCGGAGTGAAGGACCATGATCTCCGCCCGAGCTTCACTCCGCACCCCCTCCAGCAATCCGCAGCATTCGCGCGGATAGGCCGCTCGCGCTGCTTGTTCGATCTCGATCTCGAACGCGCGCGGCAGCGTCAGCTTCATGGATCCGTTGCCTTGACCTGCCCCACCAGATGGCCGTCCTGCGTGTCCAGGATGTTCACTTCCTCGCCTGTCGCGGTCTTGATGTGCAGGATCACCCGGCCGGGCTGGGTTTCCATGCTCAGGATGCGTGATCCCGGCGCCAGGGTGAAACTGGACGGCAACGCGGCGGGCGCAGATTTGCCGATCTTGCCCTGCAATTTCATCACCGCGCCCACCACCAGCGCGATCAGGGCTAGGATAATCAGGGTCGAAAGAATAATAACGGCGATCTTCGCGGCTTTCAGCGCGGGATTGTTCTGCGGATCGGGCAAAGTGTCGGACATCAATTCCTCTCGCGGCGGGTCACGTTACCAGGCAACGGCCGATGAAACCCAGGCCGGCCATCGCCTCGACCGGTTCCTGGCCGATGCCCTGACCGATCTGTCCCGGGCCCGCATCCAGCAATTGCTGGGCGAAGGCCACGTCACGCGCGGCGGTGCGACGATAAAAGACGCCAATCACCGGGTCAAAGGGGGCGAGACCTACGCCGTGGAGGTTCCCGCACCCGTGCAAGCGCGGCCGCAGGGACAGGATATTCCGCTGGACGTGGTCTACGAAGACACGGACCTGATCGTGATCGAAAAGCCGGCAGGGCTGGTGGTGCATCCCGCGGCGGGAAATCCGGACGGCACACTGGTCAACGCCTTGATCGCCCATTGCGGCGCCAGCCTGATCGGAATCGGTGGCGAGGCCCGTCCCGGCATCGTGCACCGGTTGGACAAGGACACGTCCGGTCTTCTGGTCGCGGCCAAGACCGAGCGCGCCATGACCAGCCTCGCCAAGCAATTCGCCAATCACACCATCGAGCGCGCCTACAACGCCGTGGTGTGGGGGGCGCCGCGCACCGCCGAGGGCACGATCGAAGGCCAGATCGGCAGAAGCCCGTTCGACCGCAAGCGCATGGCGGTGTTGCGCGGCGGCGGCAAGCTGGCGCGAACCCGTTACCGGGTGATCGAAAAATTCGGGGCGGATGCACGGCCGTTCGCCTCGCTGATCGAATGCCGCCTGGAAACCGG
>CAYWWT010000367.1:0-2030 GCA_964461855.1 uncultured Rhizobium sp. | reverse complement strand
TTTTCCGCGCGTCGAACACGACGAAATCGTTGCCGAGGCCCTGCATTTTGCGGAAGGGGGTCATGGCCGCCTTATAGGGGGCGGCCGTGATTTTTGCCATTGCTCAAACGCGGCAAAATTCGCCAAGCTGGCATGCCTTGTCCGGGAGCCGACATGTCGCCACGTCTTTGTCTGCCGTTCCTGGCAATGTTGTTCTGCGCCAGCCTGGGAGTTCCTGCCGTGACCGCCGCCACACCGGACAAGAAGACCGATGATCCCTATGTCTGGCTGGAGGATGTGCATGGCGCCAAACCGCTGGCCTGGGTGGCGGAACAGAACAAAAAGTCCTTGGGGCTGCTGAAGGCCGGTCCCCGCTACAAAAAGAATTACGACAGCATTCTGGAAGTGATGGATGCGCCCGACCGCATTCCGTCCGGCAGTCTGCGGCACGGCCATGTCTATAATTTCTGGCAGGACGCGAAAAATCCCAAGGGCGTATGGCGCCGCGCCACCATTGCCGATTACGCCAATCCCCAGCCGCATTGGGAAATCCTGCTGGACGTCGATGCGCTGGCGAAGGCGGAAAAGGAAAATTGGGTTTTCGAGGGTGCGGAATGCGCGCCCAAGGAAACGCGCTGCATGATCCGCCTGTCACGCGGCGGCGGCGATGCGGTGGTGCTGCGCGAATATGATCTGAAGGCCAGGAAAATGGCCAATGACGGCTTTTCGCTCAAGGAAGCCAAGAGCGATGCGGCCTATCTCGACGACGATACCATCCTGTTCTCGACCGATTTCGGCAAAGGCAGCCTCACCAATTCCGGCTATGCCCGTATCGCGAAATTGTGGAAGCGCGGCACGCCGGTTTCCGCGGCGAAGACTTTGTACGAAGGCAAGGTTGCCGATGTGCAGATCGCGCCCGCGACCTTCCACACCAAGGAAGGCGATGTCGGGATCGTGATCCGCGCCGTCAGCTTCTTCGAAAATGAATATTATGCAGTGGATGCCGCCAAGGCGTCGGTGACCAAGCTCGCCTTGCCGCTCTTCGCCGACCTGAAAGGGCGGATCAATTCATCCTGGGTTGTGACCTTGCGCAAGGATTACACCGATCCGGCCAGCAAGGAAAAATTCGGCAAGGGCTCGCTGGTTCTTTTCCGCGACGGGGAAACCCAGATCCTGTTTGCACCGCAGCCTCGCGACAGCGTGGAAAGCGTGGCGGTGGGCCGGGACGGCATCTATGCCGCCATCGCCAGCAACGTCATCAGCGCGGTGCATTTCTTCAAGCATGAACGCCAGGGCTGGGTTGATCGCGGCGTGGTCCTGCCGCGCGGCGGAGCGGCGGATGTCGCTTCGGTCAATGATTTCGGGCCCGAAGCGATGTTCAGCTTCCAGGGTTACCTGACGCCGCCGACCCTGTACGCGACCGATGGCGAAGATCCGCCGCGGCCAATCAAATCCTTGCCCGCACGCTTCGACGCCAAGAACCTCGTCACCGAGCAGTTCGAGGCGACATCCAAGGACGGCACCAAGATTCCCTATTTCGTCACGCGCCCGAAAATGCTGAACGGCCCCGCGCCCGCGATACTTTATGGGTATGGCGGTTTCGAAGTGTCGCTGACACCGGGTTACTCCGCCAATTTCGGGCGGCTCTGGCTTTCCAAAGGCGGCATCTATGTCGTGGCCAATATCCGGGGCGGCGGCGAGTTCGGTCCGGCCTGGCACGAGGCGGCGGTGAAGGAAAACCGCCAGCGCGCCTTCGACGATTTCGCGGCGGTGGCGCAGGATCTGGAAAAGCGGGGGCTCACCACACCCCAGCAACTCGGCATCATGGGCGGCTCCAATGGCGGGCTGCTGGTATCGACCGTGATGGTGCAGCATCCCGAACTCTTCGGCGCGGTGGTCTGCCAGGTGCCGCTGATCGACATGCTGGCCTACACTCATATCGGGGCGGGCGCGTCCTGGGAGGGGGAATATGGCGATCCCGCCAAGCCGGAGGAGCGTGCGTATATCGAGCGCTATTCGCCGTACCAGAATGTGAAGAAGGGCGTGAAATA
>CAYWWT010000366.1:0-2038 GCA_964461855.1 uncultured Rhizobium sp. | reverse complement strand
CATCGCGTATTGGTTGTTCTCGATGACGTAGATCACCGGCAGCTTCCAAAGTTCGGCCATGTTGAAGGCTTCGTAGACCTGGCCCTGGTTGGCGGCGCCATCGCCGAAATAGGTGAAGCTCACGCCGTCATTGCCGCGATATTTGTTGGCGAAGGCGAGCCCAGTGCCCAGCGGCACCTGCGCGCCGACGATGCCATGGCCGCCATAGAAGCGTTTCTCTTTCGAGAACATGTGCATCGAGCCGCCCTTGCCCTTGGAATAGCCGGTGGAGCGGCCGGTCAGCTCGGCCATGACGCCGTTGGCGCTCATCCCCGAGGCCAGCATATGGCCGTGGTCGCGATAGGCGGTGATGATCTGGTCATTGCCGCGGACATTGGCCTGCATGCCCACCACCACGGCTTCCTGGCCGATATAGAGGTGGCAGAAGCCGCCGATCAGTCCCATGCCGTACAATTGGCCCGCCCGTTCCTCGAACCGGCGGATCAACAGCATGTCGTAATAGAGTTTCTTGAGATGCTCGGAGTTGCTGCGGCTAGCGTTAGTGGATGATTTTTCTTGTTTTTCGGGGCGTTTCGCGGGGTCGCTCATGCGAGAGGGCGCTCTATCTGGCGGGTTCAACGGGGTATGTATGTCGTTTTGGCAAGGTGGCGCGACCTTGGCAAGCGTTTATAATATTGTTGCGCCGCACACAGGCGAACACTGTTCGGTTAATAAAAGTGTTTGCCGGTTCGCGTGCAAAACGAAGCCCTTGGCGGGAAAGCCAGCTCAGACTTTCGCTGGCGTTAGGTCAGCTATCTTTTGAAAGACCGCGCCGCAGGGCGAGGCGGACGGTCAATGCGCCGATCGCGGGATCGCAACCTGGTTGGGCGCGCCGTCCATCAAACGGGTGCGGGCCAGTTCCTCGACCAGATCCGGATCGGCATGGCCGTCTTCCATCAGGTGGATGCGACGCGCCAGCCGCTCGCGCGTGGCGGTCAGCTGCGCCAGCTTTTCCTGCTGAAGACCGAGCTTGGCTTCGGTGTCGCCCAGAACCATCACGCCGCGCTCGCCCCAGATCGCATAGCTACCGAAATAGCCCACCACCGCGATGGTGAGCGCGGGCAGGATCAGCGCCATGAAAAATCGCGTGACGGAACGCTTGATTCGCATGCTCCCAACGAATCACGAGGGGATTCACGCCGTCAAGCGCAATTGTGACGTTTCTGCGGGAACTTAGCGAAATTCAGCGGCGCAGGATCGAGCGTCCGGCATAACGCGCCGCATCGCCCAGCTGCTCCTCGATCCGCAGAAGCTGATTGTACTTCGCCAGCCTGTCCGAACGCGCCAGCGAACCGGTCTTGATCTGCCCGCAATTGGTGGCAACGGCGAGGTCCGCGATGGTGGAATCCTCGGTTTCGCCCGAACGGTGGCTCATCACGGCGCGATAGCCCGCCTTGTGCGCCATTTCGATGGCATCGAGCGTCTCGCTCAGGGTGCCGATCTGGTTGACCTTGATCAGGATGGCGTTGGCGGTGGCCTTGTCGATGCCCTGCTTGAGGCGCGTGACGTTGGTCACAAAGAGATCATCGCCCACCAGTTGCACAGTCTTGCCCACGGCATCGGTCAGCGCCTTCCAGCCGGTCCAGTCGTCTTCGGCCATGCCGTCCTCGATGGAGATGATGGGATAGCGCTTGCAGAGGTCGGCATAGACCTTGACCATCTCGTCGGGCGAAAGCGTCTTGCCCTCGCCTTCCAGGACATATTTGCCGTCCTTGAAAAATTCGGTTGAAGCCGGGTCGAGCGCGAAGAAGATGTCGTCGCCCAGCTTGTAGCCCGCCTTCTCGACCGCCTTGGAAATGTAACCAAGCGCTTCGTCCGGGCTCTTCAGGTTGGGCGCAAACCCGCCTTCGTCGCCGACATTGGTGTTGTGGCCGGCATCGTGCAGCGCCTTTTTCAGGGTCTGGAAGATTTCCGCGCCCATGCGCAGCGCTTCGCGCAGCGTCGGCGCGCCGACCGGCATGATCATGAATTCCTGAAAATCGATCGGGTTGTCGGCATG
>CAYWWT010000365.1:0-2043 GCA_964461855.1 uncultured Rhizobium sp. | reverse complement strand
CGCGGCGCCTGGGAAGCGGTCAAGCGCCATTTCCGCGAGATGGGCCGCGACATCCAGAAGGAGGATTTCACCGTCATCGGCGTGGGCGACATGTCGGGCGACGTGTTCGGCAACGGCATGCTGTTGTCGGAGCATATCCGCCTGGTGGCCGCCTTCGACCACCGCCATGTCTTCCTCGATCCGCAAGCCGATACGGCGAAGGCTTTCGCCGAGCGCAAGCGCCTGTTCGATCTGCCCCGCTCCAGTTGGGACGACTACAACAGAGACCTGCTGAGCAAGGGCGGCGGCATCTTCGCCCGCTCGCTCAAGGAAATCCCATTGACGCCCGAAGTGCAGGCGTTGATCGGAACCGGCGATGCGAAGCTCTCGCCCCAGGCCCTGATCAAGGCGTTGCTGAAGGCGAAAGTCGATCTTTTATGGTTCGGCGGTATCGGCACTTACATTAAGTCCTCCGGCCAATCCAATCTCGATGCCGGCGACCGCGCCAACGACGCCTTGCGCGTCAATGGCAACGAGGTCGGCGCCAAAGTGGTGGGCGAAGGCGCCAATCTGGGCGTCACCCAGCCCGGCCGCGTCGAATATGCGCGCGCCGGCGGACGCATCGACACCGACGCGGTGGACAATTCCGCCGGCGTCGATACCTCCGACCATGAAGTCAATCTGAAGATCCTGCTGAGCGGGCCTTATCGCCGTGGCGAGATCGATGCCGCCAAACGCGACGCGCTTCTGGCCGGCATGACGGACGAGATCGCGGACCTGGTCCTGGCCGACAATTACGACCAGACCCTGGCGCTGTCGGTCGCCGAAACCGCCGCCGCGCGCGATATCGACGCCGATGCGCGTTTCATCCGCGCGCTGGAGGCCCGGGGCAAGCTCGACCGCGTGGTGGAATATCTGCCCGGCGATGCCGATATCCAGAAACTCGAGAATGACAAGAAGGGCCTCACACGTCCGGAACTGGCCGTGCTGATGGCCTATGCCAAACTCGACCTGGACGCAGA
This sequence comes from uncultured Rhizobium sp., assembly GCA_964461855.1. Taxonomy (GTDB): domain Bacteria; phylum Pseudomonadota; class Alphaproteobacteria; order Micropepsales; family Micropepsaceae; genus Rhizomicrobium. Next base: position 1,042 of record CAYWWT010000365.1, on the reverse strand, counting down.
AATCCTGGAAAGCGCGCTGCCCGACGATCCGGCTTTCGCCTCCACCCTCGCGGCTTATTTCCCGCGCCAGGCCTCCAGCGCCTTCGCCGCCGAATTGCCGCAGCATCGGCTCAAGCGTGAAATCATCTCCACTTCGATCTCCAACCGCCTGGTCAATCTGGCGGGGCCGGTCTTTGTCGCCCGCATGAAGGAAATGTCGGGCGCGAGCGGCGCGCAGGTGGCGCGTGCCTTTGTGGTCGCCGAAGGCGCTTTCGGGCTGGAAGCGCTCAAGGCCCGCATCGACGCCCTGGACGGCAAGGTCGAGGCGCAGGTCCAGATCCGCCTTTACACCGAGATCGCGGAAATGCTGCGCCGGTTGGGTCTCTGGTTCCTCACCCATGTCTCCGCGCGCGAAGAACTGGGCGCCACCATCGCGCTTTATCGCGCCGGCGTGGAAGCACTTCGCGCGCAGCATGGCGAATTCATCTCCGCCGAGCAGGCCGAAGAATCCGAAGCACGGATCGCACGCTTCGCCGCGCCGAACGTGCCGGACGAACTGGCGCGCGATATCGGGCTTTTGCCGCTTCTGGGCGTGGCGCCAGAAGTCGCGCAACTGGCCCGCACCACCGGTCACGAGATGCCGGCGGTCGCGGCGCTTTATTTCGGCCTGGGCGCAAAATTGGGGCTGGACCGGATTCGGCTTTTGGCGGCGCGCATCAGCGCGTCGGAGCATTGGGACCGGCTTGCCATCCGCCGGCTGGTGGACGATCTCTTCGCCGCCCAGCGCGCGCTGTCGCAGTCTCTATTGGCGAAACTGCCCGCCACTGCCACGGCGGACGATGCCCGCAAAGCGCTTGAGGACTGGGCCGCGTCGCAGGCCGAAGCGCTGGAACGCACCCGCGGCTTCCTTGGCGCGCTGGAAACCACGGGTGAACTTTCCATCGCCAAGCTGACGCTCGCGAACAGTCAGATACATAAACTGGCGGATATTTAATCCGCTCGCATTTTTGCCCCCTCTCCCTTCGCACGCTCGAGAGCGTGCTACGGGCATCTCCCCCGCCAG
>CAYWWT010000364.1:0-2056 GCA_964461855.1 uncultured Rhizobium sp. | reverse complement strand
GCGTCGCGGATCGCCGTGCCCAAAGCCTGGGTTTCCGGCCGGCCCGATTTCGCCACCTTGTTGGCATCGACTTGGATCGCGAACAGATAAGGGCCAACTTCGTCGTGCAGATCGCGGGCGATGCCGGCCCGCTCTTCTTCCTGCACATTCTGAATCTGCTGCTGCAATCTTTGATTGCGCTTCGAGAAATCTTCCAGCCGCCCGGCCATATGGTTGAAGCCGCGCGCCAAGGCGGCGAATTCCGGCGGGCCCTTGGCGTCGAGGCGGGCATCATAGCCGCCATCCGAAATTGCCAACAGACCGGTCTGGAAGCGGCGGAAGAAGCGCAAGGCATAGGCGACCGCCGCCGACACCGCTGCCATGGTGGCGCCGCAGAACAGAAGCATAGCGGTGAAAGTATCGCGGGCATGGTCCCAGACATCTGTGATCTCGCTGCGCGGATCGCTTATCAGTTCCACCACGCAGGGATATTGCGGCAGGTTGATATTGAGCCGCGCGGTCATCACTGGTGGCATCATCAGGCGCGCGAACCAATGGGGCGCCGGATCTTTCAAGTGGCCGATTTCGGACCGGACAATCACCTTGCCATTCTCGTTGATCAGTGCCGCGCGCACATGGCGTTGGCCTTCGAAGCTGGCCACCACCTGGCGCATGGTGACGGTGTGCTGGACGTCGCTTTTCAGCGTGTCGCTCACCGAACTCAGGGCGCCCTGGAAAGCGGTGCGGACTTCGACTTCCACAACCGACCGGGCGCGCAGCGACAGAAGCGTGCCCCCGCACAGAAGCGTCAGCAGGAGCAGGGCGGCAATGGAGCCCAGAACACGGAATTGGAGCGACATGAAGATCCCAGGAGGCGGCCGGCCTTTATACCCCGGGAGGCCTTGGGCCGGAAAAAGGCATTTTCGAGGAAAAATTCCCGTTTTCGGTCATGGCGGATTAGGGTGGCCCGAGCGCCGCAATCGGGGGATTCCGCCATGAAGCTGCTTTCCGTCCTGTTGGTTTTCGCCTTGTCTACTGCGCCGGTATTGGCCGATGAGCCGGATGGCCTGAAACTCCTGCCGGGCTTTCATGCCCAGGTGGTGGCGGAAGGCCTCGGGCCCGTGCGCCATCTGGCGGTGCGGAGCAATGGCGATATTTTCGTCTCCACCGCCCGCGATCGGCGGACCGGCGCGGGAGAGGGCATCATCGCCTTGCGTCTGGATGCGGATCACAAGGCCGGCCGGCCCGAGCATTTCGGTGTCGTGGATGGCGGCACGGGAATCCGCTTTTACCGGGGCGCGCTCTATGCCGCGACACCCTCGCGGATCTATCGCTACACATTCGCGGGCAACAAGCTCCTGCCCAACAGCGAGCCGCAGATCGTGGTCGATGGCATGACACCGGCGCGCGGCTTCAATCGCGGCCTGGCCTTCGACAACAAAGGCAATATGTTCGTTTCGCTCGATGGCGTGGGAAATGCCTGCGAAGATCCCAAGGCGGCGAAAGGCACCAGACCGGTCGGCGTCAAGCCATGTCCGGATCTGGTTGGGCGGGCGGGTGTGTGGCGCTTTGCGGCCGGCAAGCTGGGCCAGAAATTCAGCGATGGCGAACAGCTCGCCACCGGCATTCGCGATACCACGGCGTTGGACTGGTCGGCCCGCGATGGCGGCCTGTATGTCGTGACCCATGGCCGCGACGATGCGAACCAGGAATGGCCCGACATGATCAGCGCCAGCGACGACGCGCATATCGCCGACGAGATGCACAAGATCACCAAGGGCATCGATATCGGCTGGCCATACACCTATTATGACGCCGTGAAGAAAGTGCGTTTGACCGCCCCGGAATATGGCGGCGACGGCAAGACGCTGGCGACCGGGAATTATGCGGTGCCGATGGCGACGTTCCATTCCGGCCGCGCCGCGCCGTTGGATTTGCTGTTCTACACCGGGCAGAAGTTTCCCGCCGAATATCGCGGCGGCGCCTTCATCGTCCTGCATGGCGGCGGCGGTGCGCAGTCGCCCACCGGTCACAATGGCTACAATGTGATGTTCATGCCGTTCGACCGCAACGGCAA
>CAYWWT010000363.1:0-2057 GCA_964461855.1 uncultured Rhizobium sp. | reverse complement strand
CCGCTAGCAGACATCTTCCCCCGCCAATGGCTTCGCCATGCGGGGGAAGAAAGCCTCAGCCAAGGCTGTCTAGCGATTGTTGCAGCCACACAGGCCCGCCTCCCCTGCGCGCGCGTTAGCGCGCTGGCGGGGGAGATGCCCGTAGCAGCGCTTATTGCGCGGCGGCTTTGGCCGACGCGCAAAAGTAAGCTGCGAAGGGCAGAGGGGGCTATCTAACCAGGTTGAGCCGGACCGACGGCTCAACCGCTGCGGTTTTTTCCTGGCCGATGAATTCGATGCCGATACCCTGTTCGTGATGACGGGCGATACGGCCCGCCATCTGGGCGATCAGAACGAACTCGCCGATCGCGGGACGGATTTCGGTCTTCAGCGAAACGCCGCCGGCGGAAATGTCCATGACCTCGCAATGCACGATCTGGCCGTCGGCGCGCGTGAATTTGGCAAAGCCCTTCTGGTTGGTGCGCTCGTGACGGCGCAGCGCGGATTCGTCCACCAGGTCCTTGTTCAGGAAAAGCGTGAGTTGTTCGGCCGTGCGCTCGCGCTTGAGCGCAGTGCAGGCGAAGAGAACACCGAAGCTGGAATCGTCCAGCCGCATGACATGGCCTTCAAAACGGCCGAAGCCATCGACATAAAGCACCACCTGGGTACCCTGCTCGGGCATGATCTCGCACGCGATGGCCGCGCCCCCCGGCGACAAGTCGCAAATCTGGCAGCGCGCTTCTTTGCCATCGGCGGGCGTGAACAAGCGTCCCGGCAGATCGACACGCACACGGCGAAAGCGCCGGCGCTCGGCAGGAGCCTGGGTGAACGCAACCTCGCTGTCAGTCATCATGGGCGTCCAACCACGGGGGTCCGCCTTCGGACCGGGGATTCTCGGGGCGATTCTATGATGTTGTCGTCAACAGAGTGTTACCGGCGGTTCATCCCGGAAAGGATTAAGGCCTATTTTGACGCCTGCATGTCTTAACGGCGAGGAAAGAGCGCGGTATATGTCCCATTCTGAGTTGAAGCGGCCCACCGGCCCTGGGGACCATTCCATGCGTTTATCCTGTTTCCATACCCCGCGCCGCGTTGCCTCGCTCGCCCTGTTCTGTGCCGGCCTGGTCCTGGCGGGCTGCGCCGGAAACGAGGATGTGATCGCCTCCGGCTCGCCCTTCAGCCAGGCCCTGTTTCGCGATTACACCGATCTGGCCCTCCAGGCCGACGCCGCGCCCGCGCCTCAATCCCTGGAAAACGACAGCGGCTTCTTCAGCGACCTGATCAATGTCTTCAACAGCGGACCCGAAAATCCGGCTGAAGCAGTGGCGGAAGCGTTCCGCGCCAAGGCCAACCGCGCCGCCATCGGTGAAGAGCCCGCGCCCGAGCCCAGCCCGAACGATGCCACAGCGCAAGGTCTGCGCGCCCGTCTGGTGCGGGCCATCGCCCAGGGCAAGGATGGATTTCCCGATCAGGCCGCACGGGCCCAGGCCGATTTCGATTGCTGGGTAGTGGATAGCCGCGCCGCCAATCTGATCAGCGAGGCGCAGGCCTGCCGCACAGCGCTCAACGCCTCGCTGATGGCGCTGGAAAATGCCGGCCGCCCCGCACCGCCCCGGCCCGCACCGGTGACCACCGCGCCCGTGGCTGCGCCCCCGCCCGCCGATTACACGGTCTATTTCAACTTCGATTCCTGGACCCTCACGGCCGAGGATCTGGCTGTCCTCACCAATGTGATCAACACCGCACGGACCGGCGGTCAGTCGCGCATCACGGTGGTGGGACACACCGACACTTCCGGCTCCGCGGCCTACAACCAGAGTCTGTCGGTGCATCGCGCCAATGTCGTGGTCGAAGCCTTGGTGGACATGGGCGCGCGCCGCGCCGCCATCCAGGCAACCGGCGTGGGTGAGAACGATCTCGCGGTCCAGACCGATGATGACGTAAAGGAAGCCAAGAACCGCCGCGCTGTTATCGGGCTTTTACCCTAACCCCCTCCGGTCTTCGCAGCTTGCTTTTGCGCGCCGGCTGACGCCTGCGCGCAATAAGCGCTGCTACGGGCATCTCCCCCGCCAGCATGC
>CAYWWT010000362.1:0-2071 GCA_964461855.1 uncultured Rhizobium sp. | reverse complement strand
AAATTCTCGGAAAACTGACTGGCATAGACCATCAGTTTTTTGGGAATGCAGCCCCGGATCACGCAGGTGCCGCCCATGCGGTATTCCTCGGCCAGCGCCACCTTGGCACCGCTCAAGGCCGCCATGCGCGACGCCCGCACCCCGCCCGAGCCGCCGCCGATGACGAAGAGATCAAAATCGAATTTGGTCATTATTTCCCCCTCCGGTCTTCGCTGGCCCGAGGACCAGCTACGACCACCTCCCCCATCAGCGTGCTGCGCACGCACGGGGAAGGGAGGCCACGACCAAGGCTTACCATTGTTACCGTTCAATCACTTCGATTTCGCCGGGACCGGCGATCAGGAGGGTGGAGGCCATGTTCACGAACAGGCCATGCTCCACCACGCCGGGAACGGCATGGATCGCCTTGCCGAGTTTTTCGGCGCTCTGGATCGCGCCGAGATGGCAGTCATAGATCAGGTTGCCGCTGTCGGTCTTGAAGGGCGACCCGTCCTTCAGCCGCAGCACCGTCGCGGCATTCTGATAGCCTTGCGCGGCCAGGGTCCCGGCGAGACGCGCGGCGGTCGCCTTATGGCCGAATTCCACCACCTCGACCGGCAGGGGAAATTTTCCCAGCCGGGGCACCAGTTTGGATTCATCGGCGATCACGATCATTTTGCGCGAAGATGCGGCCACCATCTTCTCGCGCAGCAGCATGCCGCCGCCGCCCTTGATCAGGTCGAGATTGCGGTCGGCTTCGTCGGCGCCGTCCACGGTCAGATCGAGCGGCGCCAGATCGTCCAGGCCGGACAAGGTCAGTCCCAGCTTGCGGGCCAGGGTCGCGGTGCGTTCGGAGGTCGGCACGCAAAGGAGTTTCTGCCCGCCCCGGACCCGCGGCGCCAGCAATTCGACAAAGAGTTCGGCGGTCGAACCGGAGCCCAGTCCCAGCTTCATACCGTCAACGACATAGTCCAGCGCCTTGGCGGCGGCGGCGCGCTTATATTGGGTGAAGTCTGTCATGGCGGGGACCATAGAGGGCCGCCGCGAACCGGCCAAGCCGGATTTCCGGTTACTCCACCGTTACGGATTTGGCGAGGTTTCTCGGTTGGTCCACGTCGGTCCCCTTGGCGATGGCGGCGTAATAGGCCAGCAGCTGCACCGGGATCGCATACAGAATCGGCGCCAGGAACGGATCGGCATCCGGCACGGTGAGAGAGGCCCAGACGGGGCCCGCTTCGGCCACACCGCGCGCATCGGAGATCAGCAGCACTTTGCCGCCCCGCGCCATCACTTCCTGCATGTTGGAGATGGTCTTTTCATAGAGCGCGTCATGCGGCGCGATCACGATGATCGGCACGTTTTCGTCGATCAGGGCAATGGGGCCATGCTTCATCTCACCCGCGGCATAGCCTTCGGCATGGATGTAGGAAATTTCCTTGAGCTTGAGCGCGCCTTCCAGCGCCAGCGGGAAGCTCTGGCCGCGGCCCATGTAAAGCACGTCCGTGGCCTTGGCGATGGCCTGGCCCAGCGCCGCCACCGTGTCTTCCTGCTTGAGGAATTCGGCGATATGGCGCGGCGCTTCCAGCAAAGCGGCGCAAAGAGCTTTTTCGTCGGCGTCATTCAGCTTGCCGCGCGCCTTGCCGGCTGCGATGGCGAACGCGGCGAGCGCCGCCAGCTGACAGGTAAAGGCCTTGGTCGAAGCGACGCCGATCTCCGGCCCCGCATAGGTGGGCAGCACAATATCGGCTTCGCGCGCGATGGAGCTTTCGGCGACATTCACCACCGCTATGGTGGTCTGGCCTTTGGCCTTGGCATCACGCAAGGCCGCCAGGGTATCGGCGGTCTCGCCTGACTGCGACACGAACAACGCCGCGCCATCCTTCGGGTAAATCGGATCGCGATAGCGCAGCTCGGAGGCGACATCGGATTCGACCGCCAGGCCTGCCAGCTTCTCGAACCAGTATTTCCCCACCATGCCCGCGTAAAAAGCGGTGCCGCAGGCCGAAATGGTGAGACGCGAGGCTTTCGACAGGGCCGCGCGCAGGCCGACGCCGCGCTGGCGCACCACCGGGCCTGCCGGATCGAGATAATG
>CAYWWT010000361.1:0-2102 GCA_964461855.1 uncultured Rhizobium sp. | reverse complement strand
GTGCGTATATCGAGCGCTATTCGCCGTACCAGAATGTGAAGAAGGGCGTGAAATATCCGCCGGTCTTGTTCGTCACCGCCACCAGCGACGACCGGGTGACGCCGGTCCATGCCCGCAAGATGGCGGCCCGGATGGAAGAGCAGGGCCATGACGTCCTGTTCTTCGAGAATACCGATGGCGGCCATTCCGCCGCCGCCGACCACAAGCAGGCCGCCGAGATGTGGGGCCTCAGTTTCGTCTATCTGGCGGAGAAGCTGGGGCTGAAATCCTAGAAAGCCCTGGAAATTTGACTTTTCGAGTATTTAGACCCTAAAACCCGCCCGTTTCCGGAAAGACCAAAGGCCTTTCCGGTCCCCCGCCTGGCGCGGGGGATCGCCCCCAGGCAGCGCGTTGCGCCCCCTGGGGCGAAACCACTTGGTTTCGGCTCAGGCAAGGGGCGCAACCAAGCGTAGAGTGCGCCCCCTGGGGCGAAATCGTTTGGAGTTTCAGCGCCTCATGCTGAGCTTGTCGAAGCATGAGAGCGAGTTCGCGGCCTCACCTTCGACAAGCTCAGGTGAGGAAGAGGTTTGAATGTTTGAATCGCTTCAATCCCGCCTTGGCGGCGTCTTCGACAAGCTTCGCGGGCGCGGCGCGCTCAGCGAAGCCGATGTCGATGCCGCGCTGGGGGAAGTGCGCACGGCCCTGATCGAGGCCGACGTCGCGCTGCCGGTGGTGAAGACCTTTATCGAGAAGGTGCGTCCCCGCGCCATCGGCGAGAATGTCATCCGTTCGGTCAGCCCGGGCCAGCAAGTCATCAAGATCGTCCATGACGTTCTGGTCGAGACCTTGGGCGCGGAGAACGCTGCCCTGTCGCTGGGCAGCCCGCCCGCGCCGATCCTGATGGTCGGCCTGCAGGGCTCGGGCAAGACCACGACCTCGGCCAAGCTCGGCCTGATGCTGCAGACCCGCGAAAAGAAGCGGGTGTTGATGGCGTCGCTCGACGTCAATCGCCCCGCCGCGATGGAGCAGCTGCGCGTGTTGGGCGAGCAGGCGGGTGTTGCCACGCTTCCCATCGTCGCGGGCCAGGACCCCGTCGCCATCGCCAAGCGCGCTTTGGCGTCGGCCAAGGTTGGCGGCTATGACGTTCTCATTCTCGACACCGCCGGCCGCCAGTCCATCGACGAGCAGTTGATGGCGGAAGTCGCCGCCATCAAATCCGCCACCAATCCGCACGAGACCTTGCTGGTCGCCGACAGTCTGACCGGCCAGGACGCGGTCAATATCGCCAAGAACTTCAACGATCGTCTGCATCTGTCGGGCATCATCCTGACGCGCGTCGACGGCGATTCCCGCGGCGGCGCGGCGCTGTCGATGCGCAGCGTCACGGGCGCGCCGATCAAATTCCTGGGCGCCGGTGAAAAGCTGGACGCGCTGGAGGCCTTCCATCCCTCGCGCGTTGCCGACCGCATCCTCGACATGGGCGATGTGGTTTCGCTGGTCGAGAAGGCCGCCGAGACCTTGGACAAGGCCGAGGCGGAGAAGATCGCCGCCAAAATGAAAAAGGGTCAGTTCGACATGAACGACCTGGCTTCGCAGCTCAAGCAGATGAAGAAGCTGGGCGGCATGAAGGGCGTGCTCGGCATGTTGCCCGGCGTGGGCAAGATCAAGGGCCAGCTGGAAGCGGCGGGGCTGGACGACAAGATCCTCACCCGCCAGGAAGCCATCATCCAGTCCATGACCAAGACCGAACGCTCCGATCCGGACGTGATCAATGGCTCGCGCCGCAAGCGCATTGCCGCGGGCGCGGGCGTGGAAGTTTCCGAAGTGAACAAGCTCCTGAAGATGCATCGCCAGATGGCGGACATGATGAAGAAGATGGGCAAAGGCGGCCGCATGCCGATGATGCCCGGCATGGGTGGCGGGATGCCCGGTGGAATGCCGCCCGGAATGTTTCCGAAACGCTGATTGAAGACCGATTGAGTTTAACCGTTTAACTGCAAGGAAGAATGACATGGCACTGCGTATCCGCCTGGCCCGCGCCGGCACCAAAAAGCGTCCGCACTACAATATCGTGATCTCGGATTCGCGTTCGCCCCGCGATGGCCGCTTCATCGAGAAGATCG
>CAYWWT010000360.1:0-2103 GCA_964461855.1 uncultured Rhizobium sp. | reverse complement strand
GGCGGCGTGGTGCTGGACAAGAAGAAGTTCGTCAAAGCGTCGACCGATCCCAATGTCAAACTCATGCCCTTCACCATCGAGCAGCCGCTCCACACCGTCTGGTCGGACGGTGCCGTGCTGGGCGGCAAGGTGAACTACCGCACCATCGATCACGGCAAGGACAGCGCGGAGATGCTGATGTTCGCGGATGTCTGGGCCAAGCGCGGCGGCACCTGGCGGGTGGTCTATACCCAGGTCAGCCCGGCGAAATAATTGCGCGATGATCCACGGCCGCCCAGTAGAGGCTGCCCCGCAGCACGTTCGAGAGCGCCTAGGGTTTGGTTGCGACGATCATGTAGTTGATGTCCACATCGGACGATAAGCGCCAGTCCCAGGTCAGGACGTCGAATGAAACCCCCTGCGTTTTCAATGTGTCCAAACCGGACTTTTGAAGTTTTTGTCGAAGCTGTTCGGGCGCGATGAAGCGGTTCCAGTCATGGGTGCCGGGCGGCATCCAACCCAGCACATATTCGGCCGCGACTTTGGCGAGCGCCAAAGACTTCAGCGTCTTGTTCAGGGTGGCGACGATGGTGATGCCGCCGGGTTTCACCAGGCGGGCGCAGGCGGAAAGATAGGATCCGACATCGGCGACATGCTCGACCACTTCCATATTGAGCACGATATCGAAACCGAGTCCTTCTTCGGCCAGGGCTTCGGCCGTCGCCGCACGATAGTTCACCGCCACCCCGGACTGGGCGGCATGAGCCCGGGCGGTGCCGATATTCTTTTCCGATGCGTCCGCGCCCGTGACCGCGAAGCCCAGCCGGGCCATCGGCTCGCTGAGAAGTCCACCGCCGCAGCCGATATCCAGCAACGATAGACCTTCGAATGGGGCGAGGGCGCGGGCGTCACGGCCGAACCGGGCGGCGGCCTCCCGGCGGATGAAGGACAGCCGCACCGGATTGAATTTGTGCAGCGGCGCGAATTTGCCGCTCGGATCCCACCATTGCGCCGCCAAAGCGGAGAATTTGGCGACTTCCGCAGGGTCTATGGAGGCGTCCAGGGAGGGGGTATCGGTCATGGCATTTCAAGGGTTGAGCGGGAAGGCTGTGCCGTCTATGTAGGCCGCCGCAAAGGGCGGGGCAAACCGGGCACAAATGGCGAAGATTGCGATGAAATTCGGGGGCACTTCGGTGGCCGATCTGCCCCGCATTCGCCATGTCGCCACCCTGGTCAAGCGCGAGGTCGAGCGCGGCAATCAGGTCGCCGTGGTCGTGTCTGCCATGGCCGGAGAGACCAACAAGCTGGTGGCCTGGACCAACGAAGCCGCCCGCCACGACCCTGGCAGCAATGTCCTGACCCAGGCCATTCCCGACCAGCGCGAATATGACGTTGTGGTGGCGGCGGGCGAACAGGTCACTTCCGGCCTTCTGGCCATCACGTTGAACGCCATGGGCATCAAAGCCCGGTCCTGGCTGGGCTGGCAGGTGCCGATCGAAACATCGGCTGTGCATGGCGCCGCCCGGATCGAAGGCGTGCCGGCGAGCGAGATGTCCGACCGCATGGCGCGGGGCGAGGTGGCGGTGGTCGCGGGCTTTCAGGGTATCGCGCCGGGCAAGCGGATTTCGACCTTGGGCCGCGGCGGTTCGGATACTTCTGCGGTGGCGGTCGCCGCCGGCATCAAGGCGGACCGTTGCGACATCTATACCGACGTGGATGGCGTTTACACCACCGATCCGCGCATCGTGCCCAAGGCGCGGAGGTTGGAGAAAATCGCGTTCGAGGAAATGCTGGAAATGGCGTCGCTGGGCGCCAAGGTTCTGCAGACCCGTTCGGTGGAAATCGCCATGCTGCACCGGGTTCCGACCCGGGTGCTTTCAACCTTCACGCCTGACCTGGGCGGCACATTGCTTTGCGACGAGGAAGACATCGTGGAAAAGAAACCGGTCACCGGCATCGCCTATAGCCGCGACGAAGCCAAGATCACCCTGCACAAGGTGCCCGACAAGCCGGGTGTCGCCAGCGCCATTTTCAGTCCGCTGGCCGATGCCGGCGTCAATGTCGATATGATCGTGCAGAATGTGTCCGAGGACGGCAAAACCACCGACCTGACCTTCACCTGCA
>CAYWWT010000359.1:0-2105 GCA_964461855.1 uncultured Rhizobium sp. | reverse complement strand
ATTTCGCCGACATCAAGTCGGTGATCTCCGAGATGGGCAAGGCGATGATGGGCACGGGCGAAGCCGAGGGCGAAGACCGGGCGATCCGCGCCGCCGACATGGCGATCTCCAACCCCCTGCTGGACGATGTGACCATGAAGGGCGCCAAGGGCGTTCTGATCAACATCACCGGTGGGCCGGACCTGATGCTGTTCGAAGTCGAGCAGGCCGCCAACCGCATTCGCGCCGAAGTCGATGCCGACGCCAACATCATCTTCGGCAACACCATCCTGGACGAGATGGAGGGCCGCATTCGCGTGTCGGTGGTCGCCACCGGCATCGATGCCGAGCAGCTCAAAATGCCCGAGAAGGTGCATGTGCTGAAGACCGTGGCGCGGTCCCAGGCTTTCCGGCTGGAGCCGGCCAAGCCGGCCGTCAATCCGGTCCAGGCCCAGGTCGAAAGCCTGGCCGCCGAACTGAATGCGCCCGCGGCGGCGCCCGTCGAAGCGCCTGCACCGGCGCCTGTCCATCGGGAAATACCCGTCATCGATGAAGCGCCTGCGGCGGCTGTCCGTTATGCGGCCACCGAAAATTATCGCCCCATCGACGAGCAACCCCTGGCACCGCGCCAGCAGGCAACACCCAAAAAGGCCGGTTGGAGCCTGTTCGGGCGCAAGAAGGCAAGCGATTCCGACATACGGGCCGAGCCACGCGTCACCGAGCGTCCGCGCGCCAGCGCCACGCCGATGCAACGTCCCGTCGTGCAGGAGCAGGCACCGCTTGCCCCTCCGCCAGGCGAAGACCTGTTCCCGGATCATGGCATGGACGAGCAGTTCGAGATCCCGGCTTTCCTGCGCCGGCAGTCGAATTGATTTTTACCCCCATCTGTCTGCCACGGCCGCAAGCGGCCTAGCAGACATCTTCCCCCCACCAGCGACTTCGCCGCGTGGGGGAAGAAAGCCGGTGCCAAGACGCGAAAAGGGCAGTGCAGGCTGCCCTTTTTCTTTTATAAAACCTCATGGCTGCGGATTTCCGGATCGAGGATGCGAGGGAAGAGGACCTTCCCGCCATCACGGCCATTCTCAATCACGCTGCCGCCACCAGCACGGCCTCCTGGCACGAATATCCCAAGACCGACGCCGAGATGGCGGCCTGGTTTTCGCAACGCCGTCGGGACTATGTTGTGCTGGCGGCGCGCGACGCATCGGGTCTTGCCGGTTATGCCAGCTATGGCCCGTTTCGGGTGCCTTCGGGCTATCGATTGAGCGCCGAACATTCGATCTATGTCCGTGAGGATGCGCGCGGCCGCGGTATCGGCAAGGCCTTGCTGGCAGCGTTGATCGACCGCGCCCGTGCCCAGGGACTGCATGTCCTGATCGGCGGGATCGATAGCGACAACAGCCTCAGCATCGCGCTTCACAAGGCCTTCGGGTTCGAAGAGACCGGGCGGCTGCCCGAGATCGGGCGCAAATTCGACCGCTGGCTTACTCTGGTATTCCTGCAGAAGCAGCTCTGACGCTATCATGCGCCTTTCCGGCGGGGGAGCAGGGGATGCGCAGCATAATTCTGGCCTGTGTCGCAACGGGCCTGGCCACGCCGGCCCTGGCGGCGTCCTACGACGTGGTGGAGAAGGATATCGCCACGCTTCAGGCCGATATGACGGCCGGCCGCGTGGACGCTACCGGCCTGGTCGAGGCCTATCGCGCGCGCATCGCGGCCATCGATCCCAAGCTTCACAGTGTCATTGCGCTCAATCCCGACGCCATCGCGCAGGCCCGGGCCTTGGATGCCGAGCGCAAGGCAGGTCATGTGCGCGGTCCGCTGCATGGCATTCCGATCCTGGTGAAAGACAATATCGAAACCCTCGACCCCATGCCGACCACGGCGGGCTCGCTGGCGCTGGCGGGCAATGTCACCCATCGCGACGCGCCTGTCGTGGCGCGCCTGCGGGCCGCGGGCGCGATCATTCTGGGAAAGACCAATCTCAGCGCATGGGCCAATATCCGTTCGACGCATTCCATCAGCGGCTGGTCGGGGATCGGCGGCCGGACGCACAATCCTTATGTGCTGGACCGCAGCACCTGCGGCTCGAGTGCCGGCAGCGGGGCAGCGGTTGCCGCCAGCCT
>CAYWWT010000358.1:0-2121 GCA_964461855.1 uncultured Rhizobium sp. | reverse complement strand
GTGGTGACATCATCCAGGACACCGGCTGTTGCCAGGATCTCGATATCGCCGCGCAGCTGGTTGTCGCCGACTTCGGCCCAGGGAGATGCGAACGAACGCACGGTACCGCACAGCAGGATTGCGAGGGCCAAGCAACACTGCCCCGCCCAATTTCTGATTTTCATCAAACAGTTCCCTCGAGCGCCGGCACCATAGGGAATTTGGCCAGGGGCGAAAACCTGTTTCGTTGCGGAATGCTAATAAGTTATCCCTGGGTAATCTTCTCTCCTAAGCCCCCGGAAACTGGACATTAATGACACCCGCATGCCATGAAGCAGGGCCCTTCAGAAAGCGCAAAAATGTCTGTCACCAAGCCGGTCCGCAAAGCTGTTTTTCCTGTCGCCGGCATGGGCACGCGTTTTCTCCCCGCCACCAAAGCCGTGCCGAAGGAAATGCTGCCGGTCGTGGACAAGCCGGTGATCCAGTATGCGGTCGAAGAAGCGCGCGAGGCAGGGATCGAGCAATTTGTTTTCATTACAGGGCGCGGCAAGCACGTCATCGAAGATCATTTCGACCATGCCTATGAACTGGAATCCCTCCTGGAGGCGCGAGAGAAAACCGCCGAACTCGACAGTCTTCTCGAGTCGCTGCCCCTGACGGGGTCCGTGGGCTTCATTCGCCAGCAGCAGCCGCTGGGCCTGGGCCATGCGGTGTGGTGCGCCCGGCATTTCGTGGGCAACGAACCTTTCGCGGTTCTCCTTCCGGATGATCTGATGGTGGGGACCCCCGGCGCTCTTTCCCAGATGATCGCTGCTTATGATCGCGTCGGCGGCGGCATCATCGTGGCCGCGGAGGAAAAATCCCGCGAAGAAACCAAACGCTATGGCGTGGTCGATCCGGGTACCGTCCGGGGGAATGCCACCGAAGTGAAAGGGGTGGTGGAAAAGCCCGATCCCGCCAAGGCGCCTTCCAATCTTTGCATCATCGGCCGCTATATCCTGCAGCCGGAGATCTTCGGCGAACTGGACCGCCAGGAGCGAGGCGCCGGCAATGAGATCCAGCTGACCGATTCCATGGCCAAGATGATCGGCCGCATGCCCTTCCACGCGGTCAAAACCGACTGCGCGCGCTTCGATTGCGGCGACAAGGTCGGATTTCTGCACGCCAACATTGCGGTCGGTCTTTCACGGCCCGACATTGCGCCTTCGCTCCATTCCATCCTGAAGACGATTTCGCTCTAAGGGGGCTGCGTGAGGCGGATATTCGCCCTGGCCGCCTTGCTCTTGGTGGGCGCCTGCAGTTCATCAGGTACTTCCGGCTATTCCCAATATTACCAGGTTTTGCGGGACAGCGTCGCGGCCAGTTTCGGCGATGGCCGCATCACCAAAGATCAGGCGGCTGCGATCCCTTACGCCAGCATGGGCTATCGGCTGAATGGCGGAAATGAACAACTCGTGGTTCTGGCGACCGATGCCAATGGCGAGCAGCTTTGGACCTCTGCCGCTCATGTCGTGATCGTCACGCGCGATGGCCGCATCGCGCGCACCGTAGGGCTGGAACACGATATTTCTGGAATGGCGTCAAAGGTCGGCGACAAGCTTCCCGAGATTGCCGCGGCGCTTAATGGCGATTTGCGCTACATCCGACTCCAGAACTTCCCGTCACTGCCCGCTTATGACGTGGCGCTGAATTGCACCTTGTCTCACAAGGGCACACAGACTGTGACCATCCTGGGACGCGGTATCGCAACCTTCCGGGTCGACGAAGTCTGCTCGAGCACCAATCCCAAACAGTCATTCACGAACAGCTATTGGATCGATCCCGAGACCGGTCTGTGTTGGCGCAGTCGCCAGCAGATCGGACCGCAAGGAGACGTGGTCGATACGGAAATTCTGCGTCCACCGGGCTAAAAAATAAGGGAGCTCAAAGGCCCCCTTATTCTAATCTCAAATAAATTCGGGCCGTTACGGGTTCGTGCCCGTCGTGGTGGTGGTGGTTGTGGTCGCGGTCACGACATTGTCGCTGCCGCCACCCGACGCCACCAAGGCAATACCGCCCGCAACGACACCCAAACCCAACACCATCAACATGGTATTGTCAGTAGCCTGTGCTTTCTTCACGCCCGCAGGTTTGCCTGGGGCA
>CAYWWT010000357.1:0-2129 GCA_964461855.1 uncultured Rhizobium sp. | reverse complement strand
ATCCTTCCGGCACCGCCCGGCCGCCCCGGCGAAGATACGCGTCGCGGGCGTCACTGGCGAAGCTCTGGAGGATCACGTAACGGTCATCCAGCTCCACCGTCGCATGCGCGTCGTCGACGGGGATCATGGTCTCGTGCAGCTTTTCGCCGGGTCGGATGCCGATCACATGCTGCTTGAGGTTCGGGCTGACCAGCGAGGCGAGCTGCGGAATCGTGGTCGATGGAATCTTCGGAACATAGATCTCGCCGCCCCGCATCATCTCCATGCTGGAGAGCACGAAATTAACGCCCTGTGTAAGCGTGATCCAGAAACGGGTCATGCGCGTGTCGGTAATGGGAAGGCTTTCGGCGCCCTGGTCTGCCAGTTTCTGAAAGAATGGCACCACCGAACCGCGTGAGCCGAAGACATTGCCATAGCGCACCACGGAAAAGCGCGTGCCATCCGCGCCCGCCAGATTGTTGGCGGCAACGAAAATCTTGTCGGAGGCGAGCTTTGATGCGCCATAAAGATTGACCGGATTGGCTGCCTTGTCGGTAGACAGAGCCACCACCCGCTTGACGCCGCGGCGCAGGCAGGCCGTCACGACATTTTCAGCGCCAAAGACATTGGTGCGAATGCATTCGAAAGGGTTGTACTCCGCGGTCGGCACCTGCTTCATGGCGGCGGCGTGCACCACATAGTCGACATCGCGCAAAGCCAGGTCGAGCCGGTCGCGGTCGCGCACATCACCGATGAAATAGCGGATGAAGGGATATTTCTCGGGCGGAAAATCCTGCGCCATCTCGAACTGTTTGAGCTCGTCGCGGCTGAAGATGATCAGACGGCGCGGCTTGTATTGGGCGATCACCGTTTTGAGGAAATGCTTGCCGAAGGACCCGGTACCGCCGGTGACCAGCACCGAGCGATCATTCAGGTCGAGCCAGGGTTGGGAAAAATCGCGCAGAGCCGGCGTGATCGGCGACACGCTGGCAGTATGGGCCTCCTCCCGGACAGCGGAATTCCGGGCATTGGTGGCGCGAGATGACATGAGAAATTCCTGTTTGGACAGGCCGAGTTTCACCGCATCTTGGTTAACGACGCCTATACGATAACCTTATCGGCGGGTTGCTACCGGCCCTAGGCCGCTTGCGCCTTGAAAATTAACGCTTTTCCGGCCAGAAGAGGCACGCTTTACGAGGGAATTCAATGCGCATCGCGATGATTGGTACGGGCTATGTCGGCCTGGTTTCCGGGGCCTGTCTGTCCGAATTCGGCCATCAGGTCGTCTGTGTGGACAAGGATGCCGCCAAGGTCGCCAGCCTGAGGGCCGGCGGCATTCCGATCTACGAGCCGGGCCTGGATGAAGTGGTCGCCGCCAACGTCAAGGCGGGCCGCCTCTCCTTCGAAACCGATATCGCCGCCGCCGTGAAGGGCGCGGGCGCAGTCTTCATCGCCGTGGGCACCCCAAGCCGGCGCGGCGATGGCCATGCCGATCTGACCTATGTCTTCGCCGCGGCGGAAGAGATTGCGGCCGCGTTGACGAACTATGCGGTCGTGGTCACCAAATCCACCGTGCCCGTGGGCACCAGCCGCAAGGTCGAAGACATTATCCGCAAGACGAACCCCAAAGCGGAATTCGACATGGCATCGAACCCGGAATTCCTGCGCGAGGGTTCGGCGATCGAGGACTTCCGCCGCCCGGACCGCGTGGTCGTTGGCTGCGATACCGAGCGCGCCCGCGATGTGATGCGGGAAATCTACCGGCCGCTCTATATCAGCGAAACCCCCATCGTTTTCACCAGCCGCGAGACCAGCGAGCTGATCAAATATGCCGCCAACGCCTTTCTCGCCACCAAGATCACCTTCATCAACGAGATGGCGACACTCTGCGAGAAGGTCGGCGGTGACGTCCAGGACGTGGCGCGCGGCATTGGTCTGGATGGCCGCATCGGTGGAAAATTCCTGCATGCCGGGCCCGGCTTCGGCGGTTCCTGCTTTCCCAAAGATACGTTGGCGTTGGTCCGGACCGCCCGCGAGATGGGCGCACCGTCTCAGATCGTCGAGGCCGTCGTCGCTGTCAATGATGCGCGCAAAGTCGAAATGGCCAAGAAGATCGAAACCGCTTTCGGCGGCGTGAAAGGCAAAACCAT
>CAYWWT010000356.1:0-2157 GCA_964461855.1 uncultured Rhizobium sp. | reverse complement strand
GAAATCATCCTGGACCGCAAGGTCGCCGACAAGCGCGTCTTCCCCGCCATCGACATCATGCGGTCGGGCACCCGCAAGGACGAGCTCCTGGTCGAGAAAGGCACCTTGGCCAAAACTTACGTTCTGCGCCGCATCCTGGCGCCGATGGGCACGGTCGATGCGATCGAGTTCTTGTTGGATAAGCTGCGTTCCGCGAAAAACAACGCCGACTTCTTTGAGAGCATGAATACCTGATTTTACTGCTTTAAAAACAGAAAGCCGGGACGCGAGTCCCGGCTTTTTTGTTATTCGTCGTGACTGAAACTCTCAGGGGATCAGAACCGTCGCCCCGATGGTCTTCTTCGCCGCCAGTGCTTCCTGTGCCTTTGCGGCGTCTTTCAGCGGCACGCGCTGATTGATCGCGACTTTGACCGCGCCGGACTTGATCACCGCGAAGAGATCGTCGGCGGTTTCCTGCATTTCCTGCGCGGTGCGGGTGAAATGGGCCAGGGTCGGTCGGGTCAGCATCAAGGAGCCCTTGGTCGCGAGAATTCCCAGCGGGAACGGCGTCACCGGGCCCGAAGAATTGCCGTAGCTCACCATCAATCCGCGCACTTGCAGACAATCGAGCGAGGCTTCGAACGTGTCCTTGCCGATGGAGTCATAAACCACCGGCACGCCCCGGCCGCCCGTGATTTCGCGGACTTTCTTTTCCCAGCCGGGCTCTTTCGTATCCAGCACATAGTCGCAGCCATTGTCCTTGGCCAGTTGAACTTTGTCCGGCGAGGTGGTGCTGCCGATCACGGTGGCGCCCAGATGCTTGGCCCATTGGCAGGCGATCTGGCCGACGCCGCCGGCGGAAGAATGAAACACGATGGTCTCGCCCGCTTTCACCGGATGGATCCGGCGCAGCAGATATTGCGCGGTCATGCCTTTGAGCATGGAGGCGGCGGCGACTTCGTCGCTGACGCCATCGGGCAGCTTCACCACTTTCTCGGCGGCGACATTGTTGGCTTCGGCGTAGGAGCCGATGGCGCCCGAGCAATAGCCGACGCGTTCGCCGACTTTGAAGCCCGTCACGCCCGCGCCCAGCGCTTCGACCACGCCCGCCGCTTCCGAGCCCAGGCCCGACGGCATCGGCAGCGGGTAGAGGCCGCCGCGATGATAGATATCGATGAAGTTCACGCCGATGGCGGTGTGCCTGATCCGCACCTGGCCGGCGGCCGGCGCGGGCAGGTCGTAATCCTTATATTCCAGAACCTCGGGTCCGCCGGCTCTTTCGAAACGGATGGCTTTGATCATCTTTTCTGTTCCCTGAAGTTCGATATTCGTGAGGTCTCATGCCTCGACAGGCTCAGCATGAGGGAAATTTTATAGCCTCACCCTGAGCTTGTCGAAGGGTGAGCCGCGACCGAGTGGCCGGGTGAGGGTCATGATCTATCTTATTCCTAGCTGAGATTCTGGCGGAAGAAGGTGGCGCTGCGGATATTGGCGAAATCCGCATTGGCCTTGTCGTAATGCGGCCCGGCCACGCGCGCGAAGGCGTGATTCATCTGCGGATAGCGATAGAGCGTGACTTGGGGATTGTCTTTCAGCCGGGCCTCGATCTGGGCCTGCGCATCCGGCGGAACATATTCGTCCTTCTCGGCGATGTGCAGCATCAGCGGGGTCTTGATCTTGTCCGCCTCGTCCAGCCGGTTCTGGATATTGATCCCGTAATAACCCACCGAGGCGTCGGAATTGGTCCGCGCGGCGGTGAGATAGGCCAGCTGCCCGCCCAGGCAGTACCCCAGCGCGCCGACCTTGCCGGTGCAGCCGGGAAGCGCACGCAGATGGTCGATGGTGGACTGGATATCCGCGACTCCTTTGTCGATATCGAAACGCCCCAAAAGGTCGAAGGCCTTGGCGCGATCCGCGTCGGATTTGTCGCTGAGCGAAACGCCCGGCTCCAGCCGCCAGAACAGGTCGGGCACCAGGGCGTAATAGCCGCGCGACGCCATCCCGTCGGCGATGTCGCGCATCACCGGATTGACCCCGAAGATTTCCTGGATGACGACCAGGCCGGGGCCGCGCCCGCTGCCCGGCGCCGCGAGATAGCCGCTAAAGCTGCCGTCCTTGCCGTTTATGGAAATCGTCTGTCCGGTCATGGGTACCTCGCAAAACCGGGCGAAGGTTAGC
>CAYWWT010000355.1:0-2188 GCA_964461855.1 uncultured Rhizobium sp. | reverse complement strand
GCGAGAAGCTGGCGCTCTATCCCTTCGCCCGCATCACCGACACCGCCAATGTCCTGATCATGCCGGCGATCCATTCCGCCTCGATCTCCACCCGGTTGTTGCAGCAGATGGGCCAGGCATCCGTCATGGGGCCGTTGCTGGTGGGGCTGGAGAAACCGGTGCAGATCGCGCCGCTGGGCGCCAAGATGAGCGAGATCTACAACGCCGCCATGGTCGCGGCGTATGATATCAACCGGTAGCGCGCGCCGCGCTCGCCCTTTATTGTCATGGCCCGCGACTGCGGGCCATGACACTGAGATTTAAATGGACAGCAGCAAAGCGTCGGGTTTCATCAATACGTTGTGGGACACCGAGATCGTTCCCACGCTGGAACGCTATATCCGCATTCCCAACAAGAGCCCGGCCTTCGATCCCAAGTGGCAGGAACACGGCCATATGGACGCGGCGGTGGAATTGTTCGCGGACTGGGCGCGCGAGAAACTGAAAGCACTTCCCGGCGCTACTCTGGAAGTGGCGCGGCTTGCGGGCCGCACACCGCTCATTTTTATTGAGGTGCCTGGGACCGCGCCCGGCAGCGTGCTGATGTATGGTCATCTCGACAAGCAGCCCGAGATGAAGGGTTGGACGACTGGGCCATGGGAGCCCGTCATCAAGGATGGCCGCCTCTATGGCCGCGGCGGCGCCGATGACGGTTATGCCCTGTTCGCCGCCCTGTCGGCGCTGCTGGCGCTGAAAGCGCAGGGCATCGCCCATGCCCGCACCGTCATCATTATCGAAGCGTCGGAAGAATCCGGCTCGCCCGACCTGTCCGCCTATATCGTGCACCTGGCGGATCGCATCGGCACGCCCGATCTTGTCGTTTGCCTGGATTCGGGCTGCGGCAATTACGAACAATTGTGGCTCACCACTTCGTTGCGCGGCATGGTGATCGGCACCCTGACGGTGCGCGTGCTGACCGAGGGCGTGCATTCCGGCGCGGCCAGCGGCATCGTCCCGTCCAGCTTCCGCATCGCGCGGCAATTGCTGTCACGGATCGAAGACGCCGGGACCGGCGAGATCACCGTACCGGAATTGCAAGTCGCCATTCCAGCCGACCGCATCATGCAGGCAAAAGCGGCGGCGGCGATCCTGGGCGACACCGTCATCACCGAACTGCCCTTCGCGGGCGGCACGAAAGCGATGGCGGCCAGCAATGAAGATGCCATCCTGCAGAAGACCTGGAAAGCGCAACTGGCGATCACCGCCATCGACGGCTATCCGGCGCCGGAAAATGGCGGCAACGTCCTTTTGCCTTTCACCACGCTGAAGCTTTCCATGCGCGTGCCGCCATCCGGCGATGCCGAAGCCGCGCGCCAGGCGGTGAAGCACATCCTGGAAGCCGAGCCGCCCTATGGCGCGCAGGTCGCGTTCGACGCGCCGCGCGGCGAGAATGGTTGGAACGCGCCCACGCTGGCGCCGTGGCTGGCCGCCGCGCTGGACAAGGCCTCCAACGCCGCGTTCGGCAAAGCCACCGCCTTCCAGGGCGAAGGCGGCTCGATCCCTTTCATGGGGATGCTGGGGCGGCGCTATCCTGAGACCCAGTTCGTCATCACCGGCGTCCTGGGGCCGCACTCCAACGCCCATGGCCCCAACGAATTCCTCGATATCGGCTATGCCAAGAAACTGACCGCCGCCATCGCCCTGGTGCTGGCCGATCACGCCGCGCAGCCGCGCGTTCCGTAACGGGAGAACAATCCATGGTGACCCATGTTTCTTGACCGCAGCCATGAAGGCCCCAGCCGCTATCGCCCCCTGACGGGCTTCATCATCCTGGCCCTGCTGGTGGGCGTGTCGGGCAATTTCTTCACCGAGCCGAACATCCCCACCTGGTATGCCGCGCTGGCGAAGCCGGCGTTCAGTCCGCCCAACTGGCTGTTCGCCCCGGTCTGGACGACGCTTTATGTCGTGATGGCCATCGCCGCCTGGCGGGTGTGGCGCATCACGGGCCTCAAATCCCCCGAGCTTGGCCTGTGGGGGGCGCAGCTGGCGCTGAACTGGCTGTGGACGCCGCTGTTCTTCGGCGCGCATCTGCTTCTGGTGGCGCTGGCGGAGATGGCTCTCCTGTGGCTGGCCATCCTCCTCACCCTGATCCTGTTCTGGCGGAAGGACCGGATCGCGGGCCTTCTGTTCGCGCCGTATCTGGCGTGGG
>CAYWWT010000354.1:0-2199 GCA_964461855.1 uncultured Rhizobium sp. | reverse complement strand
ATTGGCCCTGCCCAACCATGGTCCGAACCATCATAGGCCCGACCTGGCTGGCCTTACGCTCAAAGAGCCGGGAGAAAATATTCGCCATCAGAGCGTCCGTATCCTCGGTTGCCGGGCAGGCTTGACGGCCAAAGCATTGAAAGCGCCAGCCGCGGCATCGACCTGATCGTCAAATTGGCCAGCGGGGAAATTCGAGAGTTCGTCGATGAAGGCTTCGTTCCATGCGCCGCGCAGCAGAAGCACGTTCCCGGCCTCGGCTTGGATGGCAAAGGATTCCGCGCGGGTCTCTTTCGAGCCTGTCTCGCGCTCGGCCTGCACCGCAAAGCCCGTCAGTGAATTGATGATGATCTGGGCCTGATCTTTTCCGGCTTGGCCGGGGTCTTGCGGGATGCGGATGCGCACGCCCTGCCCGTCTTGTTCCGCCGTGGTCTCGATCATGGAGCGGATCACGTGCCCCACGTCTCGGGTGCGCTTCACATCGAGCACAACAAATCGCTTGTCGTCGGTCACGCCCATCAGCACGCCAGCAGTCCAGTCCGGCTCTTTGCCTTTGGCCGGGAGCGTTGCCGCCAAATCCCAACGGCGAAGTCGCGATGTGATCCCGGCGGGCTCGTCATCAATGATCTTGAACCAGCCACGTTTGAACAGACCACCCTCGCGCGGTGCCGGTCGCTGCTGGAACTGACCGGCGACGGCATAGCCGCCCATCGTCGCTTTATCGCGGTCCACCGTGGCTCGGGGGAACCGCTCAGGGAACAGCAGTTCGCCGTCTGCGGTGCGCGGGTCTTCAAACAGCGGGGTAACGCATTTGCGTTCCGGCTCGAACTCCATGGGCAGCATCAAATGGGTGTAGCCCAGCTTGAGTGCGAGGATCTGGCCCGACACATCCTTTTCGTGGAGCCGCTGCATCACCACGATGATCGCGGATTTCACCGGGTCATTGAGGCGGGAGGTGATCGACTCCCGAAAAATCCGGGTGGTCGTGTCGCGTTCGCTCTCGGATTCCGCGGTCTCAGTCGAGTGCGGATCGTCGATAATGACCCGATCCCCGCGGCCACCGGTGAGTGAGACAAACGGCTTGGCCTCGCGCCCGCCCCGGTCCTTGGTTTCAAAGGAGGTTTCGCCCGCCCGGATCAATTCGATGGGCCAAAGCGCCTGATACCATTCCGAGGTCACCAGATCGCGCATCTTACGCGCGTCGCGCTTGGCGTAACCCTCATTGTACGAGGCCGTGAGGTACCGCATGGAGGGAAGCCCGCGCGGCCCCCATTCCCATGCTGGCCAGAACACACTCACGATCAGGGATTTCATCGTGCCAGGCGGCACATTGATAAGCAGTCGGTTGTCCCGGCCCATCGCAAGGAATTCGCCGTTGGTTATGGCCTCAAGGTGCAGGCAGATTGCCCGGATGTGCCAGCCATCCAGAAACACGGAGGCAGGCTCCAAGATGGACCACGCCTCACGAATGAACCCATGCAGCGATTGGCACCGCACCCGCACCAGATCGGAATTCTTGCGGACATGCTCAAGATGCCGATCCCGCTCCCGCCTAGCCTTCTCCGCCTGAAGCTGGGTCAGCGTCGGCAAGTTTAGCCCGGATAGCGGTGAGCTGTTCGAGTTCTGCATCACTGAGCTTTGCAAGTGCGGTCTCGTCCACGGTTCTGATCGCGCCGCCGTCGGCCCCGGTCAGGGCAACCTTGTCGCCGTATTTGCGGGGGGCGAGCTTGGCCGCCGTCCATTTGCGGGCATCGAACTTCAGGCGCCCAAGCTGGGCATCGCCTGCGACCAGCGCATCCCGTAGCGCCCTCTGGGCCTGAACCTCGCCGGTCATCTCGCGCGCACGCGCGTACATCTGTCGGAACTCAATGTTCGCCGGGTCGGCCAACCACCGGTAAACAGTCCGCACCCCCGGCATATCGGGTTTGTCGCAGACCTCCTCCAGTCCGCCATCGGCGTATGGGAGTTCTTCGCAGATCGCGATTGCCGCTTCTGTGGAATACGAGCTGGGGCGGCCCATCTTGCGAGATGTTTCGGTCATGGTGTCTCGGCAGGAGCGCGGGGTAGACGAAATTCAGGGCGCGGGCGCATCATCGTGGAACACCCTGATGATGGGGTGGAAAAGAGGGAGGCAGTGATGCCAGACAATAAAAGCAAACGAGGGAACCAAGACCGTATCCGCATTGCGGGGGGCGAGATTTA
>CAYWWT010000353.1:0-2203 GCA_964461855.1 uncultured Rhizobium sp. | reverse complement strand
GATGGTGCCGTTCGCAGGCTATGCCATGCCGGTGCAGTATCCCGCCGGCGTCCTCAAAGAACATCTGCACACCCGCGAGAAGGCGGGCCTGTTCGATGTCTCGCATATGGGCCAGGCATTCTTGAGCGGCGCGGATCCCGCGCGCGCACTGGAGCAGGTTACGCCGGCCGACATTCAAGGCATCGCGGAAGGCACGCAGCGGTATGGCCTGCTGCTGAACGACCAGGGCGGGATCAAAGACGATTTCATGACCACGCGGCTTGCCGGCGAGGCGGCGCTCTATCTGGTGGTCAATGCGGCGATGAAGGACGCGGACTTCGCCTATATCGGCGAAAGGCTGCGCGGACAGGCCGATCTGAAACCGGCGCCGGAGCGCGCGCTTCTGGCGTTGCAGGGACCGCTCGCTGCCGATGCGCTGGAACGCCACGCGCCGGGCGTCTCGCAGATGACATTCATGCAGGCGCGGCGGATCGATGTCGCGGGCGTTCCCGCCATTGTCAGCCGCACCGGCTACACCGGCGAGGACGGGTTCGAGATTTCCATCGACGGCAAGGATGCCGAGCGTGTCGCCCGCGCGCTTCTGGCCGAACCGGAAGTGCTGCCGATCGGCCTGGGCGCGCGCGACAGCCTCCGGCTGGAAGCGGGGCTTTGCCTTTACGGCCATGACATGGACGAAAGCACCGATCCGGTGGAAGCCAATCTGGTCTGGTCACTGGGCAAGCGCCGCAAGGAAGCGCGCGACTATCCGGGTGCGGATCGCATTTCGCGCCATCTGGCGGAGGGCGCGGGCAAGAAGCGCGTGGGGTTACGGCCCGAGGGCCGGGCGCCGGCGCGCGAAGGCACCGAAATCGCCGACAAGACAGGCCGCGTCATCGGGCGGGTCACGTCCGGCGGCTTCGGGCCCAGCCTGAATGCGCCGCTGGCGATGGGCTATGTGGAAAATGCTTTCGCCGCCAATGGCACCAAGCTTGATCTTATGGTGCGCGGCAAAGCGCTGGGCGCCGAAGTGGTGGCGATGCCGTTTGTTCCGAACCGCTACAAGCGGGCCAAGAAATAAAAAGGAGTTGGGTCATGAGTGAAGTGCGTTTCACTGATCAGCATGAATGGGTGCGGCTCGAAGGCGACGAGGCCACGATCGGCATTACCCGCCATGCGGCGGAGCAGCTGGGCGATGTCGTGTTCGTGGAATTGCCCCAGGCGGGCCGCAAGGTTGGCGCCGGCGGCGAAGCCGCCGTGGTGGAAAGCGTCAAAGCGGCGAGCGAAGTCTATGCCCCCGTGGGCGGCGAAGTCACCGCGGCGAACAGCGCGCTCGAAGCCGAGCCCGCCAAAGTGAATGAAGATCCCGAAGGCGCAGGCTGGTTCTTCAAATTGAAACTCGCCGACAAGGCAGAGTTCGCCAAGCTGATGGATGCCGCCGCCTATCAGGAATTCGTGAAAGGTCTCTAAGAGAATGCGTTACCTGCCGCTCACGCCCGATGATCGCCGCGCCATGCTGGCCAAGATCGGCGCGCCCGACATTGATGCTCTGTTCCGTGACGTGCCGCGTGAAGCCGTGGTGCCGGTTTCGGCTTTCGATCTTTCGGAGACGAAAGGGGAAATCGAAGTCGAACGGATTTTGTCGCGGCTGGCGGCGCGCAATGTGGCGGCGGGATCGGTGCCGTCTTTCTGCGGCGCGGGCGCTTACAAGCATCATGTCCCAAGCGCGGTGGATCATCTGATCCAGCGATCTGAATTCCTGACGGCCTATACGCCCTATCAGCCGGAAATCGCGCAAGGCACCTTGCAGGTTCTGTTTGAATTCCAGACCCAGGTCGCACTCCTGACGGGGATGGAGGTGGCGAATGCTTCGCTCTATGACGGCTCGACCGCGACCGCCGAAGCGGTGCTGATGGCGCAGCGCCTGACGCGGCGGCCCAAGGCGATCCTGTCCGGCGGGCTCCATCCCCATTACGCCGAGACGGTGGAGACGGTGGCTAATCTGTCCGGTGTCGTCACGCGCGCGCCGGTGACGCCCGGCAAGGCGGAAGACATCGCGGCGCTGATCGACAGCGACACCGCTTGCGTGGTGGTGCAAAGCCCGGATGTGTTCGGGTTGATCCGCAACCTTCGCCCTATTGCCGAGGCGGCGCATGCCAAGGGTGCGCTTCTGATCGCGGTGGTGACTGAAGCGATCTCGCTGGGGCTGCTGGAATCGCCCGGTGCA
>CAYWWT010000352.1:0-2216 GCA_964461855.1 uncultured Rhizobium sp. | reverse complement strand
GACATGAAATTCGGTTTGATTGCCGGGGCAGTGGTTCTGGGATTGTGCGTTTCGTCCGCGGTCCTTGCCGATGGCGCGCAGGACATGGGTGCGGGGGCGATGAATCGCGGCAGCGGGCCTTACAGCTTTCAGGGCGGGCAGGCGATCTTCACCAATGTCTGCCAGGGTTGCCATATGCCGAACGCGCAGGGCGCGGTGGGCGCGGGCATGTATCCGGCGCTGGCCAAGAACGCCAAGCTGGAAGTGGCGGGCTATCCGGTGGCGGTGGTGACGCATGGCCAGAAGGCGATGCCGTCCTTCGGCAATCTGCTGAACGATCAGCAGGTCGCCGATGTGGTCAACTACATCCGCACCAATTTCGGCAACAAGTATAAGGACAAGGTCAGCGTCGCGGACGTGAAGGCGCAAAGATAAGCTTCAAAGTCATTCCATCGACGCGAAGCCGCCGCAATTTCCGGCCAGCATGAGTCCGTCGAAGATGGGACTCTCCATGGAAGAGAAGAATCGCCTGCCTGCCGCCGCCGTGCTGGGGCTTCTGGTCGCCATCGGCCTCTCCGTCGCGGGCTATTTCGTCAGCGACACGCTCTACAAGGGCCGCGCCGCCTCCAACACCGTGACGGTGAAGGGCTTTTCCGAGCGCGACGTGAAGGCCGACCTGGCGCTGTGGCAGTTCAGCTATGCGCTCACGGGCGGCGATCTGGCCCAGCTCTATGCCCGCTCCAGCGAGAATGAAAAGACGCTGACCGATTTCCTGGTGCAGAAGGGTTTTCCCAGGGCCGAGATCAAGCCCGGCAGCGTGCAGCTGGAAGACCTGCTCGCCAACCAGTATCGCACCAACAATATCACGCCGGACAAGCGCTATATCCTGCGCAACACCATCTCGGTCCGCTCCAATGCGGTGGAGCGGGTGGAGAGCACCCAGCGCGCGCTCAACGACCTGATCCGCCAGGGCATCGTGCTCACCGCCAACAATGCCGATTTCCAGTTCACCAAGCTGAACGACATCAAGGCCGCGATGCTGCGCGACGCCACCAAGAATGCGCGCGATGCCGCCCAGCAATTCGCCAACGATGCCGACAGCCGGGTGGGTTCGATCCAGTCGGCCAATCAGGGTTTCTTCTCGGTCGGCTCGCGCGACAGCGCCGCGCAAGGCCAGGGCGGCGAGGGCGGCTATGTCCCGCCCCAGGCCAGCACCATCGACAAGAAGGTGCGGGTGGTGGTGACCTTGACCTACTATCTGGATCGCTGACAGGCGATATCTCCCAACGGATATCACGAAATCGCGCGAAAGCCTTTGTTTGTGGGCCTAGGCATGTGCCGGAACTTCGCGCATTGCGGGGGTGAAGACGGCGCGCGCATCGTCTAATGTCCCTTCGAAACGGCGCGCTTTACGACGCCCGAGCGAAGCAAGGGGAGTGCATCCATGGACCATCCTGCCATCGGCGAGGCCGTGACCGAAGACGAAGCCGAGCGCGCGCTGCAAACCGATTGCGATTGCAAGGACGGCATGTTCCCGCAAGGAAAGAGGGGCACCTCCAGCCGCCGCGCCTTTCTGCGCGGCAGCGGGCTGGTCACCGCCGCCGCCGCCATCGTGCCGGTGCAGGCGTTTGCGCAAGACGCTTCGGGCGATGCGCCCTGGAGCGTGCCGGGCCGCATTGCCAAGAGCGATTACGGCCAGCGCGCCAGTTTCGAGAAAGTGGCGCGGCTGGCGTCTTTCGGCGGCACCTCCAGCCTGACGCCCTTGCAGGCGGGCGTCGGCATCATCACGCCCTCGGGCCTGCATTTCGAGCGCCATCACAACGGCATTCCCACCATAGATCCGGCACAACATCGCCTGATCATTCACGGCATGGTGGACAAGCCGATGAAATATTCGGTGGAAGATCTGAAGCGCTTCCCCTCCACCTCGCGAATTCTCTTCGTCGAATGCTCGGGCAATTCCAACGCCGCCTCGCGCAGCGCCAGCCAGAAGACCGTGCAGGAAGCACATGGCCTGACCTCGACGTCCGAATGGACGGGGGTGCGCCTCTCCACGCTTCTGGCGCAAGTCGGCGTGAAGGACGGCGCGGCCTGGGTGCTGGCCGAAGGTTCGGACGGCGCGATGCTGTCGCGCAGCGTGCCCATCGACAAGATGCTGGATGATGCGATGGTCGCCTATGCCCAGAATGGCGAAGCGATCCGGCCCGAAAACGGCTATCCGCTGCGCCTGATCCTTC
>CAYWWT010000351.1:0-2229 GCA_964461855.1 uncultured Rhizobium sp. | reverse complement strand
GTCAGGCCGGCAGCGGCTTGGCGCGGAAACTCCAAAGGCGCAACGCACCCAGCGCCGTCTCAGCCAATTGCGGCAGGAAGCTGGGACGCAGCAATTCCGCATCGAATGCGCCCATGCGCCGGCTGTTCTCGGAATAGCAATCTTCCAGGAAGCGGCGGAAGGTGAAGCCGTCCAGGAAGACCGAGGCCTGAGTGGCGGTGAAATCCTTGCCGTCGTTCAATTCCTTGCCGCGCCGGGCGGTACCGACCATGCGGCCCACGGCGCGCATATAGTAACGGAACGAGGTGAGCGGTAGCAGCGCCTTGGCAACCGGTCCCTTCTGCGCCTGGGCATAGGCCATCCAGTTGACGAAGAAGACGATGTGCCGCGTCTCCTCATACATCAGGGTTTCGAAGATCTGGAACATCTCCTTGGGCAGAAATTCCGACTGCATCGCGATCTTGAAGACGCCAAAGCCCAGAAAAGAATCCATGCATTCGCCAAAGCCGAAATCCTTGAAACGGGTCTCGACATTGTCGCTGACATCTTCCAGCGGCCGCTCGGCGGCGTCGATGCCGTATTTCTCGATCATCACGCGGATCAGCTTCGCATGCCGGGCTTCCTCGAAGCCCTGCAGCGCGATGGCTTCTTTCAAAACCGGATCGGTGACGGTTTCGGTAAAGGCCGCAACGATGGCCCCTGCCCGGCGCTCGGTGTAAAAAACTTCTTCCCAGAACGGTACCGACTTCAGTCGTTGCAGTGCCGCTTCGTCCAGATCCGGCCAGGGCAGCGTATCCGGATCGTATTCCGTATAGGTCTGCATGAAATGACGGCAGAAAGTGTCGCGATGGTCCTGCGATCCGATTTTCATGCGCCAACCTTCTTGTTCTTCGATCCGATGAATTTCAGCGCCAGGCGCGCCATGAAGGGTACGAAGCGCGGGCGCTTCAGTCGCTGGTCGTAAGGCGCCAGCCGCCGGTCATTTTCCGACACGCAGATCGCCAGCAATTCGCCAATATCGATATCGGCGCCCAGATGGTTCGCGCCATTGACGGTGAAATTCCAATCCTGCTCGCCATTGCCGACATTGGAGGCGATGCCGATGCGCTCCCAGATCAGGAACGCCCAGACCGCCAGCACCTTCAACTCGAAATAAGGCCGGCGCCACCAGGGCATGTTGCGGCGGTGCCAGGCGATCCAATTGACGAAGAACAGGATGTGACGCCCCTCTTCATTCACCACCGGATCGAAGGTCTCGACCAGTTCCGGCGGGAAATAGCCGGTGTCCTTGGCGGCCTTGAACAAGCCGAACGCGAAGAAGGAATCGATGCACTCGCTATAGCCGGTGACCATGAAGGACCATTCCGGATCCTTGGGCCGTTGATAGACCGGCTCCGGCGCCAAAGGGATGCCGTAAGCCTCGACCAGATTGGCCAGCACATGACGGTGGCGGCGCTCCTCGAACCCGTTCAGTTCGATGGCCTTGCGCAGCAGCGGATCGGGAATGCCTTCGGCATAGGTGCAGACATTCAGCCCGGCGCGGTTTTCGGTCTGGACCGCGATGTCCCAGATCGGCAGCGAGGTGATGCGCTTCTCCGCTTCCTCGCCCAGCCGCGGCCAATCCAGCACCGCGGGCCGATAGGGATCGAAGGTGTCCAGCAGGGTCTTGCAGAACAGCCGCTTGTGCTCGTCGCTGCCGATCCGGATGGGACCATCGCCCGGCCAGATGCCGGTGTCGCGGGAAAGGTCAGGGGGAATGGCGAACGCCGGACTGCTCATCGAAACGTCTCTTAAGTCCTTGAATTTCTTGGCGGCCAGCCCGGCCACCAAAGCAGGCTATTGTACCGGAAAGTCGCAAAAGCCGCCAAGGCGAATATCGGCCGCAGCGATAATGGCAGGCATGCCGGGATCGGTCAGCGCCTGCAATTCCCCGGCGTAAGCATAGCCCGGCGCGGAACCCGGATAGGTCCCGGTCGCCGGATGCATATAGATCTCCGAAAGCCCCTCCGGCAGATGCTCCAGCAAGCCTTTCAACCGGGGCGCGGTCATGGCGCCGGACCAGGCCAGGCCGAACACTTGATCGGGTGCGGCGATTCCGGCCCGGCGGAAGCGGGCTCGGAGGGCCCGGGCGAAAGGCGCAGTCAGCGCCACGGTCGCGTTGGCCGGATGGCGCTCGATCCGGCGCAGGACAGCCTGCGGCTCCAGCGGCACGCGCGCGCCTTTCACGCCATGGGCGCGCGCCATCGCCAC
>CAYWWT010000350.1:0-2241 GCA_964461855.1 uncultured Rhizobium sp. | reverse complement strand
CAGGTGATCCGCATGCGCAAACTCGACAAGGCCGATTTCCAGGAGCAGGAAGCGATCCTGGATCTGTATCTGAACGCTTTGGACATGCGCTGACCGTGGCCCGGGCGCCGGCAGCCGGACTGGTCGCGGTGCTCTCGCTCCTGCCGCTTGCGGCCTTTGCCGCGGCGCCGGTGCCCGACGATGCGTCCATCGCCGCGCTGGAAAAGCGCGTGCCCGAACTGATGCGCCAGGCCAAGGTGCCTGGGCTTTCCGTGGCATTGATCCGCGACGGCAAACTCTATTGGCGCAAAAGCTTCGGCATGAAGGATGCGTCCCATCCGGTAACCGAAGCCACCACCTTTGAAGCCGCTTCGCTCAGCAAAGTGGTGTTCGCCACCATCGTGCTCAAGCTGGCGGATGCGGGGCTGATCGATCTCGACGCGCCTTTGACCCGCTATGTCAATACGCGCCAGGTCCTGGACGTGCAGGGCGATCCGCGTCTCTCCGCCATCACGGCCCGCATGGTCTTAAGCCACCGTACCGGTTTTCCGGATTGGCGTCCCAGCGGCGGCGCGCTCCAGATCCATTTCCCGCCCGGCGATCATTTCAGCTATTCCGGCGAAGGCTTCATCTATCTGCAGCGGGCGGTGGAGACGATCACCGGCAAGGGACTGGAAGAACTGGCGCGGGAGGATGTGTTCCTGCCTTTGGGCATGACCAGCAGCTCCTATGTCTGGCGGCGCGATTTCGAAGACAGCACCGCCATCGGCCATGACAAGGATGGCGTGCCGCAGCCCAAGAAGAAGCGCGACGCCATGGCCGCCTATTCGCTGCAGACCAATGCCGTCGATTATGCCCGCTTTCTGATCGCCCTGATGAAGGGCGACGGCCTGAGCAACAAAAGCTTGACGGAGATGGAAAGGGCGCAAACGCCCGTGCCCGGCGATTGCACGGTGCAATGCTTCGACAAGCCGCGCGCCTTGGCGCCGGGCCTGTTCTGGGGACTGGGGATCGGGCTGGAAGACACGCCGGACGGCAGGGCGCTGTGGCACTGGGGCGATAACGGCGCCTTCAAGGCCTATATGGTGGTCTATCCCAAGAGCCGCTCCGGGCTGGTGATGTTCGCCAATTCCGAGAACGGGCTGGAACTCGTGGACGAGATCGCAAGGACGGCGCTGGGCAGCGGCCAGCCCGCCATTCGCTGGGTCCTCGCCAACCCGTCTTAGAGCGGTTCCAGGAAAAGTGTTGAGCGTTGCCCGACGCTGGCGCTAGGCAACTCCGTCCGGAACCGCGACAACACCTTTAAGCGTCAGACCGCCTTGCGCATGCCGGGACCCGCCTCGGCGCTTTCGTCCGGCTCGAGGCCGAATTCCTTCAGCTTGCGGTAAAGCGTGGAACGGCCGATGCCCAGCCGCCGCGCCACTTCCGACATATGGCCGTCATAACGGCCGATCGCCATGCGGATGATGTCCGCTTCCAGATCCTCGAATTTGCGGATATGGGCGCTCGCGTCGGTGACGGAGAGCGCATAGGCCGAACTGGCCGAGACGGCAGGGGCGGCGGACGCCGGCACGGGTGCCATCGCGGCCGAGCGCGGCGCGGCTTCGACGCCCATGGCGGCGGCGATCTGCGGGAAATCGCAGACATCGAGAACCGCGCCATCGCACAAGACCACCGCGCGGAAGATGGTGTTCTCGAGCTGGCGCACATTGCCGGGCCAGGAGAAAGTCTGGATCAACTGCGCGGCCTGCGCGGTCATGCCCGCCACCGGCTTGTTCTCTTCCGCGGCAAAGCGGGAGATGAAATGCCGGGCCAAAGGCGCGATATCGCCCGTGCGATCGCGCAATGCGGGAACCAGGATGGGGAAGACATTCAGGCGGTAATAAAGGTCCTCGCGGAAATTGCCTTCGCGCGCCATCTGGCCGAGATCGCGGTTGGTGGCCGAGATGATGCGCACATCGACTTTCACCGGACGCTTGGAGCCGACGGGATCGACTTCGCCTTCCTGCAGCGCGCGCAACAGCTTCACCTGCATGTCCAGGCGCAGCTCGCCGATTTCGTCCAGGAAGAGGGTGCCGCCATCGGCTTCCTGGAATTTGCCCAGATGCTTGTCGGATGCGCCGGTGAAGGAGCCTTTCTCGTGCCCGAACAGGATGGACTCGATCAGGTTTTCCGGGATGGCGCCGCAATTGACGGTGACGAAACGCCTGCCCGCCCGCGCCGAGGTGCCTTGAATCGCGCGCGCGATCAATTCCTTGCCGG
>CAYWWT010000349.1:0-2262 GCA_964461855.1 uncultured Rhizobium sp. | reverse complement strand
GACCGTGATCGGCAACGAGACCCGCACGCAGATGCTGGCACAGGAAAAGAAGTTGCCGGATCTGGTGGTGGCCTGTGTCGGTGGCGGCTCCAACGCCATCGGCATGTTTCATCCCTTCCTGGATGACGCCGAGGTCGAAATTCATGGTGTGGAAGCGGCGGGCGAGGGCGTGGACACGCCCCGTCATGCGGCAACCATCTCCCGCGGGACGCCCGGCGTGCTGCATGGCGCGCGCTCTTTTCTGTTGCAGGACAAGGAAGGCCAGATCCTGGAAGCCCATTCCATTTCCGCCGGCCTCGATTATCCCGGCATCGGGCCCGAGCATGCCTGGCTCAAGGATATCGGCCGGGTGCAGTATCACGCCGCTACCGACGGCGAAGCGCTGGAAGCTTTCCAGCTTCTGTCGAAACTCGAAGGCATTATCCCGGCATTGGAATCGGCGCATGCGCTGGCCCATGTCGCCCGCGTCGCACCCCAGATGCGCAAAGACCAGTCCATCGCGGTCTGCCTGTCCGGGCGCGGCGACAAAGACGTCTTTTCCGTCGCCGATGCGCTGGGAGTGAAATTATGAGCCGCATCGCTGCGCGCTTCGCCGATCTCAAGGCACAGGGCCGTGCCGCCTTTGTACCCTTCATCACGGCGGGCGATCCGGATTTCGAAACCTCGCTGGCGATCCTGGAAGCCCTGCCGGGGGCGGGCGCGGATGTGATCGAGCTGGGCATGCCTTTTACCGATCCCATGGCGGACGGCCCTGCCGTACAGGCATCCAGCCTGCGCGCGCTGAAAGCCGGCGCCACCATGGCGCGGACTTTTGAGCTGATACGGGCCTTCCGCAAGCGCGATGCCAAGACGCCCATCGTGCTGATGGGTTACTACAATCCGATACACATCCGCGGTGCGGATCTCTTCGTCCGTGAAGCAAAAGAGGCGGGCGCAGACGGCTTTATTGTCGTCGACCTGCCGCCGGAAGAAGACACTGTGCTGCTGAAACCAGCGCAAGCCGCCGGCATGGACATTATTCGTCTGGTGACGCCGACCACCCATGAAGCGCGGCTTGCCAGAGTGCTGCAGGGCGCCAGCGGCTATCTCTATTATGTCTCGATTACAGGTGTGACGGGGACCAAGAGCTTTGCCGAGGACGATGTAAAAGCGGCTCTGTCGCGTATCCGCAAAGCGACCGATCTTCCCGTCGCGGTCGGTTTCGGTATTCGCACGCCCGCACAGGCCGCGCAGATCGCACAGATCGCGGATGCAGCCGTGGTCGGTTCGGCGATTGTCAATATGGTGGCAGAAAATCAGCAGGCGGGCCGGGACGCGATAGTCTCCAAAGTTTCGGAACTCTGCCGCAGCCTGGCGGATTCCATCCGTGCCGCCTCCAGTGCTAAGGTACAGGCATGAACTGGATCACGAATCTCGTCCGTCCCCGCATCAAGAAATTGATGACCAAGGGCGACGGCACCGGCCGCGAAACGCCGGAGAATCTCTGGCGCAAATGCTCGGCCTGTGGCGAGATGGTTTTCCATCGCGACCTGGTCACGAGCTTTTATGTCTGCCCCAATTGCGGCCATCACATGCGCATCGGGCCTGCGGAACGGTTCGCCTTCACCTTCGATCCGAACTCCTTTCAGGAATTGCCGCCGCCCCATGTCGTCAGTGACCCGCTGCGCTTCAAGGCGGAAAAGCGCTATGCCGACGAGATGAAGGCAGCCAAGACCAAGACTTCGCGGCCGGAAGCCTTCAGCGCGGCGCGCGGCACGCTTGACGGCCTGCCGGTGATGATTGCCGTGCAGGCGTTCGATTTTTTGGGCGGCTCCCTGGGCATGGCGGTGGGCGAGGCGTTCGTGCAGGCGGCTGAGGCCGCCGTGGCCGAGAAGCGCGCCTTCATTCTCTATGTCTCTTCGGGGGGCGCGCGCATGCAGGAAAGCATGCTCTCGCTGATGCAGATGCCCCGCACCACCATTGCGGTGCAGATGCTGAAAGAGGCTGGCCTGCCTTATATCGTGGTCTTCACCGATCCCACCTTCGGCGGCGTTTCGGCCTCCTATGCCATGCTGGGCGATCTTCAGATTGCAGAGCCGGGCGCGCAGATCGGCTTTGCCGGCGCCCGCGTCATCGCCCAGACCATTCGCGAGAAGCTGCCGGACGGCTTTCAGCGCGCCGAATATCTGCTTGCCCATGGCATGCTCGACATGGTGACGCCGCGCGCCGATCTGCGCCCGACTCTGTCGCGGGTTCTGCACATGCTGCTGAAGAAGCCGCGGC
>CAYWWT010000348.1:0-2270 GCA_964461855.1 uncultured Rhizobium sp. | reverse complement strand
GATGCACGCCGCCCGGACGGAAATAGGCCGCATGCATGCGGCTGCCGCTGATGCGCTCATAGAACACCATCAGCTTTTCGCGTTCCTCAAAGCCCCAAAGCGGCGGCGTCAGCGCGCCCACGTCCAGAGCCTGGGTCGTGACGTTGAGAAGGTGATTCAGAAGGCGGCCGATCTCGGAATAAAGGACGCGGATATATTGTCCGCGCTTGGGCACCTCGAGCCCCAACAGCTTTTCCATCGCCAGGCAGAAAGCATGTTCCTGGTTCATCGGCGCGACATAATCGAGCCGGTCGAAATACGGAATCGCCTGCAGATAGGTTTTGTGCTCGATCAGCTTCTCGGTGCCGCGATGCAAGAGGCCGATATGCGGATCGACGCGGGTGACGATTTCGCCGTCCAAATCCAGAATGAGGCGCAGCACGCCATGGGCCGCGGGATGCTGCGGCCCGAAATTCAGCGTCATCTGCGTGCTTTCCGCCGGACCGTTCGACGTCTCGGCGGGGATGGTCTCAAGCGTTACTTGACTCACGGCTTCTTCCCCGTGTCGCCGGACGTGGCATTGGGCGCCATCGCGGCTTTTTCGTCCCCCGGCAGGATATGCGGCGCGCCTTCCCAGGGTGACATGAAATCGAAATCGCGGAATTCCTGGACCAGTTGCACCGGCTGATAGACCACGCGCTTGAGCTCTTCGTCATAACGCAGCTCGACAAAGCCGGTGAGCGGGAAATCCTTGCGCAGCGGATAGCCGGAGAATCCGTAATCGGTGAGGATGCGGCGCAGATCCGGATGGTTATCGAAGGCGATGCCGTACATGTCGAAGGCTTCGCGCTCGAACCAACCGGCGGCAGGATACAGCGCGATGCAGGACTTGATCGTCTGCCCCTCGCCCAGCATCGTCTTGACGCGGATGCGCATATTCTTCGTCAGCGACAGAAGGTGATAAACGACATCGAACCGCTTTTCGCGGCCCGGCCAGTCATTGCCGCAGATATCGACCAGGATCTTGAACTCGCACGCCGGGTCGTCGCGAAGATGCGCGAGCACCTCCAGAATGCGATCCGGCGCCACCGTCAGGGTGAGTTCGCCTGCCGCCAGCTTGCGGTCTGTCAGCGCGGAGCCGAGCGTCTGCGCCAGTTGTTCTGCGGCTTGAGCAAGTTCCGACATCAGCGCTCGATCGTTCCGGTGCGGCGGATCTTCCGCTGCAGCAAGAGAATGCCATAGACCAGCGCCTCGGCTGTGGGCGGGCAACCGGGGACATAGATGTCGACCGGCACGATCCGGTCGCAGCCCCGGACCACGGCATAGCTATAATGGTAATAGCCGCCGCCATTGGCACAGGACCCCATCGAGATCACATAGCGCGGCTCCGGCATCTGGTCGTAAACTTTGCGCAGCGCGGGCGCCATCTTGTTGGTCAGGGTCCCGGCGACGATCATCACATCCGACTGGCGCGGCGAGGCGCGCGGCGCAAATCCGAACCGCTCCACATCATAGCGCGGCATCGAAGCCTGCATCATCTCCACGGCGCAGCATGCCAGCCCGAAAGTCATCCACATCAAGGAGCCGGTACGGGCCCAGTTGATCAGGCTTTCGGTGCTGGTGACCAGGAAGCCCTTGTCGGCCATCTCCTGCTGCAGCGCCTTGAAATAGGGGTCATTGTCGGTGATCTGGGGGGCGCCGCCTTCGACGCCCGCACGGCCCGCCATTCCCGCGGGCATCACCTTCGTCGGGGTGATCACTCCCATTCGAGCGCCCCTTTCTTCCATTCATAAATGAAACCGACGGTCAGAACGCCCAGGAAGGCCATCATCGACCAGAAAGCAAAAACGCCCGTGGCACCGAGCGTGATCGCCCAGGGAAAGAGAAAGGCGACTTCCAGATCGAAAATGATGAAAAGGATCGCCACCAGATAGAAACGGACATCGAATTTCATGCGTGCGTCGCCGAACGCGGGAAAGCCGCATTCATAAGCGGAAAGCTTTTCCGGGTCGGGCTTGGAGGGCGCGATCACCAGCGGCATCGCGATCAGGGCCGCGCTCAAGACGGTCGCGATCCCCAAGAAGACCAGGATCGGCAGATATTCCAGAAGCAAATTTTGCATGCCGTCCCCAAACGCCTTCACACAGGATTGGCCGGCGCCTGCGCGCCCTCTTCAGGCCGGATCTTGTTATTTCGCGGGCGCAGTATAGGCAGGCACTGTCGTCGCGCAACGCGGGTTTAGCGGAAGATTCGCGGCGACTGAACAGGTATTTTTGCGGGCCCGCTTCCCG
>CAYWWT010000347.1:0-2296 GCA_964461855.1 uncultured Rhizobium sp. | reverse complement strand
TCGGTGGATCGCCGAAGAACACGGTAACCGATTTCAGCTTGCCGCCTTCAAAGGTCATCATCTCGGAATTGCGAAATGTCATGTCGGGATGCACCGCGTTGGGGCGGCGCAGCGTGCACTGATAGACCACCAGCACCCGCTCCCCATCCTGCGCCACCGCGATGAAATCGAAATTCTGGTGCAAGGGCTCGGCGGGCCAGCAGCGGCGGAAATACTCCTCCCGCCCGATGGCGTCGTCGAACGGACTGGTGAAAGTGAAGCCGTCCGCCAGTTCGGCCGCCACGAAACCAGGATCGTGGCGCTCATAGGCGCGGTAATAGCTCTTGGCTTTTTCGATCAGGTCCATGGATCTCATGCCTCGACGAAAGTGCCCAGCCGGTCCATCAGCGCGTTGGTACCATGCTCGCGCGATCCGGCATCGTCATAGCCGTCGAGATAATCACCATACTCCGTCAGCGTGAACTTGGTTCCAGCCCCTTCGGGCTTCAGTTCGATGCAGGCGTGGGATACCGAAATCTTCGCCCCGTCCAGATGCATCACATAACTATAGACGATGCGCCCGCCTTCGCCGGCATCGGGCGCCACGATGTCGCGATAGATGCAGTCGAACCGTGTCACCATGCCGTTGGCGTGGCGGCCCGCCAGCACCTCAAGTCCGCCTTCACGGAAATCGAAATGCTCTTCATGGACCTCGCCGCCCGGCACCCTGCCGAACCATTTGCGCTTGGCGTCCTGATCGGCGAAAGCCTGAAAGACGCGCATGGGCGCGGCCTTCCAGGTGCGGGTAATGGTGAAGCTGGCATGGACGACCGAACGCATAATCATTCGCCTTTCACATAGTTGAGGCGGATCACGCCATTGTCGAAGACCTTCTGGCCTGCCAGCGTCAGCCTGGTCTTCACCGCGTCGCCGAGATAGCGGATGCCCTGGCCCAGAGCCACGGGATTGAGGTTGATCCAGAATTCGTCGATGACGTCCAGGCCTAAGAAAGCGTGCGTCAGGCCGGGGCTGCCGAAGATCAGCAGGTCGCCGCCGGGCTGCTGCTTCAGCGCCCGGATGGCCTCCGCGTTTTTGTGCAGATGGACATTGTTCCAGTCGCTGCTATCCAAAGTACGACTGAACGTGTGCTTCTCGGCCTTCTCCACCCATTGCGCATGGCGCAGTTCGCGCGCGCTGGAATCCGGCCGCGTCAGCACCTTGGGCCAGTAGCCGCGCATCATGCCATAGGTGGTGCGGCCATAAACGGCGCCGCCGCTGCGCTCCACCAGGGTCTCGACATCGGCGAAGATGGTGTCGTTCAGGCCGATCCAGTCCATTTCGCCCTTCGGCCCGGCGCAGAAGCCGTCCAGCGAGACATGCATCAGCGAAATCAGCTTTCTCATTTTCTCTCCTCCGCGGTTTCGTCCAGGAACGCGCCCAGCCTATCCAGGTTGCGCTCCCACATCCGGCGGCGCTCGCCGACCCAGCGCTCCGCCTGCGACAGCATCATCGGCTCGATCCGGCAGGTGCGGACCCGCCCTTTCTTTTCGCTGACCACCAGGCCGCTTTCCTCCAGCACCTTCAGGTGCAGCATCACGGCCGGCAGCGACATGGGCAGCGGCGCCGCCAGTTCGCTGACGCTGGCGGGACCGTCCGCCAGCCGCTCGACAATGGCGCGGCGGGTGGGATCCCCTAAGGCCTGGAAGGTGCGGTCCAATTGGTTCAGCATATGCTTAAGTATTCGCAAGCCCGCCAGATTGTCAAGCAATCACTTAAGTATTTTCTGCTCCCCTCAAAATGCGGGGCTTGGCCCATTATTTTAAGGTTGCGGTGCGGTATAACCCCGCTCGCAGATCGGCCCCTCTACCCGAAAGGGAGACTCCCATGTCCGTCCATAGTCAGACGCGCCGCATCACCGTTCCGCAGATCAAGGCCCACAAGGGCCATGAGCCCGTGGTCTGTCTCACCTGCTATCACGCCCACACCGCGCGGCTGCTCGACGCCAATGTCGACCTGATGCTGGTGGGCGACAGCCTGGGCATGGTGATGCATGGGCTGGAAAACACGCTGGGCGTGACGCTGGAGATGATGATCAGCCACGGCAAGGCGGTGATGCGCGGCTCTTCGCGCGCCCTGGTCGTGGTGGACATGCCCTTCGGCAGTTACGAAGAATCGCCCGCCATCGCCTTCCGCAATGCCGCCCGCATCATCCAGGAAACCGGCTGTACCGCCGTGAAGCTGGAAGGCGGCGCGCGCATGGCCGAAACGGTGCGCTATCTCACCCAGCGCGGCATTCCGGTGATGGGCCATATCGGCC
>CAYWWT010000346.1:0-2329 GCA_964461855.1 uncultured Rhizobium sp. | reverse complement strand
GCGCTGGGTGCGTTGCGCCTTTGGAGTTTCCGCGCCAAGCCGCTGCCGGCCTGACGCTTGTCGGGAAATCGGCCATGAAATGGGGCGTCGTCATCGCGCTTGTCGCCGGGCTGGTTGCCGCGGTCTGGCTGGTCTGGGCGATCGGCTTTGAGGCCGTTCTTGGCGCGATTGCACGCGCCGGCATCGGCGGCTTGGCGCTCCTGTGCATTTACGCGCTCATCGTCTTCGTCGTGCTGACGGCCGCGTGGATTTTTCTTCTGCCGCGGAGCGAGCGTCACGACGTTCGTGATTTCTACCTGGCCCGGCTGGTGCGCGATTCCATTGCCGAAATCTCTCCTTTCTCCCCGGTCGGCGGCATGGTCGCGGCGGCGCGGCTGATGATCCTGCGCGGCATGAATTCGGGCTATGCCGCGGCTTCGGTTACCGCCGATGCCACGACCGAAGCGATGGCGCAGGTGGCGTTCCTGGCCTTCGGCATCGCGCTGGGTGTGGCGCATTTTCGCGACCTGGACAGTGCCGGTCCCTTGACCGAAGCGATGGTGGCGACCTTGCTGCTGGCGATCCCGGGCATCGCCGCCCTGATCCTGCTGCAAAAGAAGGGCGCCGATCTTGCAGAGCGGATTGCTCTCAGGTTTTTCCCGCAGATCAAGGGCGGAACTTCGTTCCGCGACGCGATCCACGATTTGTACGACGCGCCCTCTCGCCTGGCGGCCTCCGCGGCGCTGCATCTGCTGGCCTGGATTGGCGCCGGCGGCGGGACCTTCATCGCGTTCCGCCTAGTGGGGGCCGACATCAGTCTTGCCGATGCGCTCGCGCTGGAGGCGCTGCTTTGCACCTTGCGCTCCATCGCCGCTTTCGTCCCGGCGGCACTGGGCGTTCAGGAGGCGGGTTATGCCATGCTGGCGCCGCTGTTCGGGCTTCCCGCCGAGATGGGTCTGGCAGTGTCACTGCTCAAGCGGGCGCGTGAGATCGTGATCGGTATTCCGGCGCTGCTGTATTGGCAAAGTGTCGAAGGACGGGCCGCCCTGGCTGCGCCCAAGGCCGGAGCCGCCGATGGCTGATACCGTTTTGGTAACGGGCGCCTCGGGCTTTGTCGGCGCCGCGGTCGCGCGCAAGGCGCTGGCGCGTGGTTTCAAGGTCAAGGTATTGATGCGGCCCACCGCCAGCCGCGCCAATGTCGAAGGATTGGATGTGGAGATCGCGCCAGGCGATATGCGCGATGCCGTCTCCATGACCGCGGCGCTGAAAGGCGCGCGCTATCTGTTTCATGTCGCCGCCGATTACCGGCTTTGGGCGCGCGATCCGTCCGAGATCGCGCGCAACAATCTGGAGGGTGCCCGCGCGACCATGGCGGGCGCCTTGAACGCCGGCGTGGAGCGCGTGGTCTATACCTCGTCGGTCGCGGCGCTGAAGCCCGGCAATGGCGCGGCGGTGGACGAAGCCTCACGCCACAGCCCGCAAAGCGTGATCGGGGCCTACAAGCTCAGCAAGCTTTTGGCCGAACGCGAAGTCGAGCGCATGATCGCGGAGGAGGGACTGCCCGCCGTGATTGTCGCGCCGTCTACACCCATAGGGCCGCGCGATATCAAGCCCACGCCTACGGGCCGTATCATCGTGGAAGCCGCAAGCGGGCGTATGCCCGCTTTTGTCGATACGGGACTCAATCTGGTTCATGTCGATGACGTGGCCGAGGGTCATTTCCTGGCCTTGGAGCGCGGCAATATCGGCGAGAATTATATTCTGGGCGGTGAAGACGTGACCCTGGCGCGGATGCTGGCCGATATCGCCGGCCTTGCGGGCCGCCGCGCGCCCACCGTCAGCCTGCCGCGTGGCCCGCTGTTTCCGTTGGCCTTCGCCGCCGAGGCTGTGGCGCGCATGACCGGCAAGGAGCCGTTCCTCACCGCCGATGCGCTGCGCATGTCGCGCTACCGGATGTATTTCTCGTCGGAAAAGGCGCGCCGCGAATTGGGCTATGGCGCACGGCCCTATCGTGAGGGCCTCAGGGACGCGCATGCCTGGTTCGCCGCCCAGGGCTATATCCGATGATCGCGGCTTTTATCTTCGGCTTCCTGCCGCTTGCGATCTGGATTTACCTGTTGGTGGCGCGCCGCGGCTTCTGGCTCTTGCGGGAACGCGACACCAATCCGGTCGCTGAACCATTGGCATGGCCTATGGTGGTGGCGGTGGTGCCTGCCCGCAACGAAGCCGATGTGATTCAACGCAGCATCGCCAGCCTGCTGGCCCAGGATTATCCCGGCGAATTCCACATCATTCTGGTGGACGACCAGTCCGATGACGGCACCGGCGACCTAGCACGGGCCTTGAACGA
>CAYWWT010000345.1:0-2343 GCA_964461855.1 uncultured Rhizobium sp. | reverse complement strand
GTCGATGCTTCTAGTTGAGTGGCCGATAGTGAAATAGGTCTTGGTCACGATGTCCGAGGTAATGGCCTCATGAGGTGTCGCCCAATCAGGCAAAGAGACTAGGTGTTCAGATCAAAACCGGGAAGTCCGGAGCGTTTCTGGCTCGGCAACATTCAGTAGGGCAGGAGGGCTTTAACCGCGCACCATCGCTGTTCAATTGGAAAGCTGAAGTCTATCATCGGTCTGGACGTCAACCTGATCTTTGCGCAGAACCATGCGTTACATGCGTTAATAGTGTGCGGCTACTGTGACGAATCATTTCAAAATCGGCGACCGGGTAGGCTGGAACTCCGAGGCAGGACATGTCTCGGGGACGGTTGTGCGCGTGCATCGGCGCGACTTCGACGTGAAAGGCTACACCCATCACGCGAGCGTTGATGCGCCGCAATACGAGATCAAAAGCAGCAAGACCGAGCACGTCGCCTTCCACAAGGGCGCGGCACTCACGAAGCTTCCCGATTGACGTCTCCCGGAAGGCGCGATCAATGACAGAAGGTGGCGGTCGATGTCCACGAGTCCGCAATCCCCATCAACCGATCCCCTGCGGGGTGTCCTCAGCGACGCGGACGATCGCCTACTGGCCAGTCACTGGATGCCGCCTCAAGGTGGTATCGCGCCCCGCATCCGTATCGGCCGCCGCTGGTTCAATACCCTGTGGGCGCTGCCGATTGGTGCCGCGGCGCTACTGTGCCTGATCGCCCTGGCGCAAAGCCTACGCGAGCTTCCTGGCATCGAGGCCTTCATCCAGAGTCATCCCGGCATCGCGCAATCCGCACCATCTGTGGATTCGGGGTTTCCCTGGTGGCTGCAACTTCAGCATTTCCTGAACATGCTCTTCATGCTGTTCATCATGCGGGCGGGGCTACAAATCCTGGCCGATCACCCAAGGCTCTACTGGGGACGGGATTGCACGCCGGGAAGAGATTGGTTCCGGTTTCAGGTTCCCGTTCCCAAAGGGCGGCTATGGACCGCCAAGGACGACTCCGTCAGCCTGCCGAAATGGCTCGGGATACCTGGGTTGCGTCACACGCTTGGACTGGCGCGCTGGTGGCATTTTTCGGTCAACTTGCTATGGCTGGTGAACGGTGTTGCCTTTTACGCGCTTCTTTTTTCCACCGATCAGTGGCGCAGGCTGGTACCGGCGACCTGGGACGTGTTCCCCGCTGCTCTCTCGACCGCCATCCAATACGCCTCGCTTAACTTCCCGGTCGACGAAGGTTGGACTCGCTATAACGGCCTGCAGCAACTCAGTTACTTCATCACCGTCTTCGTCGCAGCGCCAGTGTCGATCGCCACCGGCCTGATGCAGAGTCCGGCGATTTCCAATGCGCTGGGGTGGTTTGGCCGGCTGTTCAACCGGCAGGCGATGCGCTCGGTTCACTTCTTGTCCTTCGCTTGGTTCGTCGCCTTCATCCTGGCGCATGGCGCAATGGTGTTCGTCACGGGCATCCGTCAGAACACCAATCACATGTTCGGCGGGGTCAATGACGCCTCCTGGTCGGGATTTCCGCTGTTCCTGCTGGCAATGGCCATCCTGGTCGTTTGCTGGCTTGCGGTCTCACCACTCACCATCCGTTTCGCCCGTCAGGTCCAGCATGTCGGCCAGTTCATGATCGGCTGGCTGATGGGCCTGGCCGAGGGCTGGGATCCACGCTCGCAGCTCACAGAGAAAGATATCTCGCCCTATTTTTGGCCCAACGGCACGATGCCGAACTCTAAGGAGTTTGATGCTCTGCTCGCGGAAGGTTTCGCAAGCTATCGACTGCGAATTGACGGTCTGGTTGAGGTGCCCCTGAATTTATCATTGGTGGATCTCAAGACGATGACGAAGCAGGAGCAGATCACCACGCATTTCTGTATCCAGGGCTGGTCCGGTGTCGCCAAATGGGGGGGCGTCCCCATGCGCGACATTCTCGCCTTGGTGAAGCCGACGTCAGAGGCACGCTATGCTGTCTTCTATTCGCTGGCGGATGGCGCCGATGGTGGTCGATATTACGACGTCCACAAGCTCCAGAACATGCGCCACGAATTGACCATCCTCGCTTATGAGATGAATGGGGC
This sequence comes from uncultured Rhizobium sp., assembly GCA_964461855.1. Classification (GTDB taxonomy): domain Bacteria; phylum Pseudomonadota; class Alphaproteobacteria; order Micropepsales; family Micropepsaceae; genus Rhizomicrobium. The sequence continues at coordinate 243 of CAYWWT010000345.1, read as the reverse complement.
GCCGGTCAGCGTCGTGCACGGCGCGCCACTGCGGCTGCGCTGCGAAAACGAGTTGGGCTTCAAGATGGTCAAATGGATTGCCGCCATCGAGTTCGTCTCCGATTTCGCCGACCTCGGCGCCGGTCAAGGCGGTTATAATGAAGACCACGAGTTCTACGGCTATCGCATGCCGATCTGAAGCAGAAAGCGCCATCATGTCCCCGCAGATTTCTTCTCGTTCCACGTCCGCCCCCGATTCCTTCC
>CAYWWT010000344.1:0-2347 GCA_964461855.1 uncultured Rhizobium sp. | reverse complement strand
ATCGGGCATGATGATGGCGTGGTTTTTCGCTCCGCCCATCGCCTGCACGCGCTTTCCATGGGCTGTACCGCGCGCATAGACATATTCGGCAATCGCCGATGAACCGACGAAGCTCACCGCCTGGATGTCGGGATCTTCGAGGATGGCGTCGACCGCTTCCTTGTCGCCGTTGACGACCTGGAGCACGCCCGCAGGGCCGCCCGCTTCCATGAACAACTCCCCCAAACGCAGCGGGACAGAGGGGTCTTTTTCGCTGGGTTTGTTGATGAAGCAGTTGCCGCATGCGATCGCCACGCCGAACATCCACATCGGGATCATGGCTGGAAAGTTGAACGGCGTGATGCCCGCGACCACGCCCAGCGGTTGGCGCATGGAATAGATGTCGATGCCGGGGCCTGCGCCTTCGGTATATTCGCCCTTCTGCAGATGCGGGATGCCGCAGGCGAATTCGATCACTTCCAATCCGCGCTGCACGTCGCCGCGCGAATCCGCGAGCACCTTGCCGTGTTCGGACGAAAGCATGTGCGCCAGTTCGTCCATGTGCTTTTCGACCAGGCCCTTGAAGTTGAACATCACCCGCGCGCGGCGCTGCGGATTGACGCTCGACCATGCGGGGAAAGCCTTCAGCGCGGCTTCAACGGCCTTGCGCATCTCGGCGCGCGACGCGAACGCCACCTTGGCCTGAACTTCGCCGGTTGCGGGATTGAAGATGTCGCCGAAGCGGCCCGATGTGCCTTCGACATGGTTGCCGGCGATGAAATGGGAGAGTGTGCGCATGGCGGTTTTCCGTCCCTGTTTTCTGGCTTGTTTTCTGGGCGCGGCATAGCACAGCCGGCCCCGCCACTGGCTGCAAATTCACCGGTTGTTACCTGCAAAAATGCAGCATAGGCTGCCGCCCATGTATAATTGGGACGATTTGCGGATTTTCCTCTCTGTCGCGCGGCACAAATCGTTGCAGGGCGCGGCGGATCAATTGGGGCTCGATCCGACGACGGTTGGCCGCCGCATGGCGCGACTGGAACAGGCGCTCAACTGCACCTTGATCGCGCGCGGGCGTTCCGGCCAGTTCCTCACCGCCAACGGCAACCGGCTGTTCGAGGAAGCCAGCCGCGTGGAAACCGCGACCGAAGGGGTGCGCACGGCCATCGGGGAAACGAGTTCGGGCGTGGTGCGCATCTCGACCTCGGAAGGGTTCGGCACCGCGATCATCGCGCCCGCCGTGCCGCAACTCGTCGCCAAACGGCCGAAGCTGCAGCTTGAGATCGTGGCGATGCCCGGTTTCCTTTCGTCCGCGATGCGCGAGGTGGATATCGCGATCACGCTTGGGCGGCCCGAGGATGCGCGGCTCGAAATCGAGAAACTCACCGATTACACGTTGGGGCTTTATGCGACGCAGGGCTATCTGGAAAAGAACGGCAGGCCTTCGACGGTGGTGGAACTGCGGCGGCATTCGCTGATCGGCTATATCGACGACCTGCTCTATGCCAACGAGCTTCGCTATCTCGACGATGTGCTGCCGGGATTGAAGCCGATCATCTCAAGCTCCTCCATCCGCGCGCAGCAGGAGATGATCGCGCGCGATGTGGGGCTTGGCATCCTGCCCTGTTTCATGGGGGAGACGGCGCCGGAGCTGGTGCGCCTTCTGCCGAAGGAGATTGCCATCACCGGCACGTTCTGGCTTTCGGCGCGGCGCGATGTGTTGCAGACCGCGCGCGCGCGGCATGTGCGCAACTGGGTATATGAAGCGGTGGCGGCGCGGCGGAAGATTCTTCTTCCGAACTAACCGAGAGATTTCACGATTTCTTCGGTCATCTTCTTGGCGTCGCCGAACAGCATCATCGTGTTGTCGCGGAAGAACAACTCGTTCTCCACGCCCGCATAGCCCGAGCCCATGCCGCGCTTGATGAAGAGCACGGTCTTGGCCTTTTCCACGTCGAGGATCGGCATGCCGAAGATCGGCGATTTGGGATCGGTTTTGGCGGACGGGTTGGTCACGTCGTTCGCGCCGATCACATAGGCCACATCGGCCTGCGCGAATTGGGAGTTGATGTCGTCCAGTTCGAACACCTCGTCATAGGGCACGTTGGCTTCGGCGAGCAGCACGTTCATGTGACCGGGCATGCGGCCCGCGACCGGGTGAATGGCGTAGGAGACTTTCACGCCTTCCTTTTTCAGGATGTCGGCCATTTCACGCACCGCATGCTGGGCCTGCGCCACCGCCATGCCGTAGCCCGGCACGATGATGACCGAACCGGCATTCTTCATGATGAAGGCCGCATCTTCCGCCGAGCCCTGTTTCACGGGGCGGGTTTCGACATGACCGGCAACCGCGCCCGAGGTATCGCCG
>CAYWWT010000343.1:0-2365 GCA_964461855.1 uncultured Rhizobium sp. | reverse complement strand
TCGGGCCGGAGCTGAATCTGCCTTGCGAAGCGAAGGGCGCCGCCGACTTGCCCGCTGGCGTGCCGGCGGACCAGACCAACCTATAGCGTCCGCGGTTCTGTGAAGGTCGGACCGCTTTGCGATGCGGAGTGGCGCGGCGTTTTGTGATGGCACCGACATCTGGCGCCATTCGCGGGCTTTGCCCGCTCGGTGGCGCTCAGTTTTTCTAAGCTCGCGCAATCCGCCACCATTCGTCACGCAAGGCCGGATTCCGGAATCCTGTTTCGCTGCGCGGCACATTCGGCGGCGATAAAATCAAGGAGCGCACGCACCGAAGGCAGCAACCCGCGCCGCGAAGGAAACACCGCATGGACGATCTCACTCGCCGGACGCCATTCGGGCAGCATTGTCGTCAACCGCCCGCTTTGCAGATCGTCCCAGACGACGAGCGTCGGCAACCGCACGGCTCCGACGCCGGCAAGCGCCGCATCGCGCAGCGCCGCCATATCGTCGGTGACGAGCCGGGGCGTATGACGCACATCGGCGACGCTGCCGTCGGCATGGATCAGCCGCCAGCGGTGCTCGCCGGATGCTGGGCCAAAATCGAGGCTGGGCAGGCCGGCAAGGTCGGCGGGATGGACGATGGCCCGTCCTTCGACCAGGCCGGGGCTGGCGACGATGCGGATCGTGCGTTCATCGAAGCGCCGCATGACCAGCTCGTTCTCCGCCAGCGGTGGCGGGCGAACGCGGATCGCGAGATCGAAGCCTTCGCCGATCACGTCGATGCGGCGGTTGGTGCTTTCGACATGAAGCTGGACATCGGGGTACCGCGCCATGAAGCGTGCGAACAGCGCACCGAACTGAAAGGCGATGAGGCTGGTGGGGCAACTCAGGCGGACAACGCCGCGCGGCGCCGCGCGCGATTGGTCGATAACCATCTGCGCGGCCTCTGCCTCGACCAGCATGGCGACGCAGCGGCGGTAATATTCCTGCCCGATCTCGGTAACCGAAAAGCGCCGCGTCGAACGCTGGATGAGCCGCACGCCCAGCCGGTCCTCCAGCAGGCCGATCCGCCGGCTGACCTTCGATTTCTGCAACCCCAGCGCGCGCGCCGCCGCAGCAAAACCACCATGATCGACGGCCTGCACGAACAGGAAGAGATCGTTGAGATCTTGCATTGTCCTACTGATAGGACGCTAAGCCCAGTTTCGCAATCTTCCGGCCTGATTGGTTCGATAACACCTTAGTTTCCACAGGCTTCCCGCAGGAAGCGCAGGAGATGCATCATGAAGAAAGTCCTCGGAACCTACAGCAATCCCAACCAGCACTGGGTCGGCGACGGCTTCCCCGTCCGTTCGCTGTTTTCCTACAACAGCCTGGGCGGCCAAGTGAGCCCGTTCCTGCTGCTCGACTATGCCGGGCCATACAATTTTGCGCCGACGACCGACCGGCGCGGCGTGGGCCAGCATCCGCATCGCGGATTCGAGACGGTCACGATCGTCTATGACGGCGAGGTTGAGCACAAAGATTCCGCCGGCAATGGCGGCATCATCGGCCCCGGCGACGTTCAATGGATGACGGCGGCGGGCGGCGTCCTCCACGAAGAATATCATTCTCCCGCCTTCGGCAAGACCGGAGGGCCGTTCCGCATGGTCCAGCTCTGGGTCAACCTGCCCGCCAAGGACAAGATGGGGCCCGGCAACTATCAGGGCATCACGGTGGCGGATATCCCGACGGTCGAACTGCCCGGCGGCGCGGGCCTTGCCCGGGTGATTGCGGGCGCGTTTGACGGCGCGAAGGGACCGGCGCGCACCTTCACCCCGGTCAATGTCTGGGACGTGCGGCTGAACCGCGACGCCGATCTGACTGTCGATTTGCCCGAAGGCCACACCGCGATGCTGGTGGGACTCGGCGGCCATGTCACCGTGAACGGCAATGAGGCGGCGCAGGAGGCCGAGATGGTGCTGCTGAGCCGTGAGGGCGGTTCGGTTCACCTCCACGCCAATGGCGATGCGATGATCCTCGTGCTGACCGGCGAGCCGATCGACGAGCCGATCGTCGGCTATGGTCCGTTCGTGATGAACAGCGAGGCGGAAATCCGCCAGGCCATAAACGACTTCAACAGCGGCAGGTTCGCGCCTGTCGCGGCCTGATGGGAACCCGGTTCTCACAAGCCTTGTGAGGGCCGGGCCCAGACTTCCGGGACCTGTTATCGGCGCGGACCAACAGTGCGGCGCGGAGTTTGAGAAGGGCAGCATCGCGTTCTGGGCTTTGCTCGCTCGGTGGCGCTCAGTCTGGTAAGTGGCGCTTGAGTTTTCAGTAGCACCAGGCTGCTGGCGCCCACTCGGACCACTTCGTGGTCCTCCGTGGCGCTCAGTTTTTGTAA
>CAYWWT010000342.1:0-2387 GCA_964461855.1 uncultured Rhizobium sp. | reverse complement strand
AACCGCCGACCCTATCGGTGTAAACGATATGCTCTACCAACTGAGCTAACCGCCCGCTGGGGGTGCTCATAACATATCGCCTGCGCCCTCCCAACCTGGATTGATACTATAACGCGCGGCATTTTGAGGGCGTGGGCAGGGTTGCCTAGCGACAGCGTAGCGGCAGCATACCGACACCCCAAAAGGCAAGCGCCTCTATTGCGAACTCAGGACGAACTGGTTGCCCTCGCTGTCCCGCATGATCGCGAAAGTGCCCCAGGGCTGCTTGGCGGGGGCTGAGACAAACTCCACGCCGCGTTCGGAATATTGGCGATATGTCGCCTCGACATCGTCGCAAGCGAGAGCGCAATTCATCCGCGTGCCCACCCTTGCTTCTTCGCCATCCATGGTGAAAAGCACCAACCGCGTCTCCGCCTTGCCCAGGCGCAATTCGATCCAACGCCGGCCTGGGCCCATTTCCTGGTCCGTCGCCACCTTGAAACCCAGCTTTTCGGTATAAAACGTCAACGCCCGGTCTTGGTCGGCGACGGGCACGCTCATGAATTTCAGATGCGTGATCATGGGGTCCTCCTCGCGCGAACTGTGCCGGTCCGCCTTGCGCAGGCAAGGATATCAATGCCTACTATAGCGATGGCCCGCAAAGCGCCGCTGGACGATTATCTTATAGAGACTCTCATGCCCGATCTTATCGGCCATGACCGCGCCCCATCGGCCTTTCTTGTCTATCTCAAGCTCTGGCATGCCGCGGGCGGGCCGGAGCGCAGCCTGCAGACAAGCCTCTCCACCCTGGCGGTGGAAACCGGCTTGTCCAAATCGTCGGTTCAGGCGGCGTTGCGCCATCTGCGGCGGCGCAAATATGTGACGAGCCGGCGCAGCGCGCCGACCGCCATCCCGACCCATGTCGTGCATGCCCCCTGGCGGGTGCGCGAGAAGACCTAGTTCAGGGAATCTTTCAGCTGCTTACCGGCGCGGAAACGCGGCTGACGGGACGGCTTGATGGTGATCTCTTCGCCGGTCTGGGGATTGCGGCCCTTGCCGCCGGCGCGGGTGGCGACCACGAAGACGCCGAACCCGGTCAGACGCACTTCTTCGCCCTCTTTGAGCGAGGCTGCGATCAGGTCGAACACGCCATCCACGGCCTTGGCCGCGTCATTCTTCGGCAGGCCCGTATGATCGGCCAGCTTCTGGATGAGATCGTTCTTGTTCACGAGTGACTCCTTTTCGCGCGATTCGTCTCGCCGCCCTGGAGTCTAGGGGCGGGGGGGAAGGCTTGCCAAGGTAAAAAGTCGCGGAATCGGGGGCTTTTTGGCCATTTGGGGTGGATTTTCGCCCCGGAAAGGCCATCCGGGCCCGGCAATCTGTGCCGAAACGGGCCCCCAGGAGGCCCCCATTTCCGAAGAAAAAAGGGCCCGGAAATCTCCGGGCCCCTTTTGCGTCAGTGGGTGATCAGAGGATCGGGATCGCCCTCTTCCAGGGCAACCCGGGGCACCACGGGGGCCTCCGGCTCGCTCCAGTCGATGGCTTCCGGTTCACGCAGCAGCGCCACCTTCAGAACCTCGCCAACATTCGAGACGGGAATGATCTTCATGCCAGTCTTCACATTGTCGGGCACCTCGGCCAGATCCTTCTCATTCTCCTTGGGGATGATCACGGTCGTGATCCCCGCACGGAGCGCGGCGAGAAGCTTTTCCTTGAGGCCGCCGATGGGAAGCGCGCGGCCCCGCAAGGTGACCTCACCCGTCATCGCCACATCGCGGCGGATCGGAATGCCGGTCAGCACCGAGACGATCGAAGTGGCCATCGCCAGACCTGCGGACGGACCGTCCTTGGGCGTGGCGCCTTCGGGCACATGGACATGGATGTCCACCTTGTCGAAGGTCGGCGGCTTGATGCCGAAGGTCGTCGCTTTGGAGCGGACATAGGACCGCGCCGCATCGATCGATTCCTTCATCACATCGCCGAGCTTGCCGGTGGCCTGGAAGCGGCCCTTGCCGGGCAGCATCACGGCCTCGATGGTCAACGTCTCGCCGCCAACCTCGGTCCAGGCCAGACCGGTGACGACACCGACCTGGTCTTCGCCTTCAACCTCGCCATAGCGGTATTTGCGCACGCCGGCATAGGTTTCCAGATTTTCCGGCGTCACTTCGACCGATTTGGCCTTGGACGACATGATCTCCTTCACCGCCTTGCGCGACAGGTTCGCGATCTCGCGTTCGAGATTGCGCACCCCCGCTTCACGGCTGTGATAGCGGATCAGGTCGCGCAGGCCCGCGTCCGTGATCTTCCATTCATCGTCCTTGAGCCCATGCGCCGCCATCTCCTTGGGGATCAAATGGCGCTTGGCGATCTCAACCTTCTCATCCTCGGTGTAGCCGGGGATGCGGATG
>CAYWWT010000341.1:0-2410 GCA_964461855.1 uncultured Rhizobium sp. | reverse complement strand
GTGGTGGCCCCGGTCCGAGTCGAACGGACACGTCCCTTTCGGAACAACGGATTTTAAGTCCGGTGCGTCTACCAGTTCCGCCACGGGGCCCTGGCTCTCCAGATACTTTAAGCCGCCCTGGTCCTGCAAATCGGCAAACCCGCCCGGACCTGTTATGGGGTGGTGCCAGGAGAGCGGAAGGAAGATGCATGACCCAGAAAGTGATCGGGCTGATCGGCGGGATGAGCTGGGAAAGCTCGGCGGAATATTACCGCATCATCAATGAGAAGGTGCGCGACCGGTTGGGGCCGCTCAATTCCTCCCGCTGCCTGATGTGGTCGTTCGACTTTGCCGAGATCGAGGCCCTGCAGCATTCCGGGCGCTGGGACGAAGCGGGGCAGATGCTGGCCGACGCGGCGCAGCGACTGGAGCGGGGTGGCGCGGATTTCCTGGTGTTGTGCACCAACACCATGCACCGTCTGGCCGACACGCTGCAGGCCGCGGTTTCCATTCCGCTGCTCCACATCGCCGATCCCACGGCGGAGCGAATCAAACAGGCGGGATTCAAGCGCATCGGCCTTCTGGGCACCGCTTTCACCATGGAACAGGATTTCTACAAGGGCCGCCTGTCCGCGCGGCATGGGCTGGAGGTGCTGGTCCCGGACGATGCGGATCGCGCAATCGTGCACCGGGTCATCTATGACGAGCTGGTGCAGGGCCGGGTGGAGGAAAGCTCGCGCGAGGCTTATCGCGCGATCATTGCGCGGCTGGTGGAACGGGGCGCAGAGGCCGTCATTCTGGGCTGCACCGAGATCATGCTGCTGGTGCGCACCGAAGATAGCGCGGTGCCGTTGTTCGACACCACGGCCATCCATGCCGACGCGGCGGTCGAAGCCGCACTTTCGCAATAAGAGTGTTTTCGCCTTAACGGCGCGTCAGGCGGCCAAAGGCTCGCGGCGCCGCGTGCGCATCATCAGACCAATCCCGCCAAAGCCCAGCAGCGGCTGCGGCAGGACTGACCTAGTCCGGAAGCGGTCCTGCCGGTGAAATGCATGGCCTAGCGGGCTGTTTTTCCAGCACCGAAAAGGAGCAGATTTTCCGCTAAGCCTTTGATAGTACATAGGTTGAACTTGAAGACTCAACCGGAAGTTGAGGGCGTTTGACTTCGGGTTTTCGCTGCCTATAGTGCGCCGCCTTTCCAGAATCCTGGGCCGACGAAACCCGAAAGAGACCGATGAGCAAGCGCCAAAATTCGAAGTACAAGCTCGACCGCCGCATGGGCGAGAATATCTGGGCCCGCCCCAAGAGCCCGGTCAACAAGCGCTCCTACGGTCCGGGCCAGCATGGCCAGCGCCGCGCCAAGAAGCTTTCCGACTATGGCACGCAGCTGCAGGCCAAGCAGAAGCTCAAGGGTTATTACGGCAACATCACCGAGCGGCAGTTCCGCAAATATTACACCGACGCCTCGCGCCGCCCCGGCGACACCGGCGAGAACATGATCGGCCCGCTCGAGACCCGTCTGGACACCGTCGTGTACCGTTCCAAGTTCGTGCCGACGCCGTTCGCCGCCCGCCAGCTGGTCAGCCATGGCCATGTGCGCGTCAATGGCCGCCGCGTCACCATCGCCTCCTATCAGGTGAAGGCGACCGATGTTCTGGAACTTTCGCCCAAGGCCAAGGAAATGGCGCTGGTGCTGGAAGCCTCCAAGAGCGCGGAACGCGACACGCCCGATTATGTCGAAGTCGATCACGGCAAGATGACGTCCAAGCTGCTGCGCACGCCCAAGCTGGCCGACGTGCCGTATGCCGTGCAGATGCATCCGCATCTCATCGTGGAATTCTATTCGCGTTGATTTCGGCTTTGGCCGCGAGGCCGAGCCATACTCAGACTGCAAAGCCCGCAGGCGCTGCCTGCGGGCTTTTTCTTTTGGTCCGGCGCGATAATCTTTCGTCTCGCGAAGAAAGAATCACGCATGACCTACAGGCTCTATGGCGATCTCGGATCGGGCGCCTTTTCCGCCGAAGCCGCGCTGGCTGAAGTTGGTGCGCCTTACGAATTCGAGCTGATTTCACTGGAAAAGAACGAGCAGAAGGAACCGCGTTTCCTCAGCCTCAACCCCAGCGGCAAGATCCCCGCCTTGCGCCTGCCGGAAGGCGAGATCGTCACCGAGTCGCTGGCGATCCTGCTCACCCTGGCCGATCATTTTCCCCAAAGCGGCATGCTGCCGCCGCAGGCCGGGCCGCAGCGCGCCACCGCCTATCGCTGGCTCGCTTTCATGGCGAGCGAGATCTATCCCTTTGTCGAGATCGTGGATTATCCCGCGCGTTTTGCGCCGGAAGGCAGCGCTGCGGATGCCTTGCGGGAAAGGGCGCGCAATCGCGTGCGCGAGCGTCTGCTGTTGATCGAACGGGTGATGGCCGGGCCTTACATG
>CAYWWT010000340.1:0-2428 GCA_964461855.1 uncultured Rhizobium sp. | reverse complement strand
AAGCGCGCCGGATCGATGCCGCATTCATTGACCAACAGCATGCGCATCTGGGCGTCCCGGTTCTGCTCGACCAGGAAGACCTGTTCGTGGGCGTTGATGAATTCGCTGACCGCGTCGCTGAAGGGAAAGGCGCGCAACCGCATCGTGTCCAGATGCAGGCCCTGTTCCTCCAGCGCCGCCAGCGCTTCGTCCATCGCCGGCGCGGTCGAGCCGAAATAGATCGCCCCAAAGCTGGTCTTTTCCCTGCCCTGCCGGATCACGGGGGCAGGAACATAAGCCTTCGCGGTTTCGAATTTGCGCAGCAGCCGTTGCATCACTTCCTGGTAGGCGTCCCCTTCTTCGGTGTATTTGGCCATCTTGTCGTGGCTGGAGCCGCGGGTGAAATAGGCGCCCTTGCTGGGATGGGTGCCGGGAAGGGTGCGCCAGCCGATCGCATCGCCATCGACGTCGAGATAGCGGCCGAAACTCTTGCCCGAGTCGAGATCGTCGGCGGTCATCAGTTTGCCGCGGTCATAGACACGGGCATCGTCCCAGGTGAACGGCTCGCACAGCCATTCATTCATCCCGATGTCCAGATCTTCCATCACGAAGATCGGCGTCTGCAGCCGTTCCGCCAGGTCGAAAGACTGGGCGGTGAATTCGAACATTTCCTTGGGGTCTTGCGGGAGCAGCATCACATGCTTGGTGTCGCCATGGCTGGCATAGGCGGCGAGAATGAGATCGGCCTGCTGCGTGCGGGTGGGCATGCCGGTGGAGGGACCGCCGCGCTGTACGTCGATCAGCACCACGGGGATCTCCGCGAAATAGGCCAGGCCCAGAAATTCCTGCATCAGGGAAACGCCGGGACCGGACGTGGCGGTAAAGGCGCGGGCACCGTTCCAGGCGGCGCCCACCACCGCGCCGATGGCGGAGATTTCGTCTTCCGCCTGGACAATGGCGAAGCGGTTCTTTCCGGTGGCAGGATCGACCCGGTATTTCTTGCAGAATTTGGCGAAGGCTTCGGCAACCGAGGTCGAGGGCGTGATCGGATACCAGGCCGCCACCGTGGCGCCGCCATAGACGCAGGCCAGGCCCGCCGCTGTGTTGCCGTTGACGAAAATGCGGTCCCGCACCGCATCGCTCTTTTCCACTTTCAGGCCGCACGCGCCGGCAAGATTGTCGCGGACATAATCATGGCCCATGTGCAAGGCCTGGTGGTTGGGCGCAATCAGGGCCTGCTTGCTTTTATATTGCTCGCCGATCAGCGTCTCCAGCACCGCGAGGTCGATGCCCAGAAGCTGCGCCAGCGCGCCGACATAGATGATGTTCTTGAAAAGCTGGCGTTGGCGCGGGTCGCTATAGGCGGCATTGCAGATTTCCGTCAGCGGCATCGCAACGACATTGACGTCGTCGCGGAATTTGGACTTTGGGACGGGGCGCGAGGAATCGTAGAAGAGATAGCCGCCCGGATCGATGGACGCGATGTCCTTGTCGAAGGTCTGCGGGTTCATCGCCACCATCAGGTCGACGCCGCCGCGCCGCCCCAGCCAGCCATGACCGGAAACCCGCACCTCATACCAGGTGGGCAGGCCCTGAATGTTGGACGGGAAAATGTTGCGCGACGCCACCGGCACGCCCATGCGCAGAATAGAACGCGCAAACATCTCATTCGCCGAGGCCGAGCCCGAGCCGTTGACGTTGGCGAATTTGACGACGAAATCGTTGGTCGCGCTTATCTGTGCTGGCATGCATACTCCGTCCTGGGCGCATTCAGCAGGAATTTCTGCATGTCCCAGGCGCCGGTCGGGCAGCGCTCGGCGCAGAGGCCGCAATGCAGGCAGACATCTTCATCCTTGGCCATGATGCGGCCGGTCTTGAGGGCAGAGGAAATATAGAGATCCTGGTCGGCGTGCAGTGAGGGCGCGGTCAGGTGCGTGCGCAGTTCCGCTTCCTCGTCATTGGGGGTGAAGGTGATGCAGTCCATCGGGCAGATATCGACACAGGCATCGCACTCGATGCATTTGGGCGCGTCGAACACGGTCTGGATGTCGCAATTCAGGCAGCGCTGTGCTTCCGCGAAGGCTTGGCGGATATCGAAGCCCAGCTCGACCTCCAGCCGGACATTCTTCAAGGTTTGCTCGATGGGCGCGTGCGGGACCTTGTAGCGCGCGTCATTGGAGATGTCGTTGTCATAGCTCCATTCGTGAATGCCCATCTTCTGGCTGGAGAGGTTCACCATCGGCGGCGGACGGTGGGCTACATCCTCGCCCCGGCAGAGCAGGTCGATGGAGATGGCGGCGTCATGGCCGTGCGCCACCGCCCAGATGATGTTCTTGGGCCCGAACGCGGCATCGCCGCCGAAAAAGACCTTCGGATTGGTGGATTGCATGGTGGCGGGATTGACCACCGGCATGTCCCATTTGTCGAATTCCAGGCCGATGTCGCGTTC
>CAYWWT010000339.1:0-2440 GCA_964461855.1 uncultured Rhizobium sp. | reverse complement strand
CAAGGTGTAAGATGCCGAAGGACGAAACGTCTCCGGAAACATTTGGCGCCACGCCGCAGGAGCGGCCGGTGCCGCGTATTTCCATTCATGCCTTTTGCGAATTCCCCGATTCCGGCGCGGCGTTGCAGCGCGCGGGCGCCGACCGTCGCCTTTCCAAAGCGCATCTGACGGTGCAATTGGGGGGCATCGCCGCGGCGGTGGAATTTTATCATGGCCAGGTGACGCCCAATCTCCTGATCGTGGAGACCAGGCTTAGCGGGCAGGCGGCGTTGGACGAACTCGACCGGCTGGCCGAAGTCTGCGACCCCGCGACCAAGGTGATCGTGGTTGGCCGGGTCAATGATGTGGAATTGTATCGCGACCTGATGCGCCGCGGCGCCTCGGAATATCTGGTGGCGCCGGTGTCGCCGCTGCAACTGATCGAAGTGATTTCCGGCCTCTATCTGGATCCGTCGGCAAAGCCGGTGGGCCGGGTCATCGCATTCGTCGGCGCGCGCGGCGGCTGTGGTGCGTCCACCGTCGCTCACAATGTGGGCTGGTACATTGCCGAAGAACTCGCCATCAACACCACGATCGTGGATTTCGACCTGCCCTTCGGCACCACGGGCCTGGATTTCAACGACGAGGCCGGACAGGGCGTCGCCGATGCCTTGTCCGCGCCCGAGCGCCTGGACGATGTGCTGCTCGAAAGGCTTCTGATCAAGCGCGGCGAGCATCTGTCGCTTTTCACCGCGCCTGCGATGTTGGACCGCGACTATGACCCGGTTCCGGAAGCCTATGAAGCGGTGGTCGACGCCACGCGCCAGATGACGCCCTGCGTGATCCTGGACATGCCGCATACCTGGACCCCTTGGGTCCGGAGCTGCCTTGTCGCCGCCGACGAAATCGTCGTGGTTGCCACGCCGGATCTGGCATCGTTGCGCAATGCCAAGAATTTGATCGAGCTTCTGCGCCATGCCCGGCCCAATGACATGCCGCCACGCCTGGTCATCAACCAGGCGGGCATTCCCAAGCGGCCGGAAATTCCCGCCAAGGATTTCGCCGAGACGATGGGGATGGAGCCGTCTGCCGTCCTGCCTTTCGACGCGGCGATCTTCGGGCAGGCTGGCAATAACGGCCAGATGGTGCTCGAAATTGCGCCCAAAGCGCCGGTTGCAGACCATCTACGCCGCTTGGCCCGCATGCTGACGGGGCGCGAAGCTGCCGGCGTCACGGACAAACCCTCGAACTCGATTCTTTCCTTCCTGAAGAGCCGGAAACAGGCGTAATTCCATGTTCGGTAAGCGTAGCGGCAGCGAACCCGTCTTCCGTCCTCCGGTCGAACCCGAGGCGCGCACGGTTGCGCCGCCGATCGCTTCCGCGCCGCCCAAGGTGGAAAAGGCTCCGCCGCCGCAGGCGGCCGTGCAGGTCTCCAAGCCCGCCCCCCGGCCGGTTGCCGACAGTCGCTCCGAAGATTATTACCAGATCAAATCCACCATCTTTAACGCCCTGATCGACACCATCGATCTGGCGCAGCTCGCCCAGCTCGATCCAGATTCGGCGCGCGAGGAAATCCGCGACATCGTCAACGAGATCATCTCGATCAAGGCGGTGGTGATGTCGGTGGCCGAGCAGGAACATCTGCTGCAGGACATCTGCAACGACGTTCTGGGCTACGGCCCGCTGGAGCCGCTGCTGGCGCGCGACGACATCGCCGACATCATGGTCAACGGCGCCAATCGCGTCTTCATCGAAGTGGGCGGCAAGGTCCAGTTGACCAATATCCGTTTCCGCGACAACGCCCAGCTGATGAATATTTGCCAGCGCATCGTCAGCCAGGTCGGCCGCCGCGTCGATGAAAGTTCGCCGATCTGCGACGCGCGCCTGCTCGATGGCTCGCGCGTCAACGTCATCGGGCCGCCTTTGTCGCTCGATGGCGCGACCCTCACCATCCGTAAATTCAAAAAAGACAAGCTGACGCTGGAGGATCTGGTCAAATTCGGCTCGATCAGTCCCGATGCCGCCCGTGTGCTGCAGGTGATTGGCCGTTGCCGCTGCAACATTCTGATCTCCGGCGGTACCGGCTCGGGTAAGACGACATTGCTGAATTGCATGACCGCCTATATCGATTCCGAGGAGCGCATCATCACTTGCGAAGATGCAGCCGAATTGCAGCTTCAGCAGCCACATGTGGTGCGTCTGGAAACCCGCCCGCCCAACCTGGAAGGCCAGGGCATGATCTCCATGCGCGATCTGGTCAGGAACTGTCTGCGTATGCGTCCCGAACGCATCATCGTGGGCGAAGTGCGCGGCCCCGAAGCGTTCGACCTGCTGCAAGCCATGAACACCGGCCATGACGGCTCGATGGGCACCTTGCACGCCAACAGCCCGCGCGAAGCCATGGGACGCCTGGAATCCATGATCACCATGGGCGGCTTCTCGCTGCCGATGAAGACCATCC
>CAYWWT010000338.1:0-2441 GCA_964461855.1 uncultured Rhizobium sp. | reverse complement strand
GCCGCCCACCAAGGTGAGAACAGCCACCGAAATCAGAAAACTGCGCATGAACATGCCTTTCTGCCCACTCCGAGTAACACGGCGGCGCGGCAAAAGTTCCGTTTATTCGCGCCCCGCCGCTGTTATGGTCGTCGCCGTTAAATGGAGCTTTTTGATGATCACCCTCGTCCTGGCGATGGCGGAGAATGGCGTGATCGGGCGCCATGGCGCGATCCCCTGGCGCATCCCCGAAGACATGAAACGCTTCAAGGCCTTGACCATTGGCAAGCCGGTCGTGATGGGCCGCAAGACCTGGGATTCGCTGCCGCGCAAACCGCTGCCGGAGCGGCGCAATATCGTGGTGACGCGGCAGGCAGGCTGGCAGGCGGAAGGTGCGGTCTCGGCCGTATCGCTGGATGATGCGCTGAACAAGGCCGGGCGCGCGGAGGTGATGGTTATCGGCGGTGGAGAAATCTATCGCGCGGCGCTGCCACGCGCGGACTGCATCGAACTCACCGAAGTGCACGGTTCCTTTGACGGCGATGCGCATTTTGATTTTGAGCGCAGCGATTGGCGCGAAACCGCGCGCGAAACGAACACGACGCCGGACGGCCTGGCCTATAGTTACGTCACGCTCAGTCGAAAATGATTTTGGGCGCGGGACGATCCGCCGTCTGGAGCGCCGCTGCGACCTTTTCCGCCACTGCCAGGAAGGCCAGGGCTTCGGGGCCGTCCGGCGCTGCCACCATCACCGGCGTACCGGCATCCGAGGTTTCACGGATGCGCGGCACCAGCGGAATTTCGCCCAGGAAAGGCGCGCCGACCTTCTCCGCCGTTTCGCGTGCGCCGCCATGGCCGAAAATGTGATGCGCATGCCCGCAATCGGGGCAGACGAAGACGCTCATATTCTCGACCATGCCCAGGATCGGCACCTGGGTCTTTTTGAACATGGCGATGCCTTTTTTGGCGTCGATCAGGGCAATGTCCTGCGGGGTCGAGACGATCACCGCGCCTTTGAGCGGCGCACGCTGTGCGATGGTAAGCTGGGCATCGCCCGTTCCCGGCGGCATGTCGAGCACCAGAACATCGAGCGGCCCCCACAGCACATCGTTCAGCATCTGGGTCAGCGCCGACTGCACCATCGGTCCGCGCCAGATCATGGCTTCGTCTTCCTTGACCAGAAAGCCGATGGACATGGTCCTGAGGCCGAATTTCTCGATCGGCTTGATCTTCTTGCCGTCGCTCTCGGGCTTGTGCCGGATATCGAGCAGGCGCGGCAGGCTGGGGCCATAGATGTCGGCGTCGAGCAAACCCACTTTCAGGCCCAGCCGCGACAGGCCCAACGCCAGATTGACCGCGACCGTGGATTTGCCGACCCCGCCTTTGCCGCTGGCGACCGCGATAATCGCCGCCACGCCCGGAATGCCCTGTGGCTGCGGCGGATGCGCGGGCGTGGGGCGGGCGGGCGTCGGTGGCCCCTGATGCGCGGTCAGGACGGCTGTCACGGACAGAATGCCGGGAAGCCTGGCCACTGCCGCTTCGCAAGCCGCGCGCAGGGGTTCCGATTGCGGTCCGCGCGCGGGGGGAACTTCCAGAGCGAAGCCGACATGCCCGTCGCGCACGACCAGACCCGTGATCATGTCCTGTTGCACCACAGAACGGCCCGAAACCGGATCGATGACCTGGTCAAGGGCGCGGAGAACATCGTCGCGGCTGCTGCTCATGATGCGGGTCTATACGGTGTTGTGCGGCCGGGAGCCAGAGCGCGGCGGCACCGGAAAATTGCACGCAAAAAGCGCTCCGAACACTGTTCAAAAGCCTGTTTGCAGAGGCCCGGGCTGTTATGCTGCGCCCCGATTCCCGGCTTTCGGGATGCAGAAGGACAAGCGGATGCGGTTTGCAGTGGCAGTTTGTGCCCTTCTGGCAGTGGCGGCTCTTCCCGCCGCCGCGCGGCCGGCACCTGATTCTTTTGCCGATCTTGCCGACAAGTTGTTGCCGACCGTGGTCAATATCGCCACCACCCAGACCCTCAAGGCGGCGCCCAAGACCCCCCTGCCCAACGTGCCGCCGGGCTCGCCCCTGGAAGATCTGTTCAAGAACTTTCAGGGCCAGAATGGCGACCGGCCGCGCCACGTCACCTCACTGGGATCAGGCTTCATCATCGATCCCGCCGGCTTCATCGTCACCAACAATCATGTGATCGAAAACAGCGACCAGATCACCATCACGTTGAATGACGGTTCCAGCCTCTCCGCCAAGCTTGTGGGCCGGGACACCAAGACCGATCTGGCGCTGCTCAAAGTCACCTCGAAGAAGCCCTTGCCCGCGACACATTTCGGCGACAGCGACAAGGTGCGTATCGGCAATTGGGTGATGGCGATCGGCGATCCCTTCGGGCTGGGCTCCACCGCCACGGCGGGCATCGTCTCGGCGCGCAACCGCGACATCAATGCCGGGCCCTA
>CAYWWT010000337.1:0-2442 GCA_964461855.1 uncultured Rhizobium sp. | reverse complement strand
TCCGCGCCCATCGTCTAGCGGTCAGGACACCGCCCTCTCACGGCGGGAACAGGGGTTCGATTCCCCTTGGGCGCGCCAAAAACTTCTTTAAATCTCACACGCTTAAGCGGCCCTAGCTTATTGTTTGTCCAATAGCCGGCCAATAAACGCCCCTCGGAGCGGGCTCGACAGTAGGCGCGGCCCTCAGGGTTTCGAAGGCATCGTACCTGCAATTGGCCCTCCCATCTGCTATCTGTCGATGCGCGCCGCGCGGGGACGCAGCGCTTCCTTTGTGAGTTTTCATTGGGCAGCAATTCCGACCGGTCGAAGGGCGCGCGGCTAGCATTTCACCGCCAGTGGATGGCGAAGCGAGCGCGAAGGCTTCATCGCCGCACCCTTTCGTGGAAAGCGTGGAAGAAGGAAAAGCGCCGCAATCCCGAAGGCGAGCAGGTAGTTCTCTATCGAGGTGAACAGCGCATCCGCGCCAGGGCGACGGGGCGTCGCGGCATGCCTAGCGTGTTTTGCTTGGACCGAAATCCAGACGAGACAATCGCGTTCTTGGCCCAGATGCGGGAAACAATTCTGACCCGGGGAGCTCAAAATGCCGGCAAGGTTCAAACTCGTTCGTCCTACCCCCGCCTGACCGGATGGTTCGACTTCGGTACCATCGGCACCCTAGGTGTGTCGGCCGCCCTTGTGCTCGCTGCCCTGTTTGACCGTCAGAAGTCTATGACCGGCTGGCGGCTTAGTACGATCAATGAGCACGAGTGGCGTCCGGAAGTCCGAGCAATCTTTCGGATGGTTGGTTTCCACCAGCTGTTGGAAATGAGCCCTCAGACGGGGAAAACAGTCGACCTTGGAGCGGTGCGCGTGCTGCGGTTCGTTTCCGGCGATGACGCCAATGGCATGCTGGTCGGCCCCGTCCAGGAAGCGCTTACAGCGTTGGTGCCGGAAGATGAGCAGGAAAGTCTACTATACGCGGAACCGTATGGGGGCATTTTGGAAGCTATCCTGAACTCTTCGACTTGGGCCTATCCCGAAGGCACGGTTTGGGACTTCCCTCAGGTGGAACGCTGGTGGATCACCGGCGCGGTCGACTACGACGACAAATCCGTATCTATCGCGGTCTATGATCAGGGCATCACAATCCCCGTCAGCCTGCCAAAATGGAAGCACTGGACCGAACTAGAATCCCGTCTTCAGCGTTTGGGAGCCAGACTGGGTTTTGTAGGCTCGCCAGACGACCCCCGGAACGATGGCGCGGCAATTGCTCTTGCCGCCAAAATTGCCCGGTCAAAAACGGACTTGCCGCAACATGGTAAGGGACTACATACCATGCTAGAAGTCGCCCAACGCGCAAAGCACGGCCGGTTAAGGATACTTAGCCGATATGGCGAGTACGTCTGGGAACGCGGACGACCGACTATTATCCGGAACCTTCCCACCGCGCTGAGCGGGACTTTGATCGAGTGGACGCTTGATCTGTAGGCCAGCAGGATGAACCAGACAATTCGCATCGCGACCAGCTTCACGAAATATCCCGGCCCTCGCTATCGCAAGGACGGCCCATTCAGCGGTCAGCAGTTTCGCGAGGAAATGCTCAGCGAGGCTCTGACTGCCGCGATACACTCGAGTGGGCTCGTGTCGGTGGTATTGGACGGAGTGGCAGGGTACGGAAGTTCGTTCCTCGAGGAGTCGTTCGGCGGCCTGATCCGTGAGGGCTTTTCACCGGCCGACCTTGAGAAGCACCTGTCTGTCGTCGCAGAAACGAGTCGCTTCCAGCATCACCGTGTGAGGGCGTTGCAGTACATCGAAGACGCCAAGCAGTTTGTCGCCGCCTGATGTGATGGTGCTGCTAAGTGGCCTCATTGGCGCTCTGCTTGGAGCTTTCGCCACTAGCTTCGTCCATGTTTGGAAGTTCAATCGCGACGAGCTTACTGGGCGTATAGACGACCTTTGCAAAGCGGCCGCCGAGGTCGCCAAGCTCGCGACCGTGTACTGGTCGACAGCTTATGACGATGACACCTCGCGCCTAGTCGCCGAGGCTGCCATCTGGGGCGGGCAATCCCTTATCGATGGCATGTACGCCGACGTCCGGGAGTTTCTTGGCGACGAGGCCGCGGCAGTCGATGAAGACATGTCAAACTTTGTCGACGTGCTAACCGGTGGAACGTTCTCCGAGGGTGGGCGCCCCGTCGACTTCGCGCGCGTTGGCCAAGCGCAGCAAGTGGCCAGCAACCTGATTGTTGCGGTTCGGAGGGCTCATCGTCGTACGATGCCGCTCTACGGTTTCTTCCGAGTTCAGCGAGACAACCGCGCCCGCAAGTTGGACATGCCGCCTGGGTTCGGCGAGAACGGGAGCTAGTTCGAAGGAGAGGCACCGGCTGGCGTGATTTGGCCAAACAACGCGCGCATTCGCAAGTTTATTTGCCCAGGGCCGCCGCTACTCGTCGAAACCGCTCC
>CAYWWT010000336.1:0-2454 GCA_964461855.1 uncultured Rhizobium sp. | reverse complement strand
ACTATATTCAATACTCTAGGAAAACACCGGCTTTCTTCCCCCCGCCGGGCAAAGCCCGTAGCGGGGGAAGATGTCTTCCGAAGGCTTGTCCTGAGGAAGACAGATGGGGGCAATCAAGAAAGCCCCGCCAGGGCGGAAGCCTGGCCATTTTGCACGGTTTCCCAGGCGATTTTGGCAAGTTCCTTGCGGTCCAGCGGCGGCAAGGCGGGGTGGAACTGCACCACAACGTCCAACGGGCCCGCCACCAGGGCCTCCCACAGATGTGGGACCAGCTCCATGTCGCCATACCAGGCATAAAGGGGGCGGTTTTCCCGGCCCATGGGGATGCCATGGCGGGCGACATAGGCCGTGGAGACCGGCTGCACCGGCACCCGGCCGCCGACTGCCGAATCCGCCGCAGCCAGAAGCGCGCTTTTGAACGGCAGCACGCCATTGCCGTCATTGGAGGTGCCTTCGGGAAAGAGCACCAGCACATCGCCCTCGCCCAGCCGCCGGGCGATGGCGTCGCGGGCCTGGCCGGTTTCGCTGCGCCGCGTCCGCGTCACGAAGACCGTGCGCTGCAGCCGGGCCAAGGTGCCGAAGAAAGGCCAGGTCCCGACTTCCGTTTTGGCGACAAAGGAAAGCGGCGTGACCGCGGAGAAGATCACGATGTCGAGCCAGCTCGAATGGTTGGCGAGAAGCAGCGCCGGTCCCCGCGGCGGGCTGCCCAGAACGCGAATATGAATCCCGAACAACCGCGCAACGAAACGGTGATAGCGCCAGGGGAAGGTGCGCTGCGCCGGCAGTCGAAGCGCAAGCAGCAGCCACTGCACGGGGATCAGAATAAATGTGACGATCAGAAAGATCGCGAGGATGACCCCAGCGCGGATTCTTGGCATTAGAATCCTACAGCAAATGCAGTCCCGCCTCCCCTGTGCGTGCGCAACGCGCTGGCGGGGGAGGTGGCCGTAGCACCATAGAGGCCGATCACAACAGGTTCAGTGAACCTTTTGTGGGCCGACCGGTGCGAAGGCCGGAGGGGCCAGATCATACCTTCTTCTTGCCCTTGGGCACGCCGTACAGTTCCAGCCGGTGATCGACCAGCTCGAAGCCCAGTTCTTCGGCGACGCGGCGCTGCAGCTTTTCGATATCTTCGTTGCGGAATTCGATCACGCTGCCGGTCTGCACATCGATCAGGTGGTCGTGGTGATTTTCCGGCATTTCTTCGTAACGGGCGCGGCCATCGCGGAAATCATGCCGTTCCAGGATGCCCGCATCCTCGAACAGCTTCACGGTGCGATAGACGGTGGCGATGGAGATGTGGGGGTCGATCGCGGCGGCGCGGCGATACAGTTCTTCCGCATCCGGATGGTCTTCGGCCCCGGACAGGACGCGCGCGATCACACGGCGCTGCTCGGTCATCCGCAGGCCTTTGTCGACGCAGAGTTTTTCGATCCGCGTCACCCTTCAGCTCCGTGCGCGCTTATTGCCGGACAAGGTTAGGCGAATTCGCCGGGATTCGGAAGCGGAAGGATGCATTTCAGGACATGGGCGTCCTGGGCGCCATAATAAGCCTTGCGCCGGCCCGCCGAGACGAAGCCAAGACTACCATACAGCCCGATGGCTGCTTGATTGTCAGTCGCAACTTCAAGAAACAAAATCTCCGCTCCCAAACCCGCGGCATGCGCTGCCGCGGCCTGGACCAACAGGCGTGCGATCCCCCGCCGCCGTGCGGGCGGCGCCACCGCCAAGGTCAATATCTCGGCCTCGCCGCCCGCGGCGCGCGCCAGGATGAACCCATCCTGAAGCGCGAAGGCAAAGACGCCCGGACCCGCGAACAGCTCGCGAAGCGACGCGGCGTTCCAGCGATCCGGGAAACAATCCGCATGCAGCCGCGCCAGCGCTTCGACATCGTCGGATGCGGGATCAAACAAGCGCGGGATCATGACAGAGTGACGCCGCCGGGAAGTTTGGCGTCGGGAGCCCGCAGATAAAGCGGCGCGGGCGGTTCGTCGGGCACGGCGCGCGTCATGGCCAGCTTCGCCACCCACAAAGCATCGGGCTGGCGGATCACGCTGACGGGAAATTGCGCGCCAAGCCCGGCGCTCGCCTGGTCGGCGCCGGTGCCGCAAAGCGCGCAGGCGCCAAAGGCGCGGATGCGCGCCACCGCATCTTCAAACGGCAGGACCGTTGGCGGCAGGACGACTTCATCCTTCTCGCGCAGCAGCAGATAGGCTTCACCACGCTTGGCGTCATGGATCGCCGCCGCGCGGTTGGACCCTGTCGCCGCCGCCATGGCTTCCAGGGTGGTGATGCCGATCAAGGGCCGATCCAGGCCGATTCTGAGCCCCCGCATGAAGGCGAGGCCGACACGCTGACCGGTGAAGGTGCCCGGCCCCGTGGTTACCGCAAGGCGGTCCAGCGCCGTGAACGCGACGCCCGCCTGGCCCATCGCGCGATCCACCATCGGCGCCA
>CAYWWT010000335.1:0-2456 GCA_964461855.1 uncultured Rhizobium sp. | reverse complement strand
GCTAGCGCATCGGGATCCGCCTGGATGCGCACGGCGTATTTGGAATTGCCGAAAACATTGACCTGGGCGACGCCGTTGATGGTGGAAAGCTGGCGCGCCAGCAGGGTTTCCGCATATTCGTCCAGCGCCGTGCGGTAGATCGTATCCGACGACATCGAGATGAACATGATCGGGAAGTCGGCCGGGTTCACCTTGCGGAAGGTGGGAGGCTGCGGCATCGAGCGCGGCAACTGGCGCTGGGCGGCGGAAATCGCCGCCTGCACGTCCTGGGCGGCGGCGTCGATATTGCGGTCCAGCGTGAACTGGATGGTGATGTTGGTGAAGCCCTGCCGCGAGGTCGACGTCATCGAGTCGATACCGGCGATGGTGGAGAATTGGTTCTCCAGCGGGGCGGCAACGCCCGAAGCCATCGTGTCCGGGTCGGCGCCGGGCAGGCCGGCGCTCACCTGGATGGTGGGGAAATCGACATTGGGCAGGTCGCTGACCGGCAGGCTGGAATAGCCAAAGGCGCCGAAAATCACCAACGCCGCCATGAACAGGGTGGTGAAGACGGGACGCTCGATGAAGATACGCGAGATGTTCATGGCCAGTCAGCCGCTTTCGACGAAATTTCTACTGTGCGTTCGTTTGCGCGCGTTGCTTGCCACCCGCCGGCTTCACGGCGCCATCGGCCGGGCCCGGCGCGGCATCTTGCGCGCGCGCTTGCCCGGCGATCGCGACCTTGCCGCCCGGCAGGGCCCGCAACGCCCCGTCGGTGATCACCCGGTCGCCGGCCTTGATGTCGCTCTGGACCGCCATGTTGACGCCATCGTCGAACAGAACCTTCACGGTATGCTGCTCGACCACATTGGCGGGCGTCACGGCATAAACATATTGGCTGTCGGGACCGATATTGACGGCCACGCGCGGCACCACGATGGCGTTCTTGATGTTGGCCAACGCCACGGTGACGTCCACCAGCTGGCCGGGAACCAGCGTATCGTCCTGGTTCGGGAATGTGGCGCGCAGCTCGATGGTGCCGGCGCTGTTGCTCACCGCATTGCTGACGAAATTCACGGGCGCGGTCAGATCCTGGCCGCCCAGGTCATGCAGATTGACCGTGGCGGTCAGTCCGGCTTGGCGCGCGCGGGCCTGAATGCGCGGCAGGTCCGATTGCGGCAGGTTGAACGACACTTTGATCGGCCGGATCTGCGTAATGGTGACGAGCGGCGCGGTGAGGCCATTGACCGACACCAGATTGCCCGGCTGCAGCAGAATCGGGCCGGTCTTGCCGTCGACCGGCGAGCGGATCTTGGTGAATTCCAGATTGAGGCGGGCGGCCTCCGCATTCGCCTTGGCCTGGAGATAGGCGGCCTGGGCGGTTTCATTCTGCTGTGCGGAGATGGCGTTCTCCGCCACCAGGCGCTGGTTGCGGTCGGCCGTGCTTTTGGCGGACGCAAGTGTCGCCACCGCATTGTCGTAAACCGCCTGATAGGGGCGCGGATCGATCTCGAACAGGAGATCGCCTTGCTTCACCATCTGGCCTTCCTTGAAATAGGCCTTGGTGAGCTGACCTTGCACGCGCGCCGTCACCGAAACGGTGGAGTTGGCGACGACCGTACCGATTGTATGCTCCACCACTTCCATGTCGCGCTGGACAACGGCGGCGACATGCACCGGCGCCGCCGTCGGGCGGCGCGCGGGCGGTTTGATGCCGGCATGCGACCAGTAATAATATCCGCCCAGCACCGCCACGATCGCGATGCCGCCAATGACAAAACGGCGCGCCGAACCTGCGCCTTGACCTGATTCACGGCCCGACACGTCACGATCAGACGTTGGCGGCGTCACCTGCATATTCATAAGATCTTTCCCAAGCCCAACTGCGGAAGCAGTCTGCGGCACTCCCTGTCATGTCTTTGCGACAATGCGATACGCAATGCCGTGTCCTCTACACCGAATAGACGCCGCCAACACTCCCTGCGGCCGGGAAGAAAATTTACGTCAGAAATTTCGCTCACCTCACGCCCGGGGCGGAGATTTTTTAAGCCCTGCACGGCTTTAGCGAGGGTCGGCGCTCTCTATTATGGCCCTCTATAGGGCAAAATCCTCTCACAATTGTCCCGAAAAGGAGGACATAATGACCTGTGGACGGCCGAATCTTTCATTAACATACTGAAATCATTGTTATTATTTTATGGCATGGCGACTTTCGCCTGCCCGATTGCGGCTCTTACAGGGGGCGTCTATAAGCCCGGCCTTTCCAGCCAGAGCCCGTGCCAGCCATGAATATCCGTAACATCGCCATTATCGCCCACGTCGCGCCTGGCAAAACCACCCTGGTCGACCAGCTGCTCCAGCAATCCGGCTCGGTGCGCGAGAACCAGCACATGGCCGAGCGCGCCATGGATTCCAACGACCAGGAGCGCGAGCGCGGGATCACGATCCTGGCCAAATGCACCAGCGTCGAGTGGCAT
>CAYWWT010000334.1:2031-2458 GCA_964461855.1 uncultured Rhizobium sp. | reverse complement strand
CTTTTCCATCTTGAAGTCGGGAATGCCATAGCGGAGCAGGCCGCCGACACGGTCGGCCTTCTCAAACAGGGTGACCGAGTGACCGGCGCGCGCCAATTGCTGCGCCGCTGCCAGACCGGCCGGGCCCGAACCCACCACCGCCACGGTCTTGCCGGTTTTCTTCGCGGCGATCTGCGGATGGATCCAGCCTTCTTCCCAGCCGCGGTCGACGATCTGGCATTCGATGGTCTTGATGGTGACCGGCGTGTCCTGAATGTTCAGGGTGCACGACGCCTCGCACGGCGCCGGACAGATGCGGCCGGTGAATTCCGGAAAATTGTTGGTCGAATGCAGCGTGTCGGACGCGGCACGCCATTGGTCGCGATAGACCAGATTGTTCCAGTCGGGGATCAGATTGTTGACCGGGCAGCCCTGGTGGCAAAACGGA
>CAYWWT010000334.1:0-2021 GCA_964461855.1 uncultured Rhizobium sp. | reverse complement strand
GCTTCTCCAGCTCGGTATTCGGCAGCGGCTGCACAAATTCCTTGTAGGTCTTGAGGCGCGATTCCGGCTTTTCAGTGCCGCGATCCTGCCGCTCGATCTCGAGAAAGCCTGTGATTTTCCCCATCGCTCTATTCCGCAGCGACCGCGCTGGTGCGGTCTTTCTTCATGTCGGCCAGTGCCTTGGCGTAGTCGGTCGGCATCACCTTCACGAACTGGCCGATGCTGGCTTCCCAATTGTCGAGCAGCATCTTGGCGCGCGCACTGCCGGTATAAAGCAGATGGCGCTCGACCAGGACTTTCAGCCGCTCCGCATCGAAGCGCAAAAGATCGCCCATGCCCGGATCGGAAACGCTGACCGAACGCTGGCGCGGCATCTCGGGATCGTCCGCGCCGCTCATGGGGCTGAGCTTCTCCAGCCGGACCATGGCTGGATTGCAGAGATTTTCGAACTGGCCTTCCGGGTCATAGACATAAGCCACACCGCCCGACATGCCCGCGGCGAAATTGCGCCCGGTCTTGCCCAACACCGCGACCACGCCGCCCGTCATATATTCGCAGCCATGGTCGCCCGTGCCTTCGACCACGCAGACAGCGCCCGAATTGCGCACGGCGAAACGCTCGCCCGCCACGCCTTCGAAATAGGCTTCGCCCGCGATGGCGCCGTACAGCACCGTATTGCCGACAATGATGTTGGCAGTGGGATCGCGGGAGATATTGCGCGGCTGGCGCACCACGATGCGACCGCCCGACAAGCCCTTGCCGACGTAATCGTTGGAATCGCCGACCAGTTCCAGGCTCACGCCCCGCGACAGGAAAGCGCCGAAGGATTGACCGGCGGTGCCGGTAAAGCGGATCGAGATCGTGTCTTCCGGCAGGCCGGCATGGCCGTGGCGCTTGGCCACTTCGCCCGACAGCATCGCACCGACGGTGCGGTCGACGTTGCGGACGGTGCGCTCCAGACGCACCGGCTGGCCATGCGCGATGGAGGGCTGTGCCGCCGCGATCAAATCGTGGTCTAGCGCGGTATCGAGCGCATGGTTCTGCGCCTCGCAATGATGGATGGCGACACCGGGCTTCTTCTGCGGCTGGTGCAGCACGCGGGAGAGATCGACGCCCTTGGCCTTCCAATGCGCGATGGCCTTGTTCATGTCGAGCCGGTCGACCCGGCCGATCATCTCGTTCAGGGTGCGGAAGCCCAGGCTGGCCATGATCTCGCGCACTTCTTCGGCGACGAAGAAGAAATAATTGATCACATGTTCGGGCTGGCCGGTGAAGCGCTTGCGCAGGACCGGGTCCTGGGTCGCGACGCCCACCGGGCAGGTGTTGAGATGACATTTGCGCATCATGATGCAACCCGATGCGATCAACGGCGCGGTGGCGAAACCGAATTCGTCCGCGCCCAGAAGCGCCGCAACCGCCACGTCGCGGCCGGTACGAAGACCGCCATCGGCTTGGACCGCGATGCGGCCCCGTAGGCCATTCAGCACCAGAGTCTGCTGGGTTTCGGCCAGGCCGATTTCCCAGGGCGATCCGGCATGGACCAGCGAGGTCAGCGGCGATGCGCCCGTGCCGCCTTCGAACCCGGAAATGGTCACGTGATCGGCACGGCATTTGGCGACACCGGCCGCGACCGTGCCGACGCCCACTTCCGACACCAGCTTGACCGAGATGCGCGCCTTGGCATTGACGCTCTTCAGGTCGCGGATCAGCTGCGCCAGATCTTCGATGGAATAGATGTCGTGATGCGGCGGCGGCGAGATCAGGCCGACGCCCGGGGTGGAGTGGCGCACTTTCGCGATCGCCTTGTCCACCTTGTGTCCAGGCAGCTGGCCGCCTTCGCCGGGCTTGGCGCCCTGGGCCATCTTGATCTGGATGTCGTCGGCATTGACCAGATATTCGGCGGTCACACCGAAGCGGCCCGACGCCACCTGCTTGATGCGCGAGCGCATGGAATCGCCATTGGGCAGCGGCTTGAAGCGATCGGATTCCTCGCCGCCCTCGCCGGTGTTGGAGCGCCCGCC
>CAYWWT010000333.1:0-2462 GCA_964461855.1 uncultured Rhizobium sp. | reverse complement strand
GGGAACGGCGGCTTCAGGCGCGGCTGGCCCTTCTTGCCTTCGAGGCTTTCGAGCAACGCGGTTTCTTCGCCGCAGATATAAGCGCCGGCGCCGTGATGGACGTAGAGATCGAAATCCCAACCGTGGATATTGTTCTTGCCGATCAGCTTGGCTTCGTAGGCTTCATCGACTGCGCGTTGCAGCGCCTCGCGCTCGCGGATAAATTCGCCGCGCACATAGATGTAACAGGCGTGCGCGCGCATCGCGAAGCTGGCGATCAGGCAGCCCTCGACCAGCGTGTGCGGATCGTGACGCATGATGTCGCGATCCTTGCAGGTGCCGGGCTCGCTCTCGTCCGCGTTCACGACAAGGTAATGGGGCCGCTCCTTCACCTCTTTGGGCATGAAGGACCATTTCAGGCCGGTGGGAAACCCCGCACCGCCACGGCCGCGCAGCCCCGACTTCTTCATCTCATCGATGATGGCGTCCTGGCCACGGTCGATAATGGCCTTGGTGCCGTCCCAGGCGCCGCGCCGCTTGGCGGCTTCAAGACCGGGGTCCTGAAGGCCGTAGAGATTGGTGAAAATGCGATCGCGATCGGCAAGCATCAGGTGGCTGCTGCCGGCGGTTTTTGGGCAGGTGCTTCGCGGTCCGAGACAGCCTGGGTTGGGGCTTTGCCTTCGGCATCGGTAGTCCCGGTACGGCCCTGGCGGCCGATCATGGAGCCATCATAGAGCGAGCCTTCGGTCAGTGTGGTGGCGCCGCCCAGCGGTTCGGAACTGCGGCGATCATTCTGCGGACCCGGCTTGATCGGGCGTCCGGCGCGCAGATCTTCCAGCAGCTTCCCGGTGATCGGACCGTCGAGATCTTCATAAAAATCCTTGCCGATCTGCAGCATCGGCGCGTTCACGCAGGCGCCCAGGCATTCGACTTCCATCCAGGAGAATTTTCCGTCCGCCGAAACCGTGTGCTGGTGCGGATGAATATGCTTCTTGCAGGCTTCGACCACGGCATCCGAACCCGCCAGCCAGCAGGGCGAAGTGGTGCAGACCTGGACCAGATGGGTGCCGACCGGCACCAGATTGAACATGGTGTAGAAGGTCGCCACTTCCAGCACCCGGATGAAGGGCATCGACAGCATATTGGCGATGCTCTCGATCATCGGATGGGTGACCCATCCCTCCTGTTCCTGCCCACGCCACAACAGCGCGATCACGGCAGACGCCTGACGGCCTGCCGGATATTTGGCAATTTCTCTTTTTGCCCATTCCCCATTTTCCGCCGAGAAGGCGAAGTCGGCGGGCTGCATTTCGGGCGGGGCAAGGCGGCGAAGCATGGGCGGCCCTATTTCGCGAAATCGACGCGGGCGATCAGCCCGTCGCGGAAGGAGTAGATGGCGATGATCTCGAATTCTTCGCCGTTCGGCGCGCGCACCACCTTCTCGTGATCGATCACGGTGCTGCCCACCGCAATGCGGCTCTTGAGGATCGCCTTATTTTGCGGAAATTGCGCGAAGGCTTTGGCATACCGCGCCTTGATCGCGTCGCGGCTGGTTTCGGTCGGCGTGCCGTTCAGACCCGAGACGATGCAGTCTTCGGCGAAAAAAGACACATAGCTATCCAGGTCCTGCGCGTTGTAGGCATCCAACTGCTTCTGGGCGATGTCGATGTTGGAATTGCTCACCGGTCCACCTCCCCGAACACGATGTCGAGCGAACCCAGGATCGCGGAGACGTCGGCCAGCATATGGCCCTTGCACATGTAATCCATCATCTGCAGATGCACGAAGCTGGGCGCACGGATCTTGCAGCGTTGCGGCTTGTTGGAACCATCCGCGACCAGATAGACGCCGAACTCGCCCTTGGGTGCTTCCACCGCGGCATAGGTTTCGCCTGCCGGCACATGGAAGCCTTCGGTGTAGAGCTTGAAGTGATGGATCAACGCTTCCATCGAGGTCTTCATCTCGGCGCGGCGCGGCGGCGTGACTTTATAATCCTGCGACACCACCGGACCGGGCGTCATCTTGTCGAGGCACTGGATCATGATCTTGTTGGCTTCGCGCATTTCTTCCATGCGCATGATGTAGCGATCGTAATTGTCGCCGTTCTTGCCGATCGGGATCTTGAAATCCAGGTCGTTATAGCATTCGTAAGGCTGCGAGCGCCGCAGATCCCATTTCACGCCGGTGGAGCGCAACATCACGCCCGACATGCCCCACATCTCGGCTTCGGCGCGGTTGACCACACCGATATCGACATTGCGCTGCTTGAAGATGCGGTTTTCCGTGAGGAGGTTTTCGATGTCGTCCAAAACCTTGGGAAAGTGCTCGCAGAATTTGTAGATATCGGCGGCCAGGCCCGGCGGCATGTCCTGATGCACGCCACCCGGACGGAAATAGGCCGCATGCATGCGGCTGCCGCTGATGCGTTCATAGAACACCATCAGCTTTTCGCGTTCCTCAAAGCCCCACAGCGGCGGCGTCAG
>CAYWWT010000332.1:1175-2483 GCA_964461855.1 uncultured Rhizobium sp. | reverse complement strand
TTCGCCATCGAGATAGGCCTGGGTTCTCAGGCTCTCCTCACATGCCATGCGAGCCTCCTGTCAGTTCCGCCTTGAGCAGCGCGCGCCCGCGCGCCAGCCGCGACATCACCGTGCCGATGGGGGCGCCCGTGGCGGCGGCGATGTCGCGATAGGACATTTCCTCCAGCTCTCTCAGGATCACCACTTCGCGGAATTCCTCCGGCAAAGCGGCGATAGCCTTTTCCAATTTCCCCGCGGCGCCGTGTTCCATCGCATTGGCTTCGGGCGTGGGATCGTTCGCCGTGATTTGCGCACCGTCTTCGCCGTCCAATGGGGCTGCGGCATGGCGTTTCTTTTGCTCCAGCACCGAGCGATGGCAGTTGCGCACAATGGCCAGAAGCCAGGGGCGCACGGCCTCGCCGCGAAATCCGTCGAAGCTGCGGAAGGCGCGCAGCATCGCATCCTGCACGATATCGTCCGCTTCGGCGCCGCCGCGGGTCAGCCAGCGCGCAAGGTTATAGGCCGCGTCCAGATGCGCCATCGCCAGCGCTCCAAAGCGGCGCCGCTGTTCAGTCATAGTTGGGACCGTTCGCTGTCCCCAAAAAGGGCTCTCACGAAGGCTATTACCGGGCGGGTGTGCATTTTATTCCCGCCTTCCCGAATTTATTTCCGGCTGGCGGCCTGGGCGAAACGGTCGAACAGATAATGGCTGTCCATCGGGCCCGGCGAGGCTTCGGGATGATACTGGACGCTGAACACGTCCTTGCCTTCGACCGCGATGCCGCAATTGGTGCCGTCGAACAGCGAGACATGGGTTTGCTTCACACCCTTGGGCAAGGTGTCGGCGTCCACGGTGAAGCCGTGATTCATCGAGACGATCTCGACCTTGCCGGTCTCCAGGTCTTTCACCGGATGGTTGGCGCCGTGATGGCCCTGCGCCATTTTCTTGGTCTTGGCGCCCAGCGCCAAAGCCAGCATCTGATGGCCCAGGCAGATGCCGAAGGTGGGGATGCCGCTGTCCACCACGCCCTTGATCACGGGAATGGCGTATTCGCCCGTCGCCGCCGGATCGCCGGGGCCATTCGAGAGCAGCACGCCGTGCGGATCGTTGCGCATCACATCATCCAGGCTGGCATTGGCCGGGACCACGGTGATGTCGGCGCCCTTGCTGGCGAGCAGGCGCAGGATGTTCCGCTTCACGCCATAATCGATCACGGTGGCGCGCCAGCTGGGCGCGGCTTCCGCGCCATAGCCTTTGTTCCAGGCCCATTCCGTCTCGTTCCAGCGATAACTTCAGTGAGAACTTCGCAGACCCCATCAGCAGTTCAA
>CAYWWT010000332.1:0-1165 GCA_964461855.1 uncultured Rhizobium sp. | reverse complement strand
GCGGCTCCCGCGCCATAGCCTCTGTCCCAGCCCCATTCCCTCTCCTTCCAGCGATAGGTCTGGCGCGCGCTGACATCCTTGGCAAGGTCGAGGCCTTCGAGGCCGGGAAAGCTTTTCGCCTGGTCGAGCAAGGCAACACGGTCAAGCGCGCCGTCTCCTGCATTCGTGATCGCGCCATGCGGCATGCCTTTCTCGCGGATCAGGCTGGT
This sequence comes from uncultured Rhizobium sp., assembly GCA_964461855.1. GTDB lineage: Bacteria > Pseudomonadota > Alphaproteobacteria > Micropepsales > Micropepsaceae > Rhizomicrobium. The sequence goes on along the minus strand of CAYWWT010000332.1, from coordinate 956 downwards.
CAGGGCGCGGGTGTCGATGCCGGCGATGGCGGGAATATTGTGTTTGCGCAGCCAGCGATCGAGCGCGGCCAGGCTGCGATAATTGGAGGGATGCTCCGCATCCGCGCGCACGATCAAACCGCGCACGGCCGGCGTGATGGTTTCGATGTCTTCGGGATTGGTGCCGACGATGCCGATATGGGGAAAGGTGAAGACCACGATCTGTCCGGCATAGGATGGATCCGACAGGATCTCCTGATAGCCGGTCATCGCAGTGTTGAAGCAGATTTCGCCGATGGCCGTTCCCGGCGCGCCAAAGCCGGTGCCCTCCAGAAACGTCCCGTCGGCCAACATCACGCCCCCGCGGGACAGCGGGGTGATTGTCTGGGCGTCGGGCATGGGAAGCGTCCTTGGATTTGCGCGAAAATAGGGATGTGACGCTTATGGGTCAACATCGCCGGCACACATATTACTTGTGCAATATCAATGAGTTGTACTTATCGCAGGATTCGCGTAAGTTCCATTCCTTCCCAGACGGCCCAATTTTCCAGAAAGTTACGCCATGTCGCTCCGTCAGCAGCTCAACGACGCCATGAAAGAGGCGATGAAGGCGAAAGACGCCAAGCGTCTGGCCACCGTGCGTCTGGTGCTGGCGGCGCTGAAGGACCGCGACATCGCCGCGCGCACCGAAACCAGCCGCGATCTTCTGGGCGATGACGAAATCCTGTCGCTGCTGGCCAAGATGATCAAGCAGCGCGACGAATCCGCCACCGCGTTCGATGCGGGCAACCGTCCGGAACTGGCCAGTGGCGAGCGCCAGGAAATTGAGATCATCCGCTCCTTCATGCCGGCCCAGATGGACGAGGCGGGCGTCACGGCCGCTGCCGATACCGTGATCGCGGAACTGGGTGCCTCTTCCATCAAGGACATGGGCAAGGTGATGGCGGCGCTGAAGGAGCGCTATGCCGGCCAGATGG
>CAYWWT010000331.1:0-2511 GCA_964461855.1 uncultured Rhizobium sp. | reverse complement strand
GGCCCTGCGAAATCCCAGGGTCGCGCTCAGGGCCAGGCCGGCCATGAGCCATCCTGACCAGAGGGGCGGCTCGACCGGGCTGGCAAAATAAAGAGCGGCGCCCGCCCCCAGCATCACCGGCAGCCAGAGCGGCCAGCGATGCCGCTCCTGAAGCGCCGCCGCCTTGATACCGCTCAAAAAACCCGAAAAACCCGGCCAGAACACGCCAGGCACTTCCCCACGCCGCAACAAGAGATGCGGGCCTATTCTCACCGAGAACCGTTTGCTAAACGGTCGCCACCATGACGCAAAACCCCAAGCCTGTCCTGCGCTTCGCGCCTTCTCCCACAGGGATGCTGCATATCGGCGGCGCCCGCACCGCCCTGTTCAACTGGCTGTATGCCCGCCACACCGGCGGCACCTTCCTGCTCAGGATCGAAGACACCGACCGCGAGCGCTCCACACCCGAAGCTGTGGCCGCCATCCTGAACGGAATGGAATGGATGGGGCTCACCTGGGACGGCGAGGCGATCTATCAATTCGCCCGCGCGAACCGCCACCGCGCGGTCGCCGAACAATTGCTGACGCAAGGCAAGGCCTATCGCTGCTATGCCACCGCCGAAGAATTGACCCAGATGCGTGAGGCCCAGCGGGCGGCGGGCAAGCCCATCCGCTACGATGGACGCTGGCGGGACCGCGATGCCTCCGAAGCTCCGGCGGGCGCGCCTTTCGTGGTGCGGCTGAAGGCGCGCGCGGAGGGCGAGACCATCGTGCGCGACCTGGTGATGGGCGATGTCCGCTTCGCCAACGACCAGCTGGACGACATGGTACTGCTGCGCTCCGACGGCAATCCCACTTACATGCTGGCCGTGGTGGTGGACGATGCCGACATGGGCATAACCCATGTCATCCGGGGCGCCGATCACCTCAACAACGCCGCCCGCCAGCTTCAGATCATCGAGGCGATGGGCTGGCCGGTGCCGGTCTATGGCCATCTGCCCCTGATCAACGGTCCCGATGGGCAGAAATTGTCCAAGCGCCACGGCGCGCTGGCAGTCGAAGCCTATCGCGACATGGGCTATCTGCCCGAGACCATGCGCAACTATCTCCTGCGTCTGGGCTGGAGCCATGGCGATGACGAGATCATCCCGACGGCCAAGGCAATCGAATGGTTCGATTTCGATGCGGTGGGCAAGAGCCCGGCGCGGATGGACTATAAGAAGCTGGACAATCTCAACGGCCATTATATCCGCGACGCGAGCGATGCGGCGATGGTGGCCGAGGTCACGGCCTTCGCGGCGCGTGAAACCCCGCCCCGCATTCTGTCGGAGATGGCGCGCGAGCGCCTGCTCGCCGCCATGCCTTCGCTCAAGGAGCGAGCCAAGACCCTTGTGCAGCTCGATCAGGGTGCGGAATTTCTGTACACGGACGGTCCGCGCGACCTGGATGCCGGCGCGGCCAAGATCCTCACACCCGAGGCGCGGGCCGTAATGGGCCGGACTTTACCCACACTGGAGGCGACGGACTGGAGCGGCCCGGCCCTGGAAGCAGCCGCCCGGACTTTCGCGGAAGAAAATGGCCTCAAACTGGGCGATATCGCCCAGCCTTTGCGTGCCGCATTGACGGGAAAAACGGCCTCGCCGCCGCTCTTCGAGATGTTGGCGCTGTTAGGCCGGGAAGAATCCCTTATCCGATTAAGGGCTTATGCGGCTTGAGAAAATTTCGCTTATCCAGAGCCGTAAATTAAGTGACGGGAAGCAAAAACCCCGTTTATATTGCAGCGCAAGATAACCGGGAAATTTTGGGGAGTTGACGATGCGTGAGAGCAAGATCAAACCGGCGGGCAAGGCCAGCCTGAATTATGACGGCAAGGACTACGAACTGCCCGTTTTCGCAGGCACGCAGGGCCCCAATGCCGTGGACATTCGCAAGCTCTACGACCAGGCGGATATTTTCACCTACGATCCCGGCTTCACCTCCACGGCGTCGACCGAATCCAACATCACCTTCATCGATGGCGATAAGGGCGTGCTGCAATATCGCGGCTATGCCATCGCGGACCTGGCGGAACATTCCTCCTTTATCGAGACCTGCTACCTGCTCCTGAACGGCGAATTGCCGAACAAGGAGCAGATGGCGAAGTTCGACGGCTCCATCACCCGCCACACCATGGTGCATGAGCAGCTCGCGACCTTCTTCCGCGGCTTCCGCCGCGACGCGCACCCGATGGCGGTGATGTGCGGCGTGGTCGGCGCCCTGTCGGCCTTCTATCACGACTCGACCGACATCACCGATCCGCGCCAGCGCGAGATCGCCAGCCATCGCCTGATCGCCAAGATGCCGACCATCGCGGCGATGGCCTTCAAATACCATGTCGGCCAGCCCTTCGTGTATCCGCAGAACAATCTGGACTACACCGAAAACTTCCTGCGCATGTGCTTCTCGGTCCCGGCCGAGGAATACAAGGTCAACAAGGTCCTGGCCAAGGCGCTGGACACGATCTTCATCCTGCATGCCGATCACGAGCAGAAT
>CAYWWT010000330.1:0-2529 GCA_964461855.1 uncultured Rhizobium sp. | reverse complement strand
GCCTCTGGAATTGGTTCAGGACTTCCGATGAAGCTTCCCGCCGGTCATCGGCTGACGCACACCAGTGGTGGTCGGCAGCGATAGCGGCAATCCCCGCTTGGACCGCATCGCCAGATAAGCGAAGCCTTCCGCTTCCATGCCGTCGCCATCCCAGCCCGCTTCTTCCGCTGTCAGAACCGGCGCATTCACGCGCGCTTTCAATTGATCCATCAGGAATTTGTTGTGCCGCCCGCCGCCGCTGACGATCCAGGTCGCGGCAGGCTCGGGAAAATGCTCCCGCGCCTTGGCCAATGAGGCCGCAGTAAAGGCGGCCAGTGTGGCAGCGCCATCTTCCGGCGACAGGCCTGCGACGGCATCGCCCCCGAAATCCAGCCGGTCCAGCGATTTCGGCGGCTTGCGATCGAAAAAGGGATTCTCCAGCATCTTTGCCAACGCCGTTTGATCGATTTTTCCGTTGCGGGCGAAGGCACCGTCCCGATCCACCGGCACGCCCTTGTGGCGCATCATCCAATCGTCGATCGGTGCATTGCCCGGACCGGTGTCGTATGCCAGTACCGTGTCTCCGGAGATATACGTCACCTGCGCCACGCCGCCGATGTTGGTCAGCGCCAGCGGCATGGGCAGCTTGGCCTTGCGCGCCAACGCGGCATGGTAAAGCGGCATCAGCGGCGCGCCCTGGCCGCCCGCCTTGACGTCGGCGGTGCGGAAATCGTTGATCACGTCGATCCCGGTCTTCCGCGCCAGAAGCGCGCCATCGCCGATCTGCCAGGTCCAATGCTGATCCGGCTTGTGAAGAATGGTCTGGCCGTGAAATCCGATCAGGGCGACCGCGTCCGCCGCCAGGCCGGCCTTTTGCAGAAGCGCTTCGACAGCCGCGACATGGGCTTCGGTCAAGGTGCGTTCCGCCTCACGGATCGCCTGGGGCACCGGCGCCCCTTCCGCCACGCCTCGCGCCTCATCCAGTGCGGCGCGCAACTGCGCCCTGGTCTCGGCCCCATAGGGAATGGTGAGGCTGGCCAGGGGCCGTGCGATGTCCTCGCCATCGGTCTCGATCAAGCCGGCATCGACGCCGTCCAGCGAGGTGCCGCTCATCAGGCCGATGACTTTCGAGATTTCCGCCATTTGTGCTATTGCCCGCTCGCTAGATAAAAGCCCCGGCATGTGGGGGGAAGAAAGCCAGAGACTATACGATGCCCGTCGCTCCGCAATTCCAGTCCAACTTCCTCAAGACCTTTGCGGCGCGCGGTGCCTATTACGATTGTTCCGCGCCCACCGAACTCGACGCGCTGTTCGGGCGCGAGCGGGTGACCGCCTATATCGGCTTCGACTGCACCGCGGACAGCCTTCACATCGGCCATATGATCCAGCTGATGACCTTGCGGCGTTTGCAGCAAGCCGGCCACAAGCCCATCCTGCTGATGGGCGGCGGCACCACCAAGGTCGGCGATCCATCCGGCAAAGATGAAACGCGCCAACTTCTGACGACGGCACAGATCGAGGCCAACAAGCAGAAAATCCTGGCCAGCATCCGCCATTTGCTGAAATTCGGCGACGGCCCATCTGACGCGGTCATGGTCGACAATGCCGAATGGTTGGACAAGCTGGAATATATCTCCTTCCTGCGCGAAGTCGGCCGCCACTTTTCGGTCAACCGCATGCTGACCATGGACAGCGTGAAGCTACGGCTGGAACGCGAGCAACCCCTGTCCTTTCTGGAATTCAATTATTCCATCATGCAGGCGTACGACTTCGTCGAACTCTACAAACGCTATGGCTGCCGCCTGCAATCCTCGGGTTCCGACCAATGGGGCAATATCGTTTCGGGCATCGATCTGGGCCGGCGGATGGAGAATGCGCAGCTTTTCGCGTTGACCACGCCCCTGATCACCACGGCGTCCGGCGCCAAGATGGGCAAGACCGCCGCCGGTGCGGTGTGGTTGAGCGCCGAACGCGTCAGTCCCTATGACTATTGGCAATATTGGCGCAATACCGAAGACGGCGATGTCGGCCGCTTCCTGCGTCTTTTCACCGACATGCCGGAAAGCGAGATCGTGCGGCTGGAAGCGCTGCGAGGCGCCGAACTGAACGACGCCAAAAAGACATTGGCGACGGAAGCCACCACCATCCTGCATGGCCGCGAGGCGGCAGAACGCGCCGCGGAAACCGCTCGCCGCGCGTTCGAGGAAGGCGCTTCCGCCGAAGGTCTTCCCACCATCCAGGTAAAACTACCCGAGGGTATTCTCAATCTCGCCGTCGCTGCCGGTCTCGCCACGTCGAATTCCGAAGCGCGCAAACTGATCGCCAACAATGGGCTAAAGCTCAATGACGTTGCGGTGAGCGATCCGAAACTGACGGTCGAAACCTCAGCACTGAATGCGGATGGCGTGCTGAAGCTTTCGAGCGGCAAGAAGCGGCATGTCTTGATCAAGCCGTTCTGACAGCTACCGCTGCTGCTGTGGTGGCTCTGCCGGTTTTTGCGGCCGATTGGACGGTGCATTCGCCGCCGTCGGCATATGGCCTTCGAAAATC
>CAYWWT010000329.1:0-2536 GCA_964461855.1 uncultured Rhizobium sp. | reverse complement strand
GGCAGACCGCCGACATCGCCCTCCGATTGAACCAGATGCACCGGGGCGCCGACCTGGCCCATCGTGCCTTCGACTTCCGGATGACCGGCATGGCCGATCAGGATCAAGGTGCGGCCGTGGGCGACATAGCGCTTGCCCTGATTGTGCACTTTCGAAACCAGGGGGCAGGTGGCGTCCAGCACCGGCAGGCCGCGTGAGGCAGCGGTCTTCACCACCGACTGGGGCACGCCATGGGCGCTGAACACGGTGACAGCGCCTTCGGGCACTTCGTCCAGTTCCTCGACAAAGCGGGCGCCTTTGCTTTTCAGCGCATCGACCACATGCTTGTTGTGCACGATCTCGTGGCGGACATAGACGGGCTCGCCGAACTTATCGAGCGCCTTTTCCACAATGTCGATGGCGCGGACCACTCCGGCGCAGAAGCCGCGTGGTTGGGCAAGAATGACTCGCATATTTCTTCCTTGATGCCGCTGACGGCTCCTCCAGGGGCCTGAAGGAGCGGCGGCTTCGTCGCAACGCAGCATAGCATTGTCCCGCATAGACCGCCCCCAAATCAACCCCCATGGGCCAAGGGTCTGGACCGTCATTTTTCGTTGCCTTCCCGGGGGTTGCCAGACCAGATTGTCGCATCGTGCGCCCCGAGGCTGGATTTGGGGGGCCAAGCCAGCCATAGGCACTGCATGGGACATTTGGATACGACCAAGGACTTGGACAAGGCCGCCCTGCCGCGTGCCATCGCCGCCAGCGCCGCGGCGGTTGATTCGGTGCTGGAGACGGTGCTGCCCCGCCCCCACGGGCCGCAGGGACGCGTTCAAGAAGCGATGCGCTACGCCACCTTTGCCGGCGGCAAGCGCCTGCGGCCCTTTCTTGTTCTGCATTCGGCGCGGCTGTTCGGGGTCGATGATGCTTTGAGTCTTCGGGCCGGCGCTGCGATCGAAGTGCTGCACACCTATTCACTGGTCCATGACGATCTGCCCTGCATGGATGACGATGACCTGAGGCGTGGCCGTCCCACCACCCATATCGCTTTCGACGAGATGACGGCGGTGCTGGCGGGCGACGCGCTTCTCACGATCGCTTTCGAGATTCTGGCGGATGCCAAGACCCATCCGGATGCCGATGTGCGTATCGCGCTGGTGGCGCGGCTGGCGGAAGCGTCCGGCCATGATGGCATGATCGGCGGCCAGGTGATCGACATGCTGGCGGAGCAGAGTTTCGGTCTGGATGATGTCGTCAATCTGCAGCGGTTGAAGACCGGCCAGCTATTCGAATTCGCCTGTGAGGCGGGACCGATCCTGGCTCGTGCAAGTGCGCAAGACCGTGGCCGGTTGCGCGCCTATGCCCGCGAGATGGGCGTGGTGTTCCAGATCACCGATGATCTTCTGGATGTGACCTCCACCGCGGAAAAAACCGGCAAGGCCGTGGGCAAGGACGCCGATATGGGCAAAGCCACGCTTGTGACCTTGCTGGGCGTCGAAGGGGCCCGCGCCGAAGCCGAAAAGCGTGCCCGCGCCGCCATCGCCGCACTGGGACCTCACGCGGACAAATCGCCCGAATTGTCCGGCCTGCCGCTGTTCCTGCTCGACCGGGAGTCCTGAAGCGGGCCGCTTGGGGTTATTCCGTCCTTTTTTCACCGAATTTTTGCCCGGATGACGCAGCATAATTGCCGTTTCATGCGTTCCCCGATTTGGACGCGTCCCATTTGACGAGGCATTGGATGATCAATCGTTTTGCGCAAGCCGTCTCGCTGGCACTTCTGGTTCTCGTCGCCGCCATGCCCGCCCAGGCGCAAGGCAGCGATCCCGCCGCCGCGACCGTGCAGGGCTTCTATGATGCGCTGGTCGCCAGCATGAAGGCGGGCGGGACCGCCAAAAGCCGCTACGAGAAGCTGAAGCCCGCGGTAGAGCAGGCCTTCGATATTCCCGGCATGACGGCTTTGTCGGTGGGGCCGAGCTGGTCCTCCATTTCCGCTTCCGACCAGAAGGCGCTGACCGATGCGTTCGAACGCATGACCATCGCCAACTATGCCGGCAACTTCGACAGCTATAGCGGTGAGAAGTTCATCGTCGATCCGGCGGTTGTCGCGCGCGGATCGGAAAAACTCGTCAAGAGTTCGCTCAAGCCTGCCAGCGGCGCGGCGATCCCCTTCAACTACCGCGTCCACCAAGCCAATGGTGCCTGGAAGATCGTGGACGTTTATCTGAACGGCAATATCAGCCAGCTTGCGCAAAAGCGTTCCGATTTCGGCGCCACTCTCAAGACTGGCGGGCCGCAGGGCCTGGCGAAGAAGATCGACGCGCTGGCGGATCAGACTTTAAATTGATAGCCCCCATCTGTCTTCCTCGGGATAAACCCTCGGAAGACATCTTCCCCCGTTAGCGGCTTCGCCGCACGGGGGAAGAAATTCTCGACCAAGGCGAAAGAGAGCTTGCTGCAGCGGGCGCAGACCTACCTCCCCTGCGCGCGCGTAGCGCGCTGGCGGGGGAGGTGCCCGTAGCAGCGCTTATTGCGCGGGGGCGCCAGCCCGCGCGCAAAA
>CAYWWT010000328.1:0-2543 GCA_964461855.1 uncultured Rhizobium sp. | reverse complement strand
GCAATCGCATCATCCGAGACTTGGGAGACGGTCCTATCAACGGTCACGGCTGGCTAAAATTCCTGCTGTTCATCGCCTTCGCGCTGATCGTGGCGGCAGCGGCGCTCAGCTATTCGCTGCACAGGCCGTAACAATCCATATCGCTGCGTTCAACGACACGTGGCCCTGAACGCTTTTCGGCTCCAATGCGGCCCGAAGGCGGGGCTCTACTGTCTCTCGCAATTCCGAATGCTCCCGTACGATCCTCCCAAGCGGCCCGACCCTCAATAGTACCGACAATGTTTCTTCAAGTCCGCCACATGAAACAGATTGGTCGTGGGGTTCGATGACGATTTGACCAAATCCAGCAGTCGTCAAGATATCGCGCAGAAACTTCGGGTCCTCGAATCGGAAAGGCGTTTGATCCGCGCGATCTTCCAGTCCAGCCGCACGAAGCGGCAGAACATCCAGTTCATTTTCAGCCAGCGAACGCCAGCAAACGAAAGCCATCCTGCCGGACCGCTTCAAAAACCGGTGGAAATTGGAGAACGCCGCAACGGGGTCTGTGAAAGCCATCACGCCAAACCGTGAGAAAATAGCATCGGTGCTCTTATCTGGCAGCCGAACATGAGTTGCGTCGCATTCGATAAAGCGAACCTGCGGCAAGCCGGCAGCACGAAGGTGCGCACGTTCGATCAACGGGTGCGCGATATCGACCCCGATAACGCTCCCATCGGGCCCTACCCGTTCGGCAAGTTGCAGCACACTCTGGCCAGCACCGCAGCCGACATCGACGATCACTTCCGATTTCCGGGGCGCGAGAGCATCGATGGCGCACTGTCCCAGCGGGGAAAGCTGGAGATCCACCAAGTTTGAAACCTCGAGCCAGGCCTGTGCCGCGAGAGATTGTGCATCCGGTGTGGCGGGGGCGTCAGTATGGGACATCCGTCCTCTCGCTGGCCTATGTCTGCAGCGCCAGCCGCCGATAGGACAGCGCTTCGGCGATATGCGATTTCGACACGGTTTCCGATCCCGCCAGGTCGGCGATGGTGCGGGCCACGCGCAACACGCGGCTGTAGCCACGCGCCGACAGCCGCATCCGTTCCGCTGCTTCGGTGAGAAGCTTGATGCCCGCCGCTTCCGGGGTGGCGATGCGGTCCAGCAATTCGCCTTCGGCCTCGGCATTGGTGCGAATTTTTGCATCCTTGAATCGCGCGCGCTGAATATCGCGCGCCTTCGCCACCCGCGCCGCCACTTCCGCACTGCCTTCGGCGGGCGGCGGCAGCGACAGGTCGCCGGCCAAAACGCCCGGCACTTCGACATGCAGATCGATGCGGTCGAACAAGGGGCCCGAAATGCGCGCCTGATAATCGGCGCCGCATTTGGGCGCGCGCGAACAGGCCTGGCCCGGATCGGCGAGATAGCCGCAGCGGCAGGGGTTCATCGCCGCCACAAGCTGGAAGCGTGCGGGATAGCGCACATGGGCATTGGCGCGCGCCACCACCGCTTCGCCGGTCTCGATGGGCTGGCGCATGCTGTCCAGCACGCCGCGCTGAAATTCCGGCAGCTCGTCCAGGAACAAGACGCCCAGATGCGCGAGCGAGACTTCACCCGGCCTCACTTTCAATCCGCCGCCGATCAAAGCCGCCATCGACGCGGAATGGTGCGGATTGCGGAAGGGCCGCTCGCGGCTGATGGCGCCGTCGGTCAACTCGCCCGCCAGCGAGCGCACCATGGAAATCTCCAGCGCCTCGCGCGAATCCAGCGGCGGCAACAGGCCGGGCAGGCGCTGCGCCAGCATCGATTTGCCCGCGCCGGGCGGCCCGATCATGAGCAGATTGTGCCCGCCCGCCGCCGCGATCTCCAAGGCGCGCTTGGCGCTCTCCTGGCCCTTCACGTCTTTCAGGTCGGGCACGACGCGCATCGCGGCGGCCAGCCTGGGCGCGGGCGGGCTCAAGACCGACGCGCCCTTCATGTGATTGACCAGTCCGATCAGCGACGGCGTCGCCAGGATGGACAGGTCACCGGCCCAGGCGGCTTCGGGTCCGCACGCCGCGGGACAGATCAGCCCGCGTCCGGCTTCCGACGCCGCCAGCGCCGCCGGCAACACGCCCGCGACCGCGGTGACCTGCGCATCCAGCGACAATTCTCCCAGCGCCACGTAATTCGCCATCTCGCTGGCGGGCAGCACGCCCATCGCCGCCAACAGCCCCAGCGCGATGGGCAGATCGTAATGCGAGCCTTCCTTGGGCAGGTCGGCGGGCGCCAGGTTCACGGTGATGCGCTTGAACGGCAGCGCCAAGCCAATGGCCGCCAGCGCCGCACGCACCCGCTCGCGGCTTTCGGCCACGGCCTTGTCGGCCAGGCCGACAATGTTGAATTGCCCGCCGCCGGTTTCGCCGACATGCACCTGCACATCGACTTCCCGGGCTTCGACGCCCTGAAAGGCGACGGTGAAAATATGCGCGACGGTCATGAGGTCCCCAGCCAAAGCGGAGACTAGTAAGAATTGTTTGAACTGGCGAGTCGCGCTCTACACGCGGGACGGGTGGTAACCATATCCG
>CAYWWT010000327.1:0-2561 GCA_964461855.1 uncultured Rhizobium sp. | reverse complement strand
AGAGCCTGTTTTGCGACCGGGACGGCGCACCCCGTTCCGTGCCCAATGCTGTGGTCTCGACGCTGCGGCGCATCGAGGACAACGAAATGGATGCGGCCACCCGCCGAGTCCATGCCGTGTCCCAGGGGATTGCGCCAGGCACCGAAGTTCGGATCGACCGCCACGACCTGTTCAGCGGTTACACCGGGATGCTGATTTCGAGCGTGAAGGGCGAGGCCCTGGTCGCGACGGAGGGCACCATCATGATCCGGGTGCCGGAATGCGATCTCAGTGTGGTTGAGAAGGCGAGGAAGCGGGCGTGACCAGCTCGTCTGGAAATGAATTGATACCGCGTGCCACGGTTGAGGAACTGGTGACACGTCGAAACCGCGCGCTGTCCTTGTTCGGCGAGGCGCACGCCGCACTGTCGCGCGCGGTCGAAGCCATTGAGGAGGCCGGCAAGGCGTCTCGCGCGGCGTCTCCGGGCGTCAACCGCTATAACCGGCACCTCGACAAGGCCGAATTTCACACGGCGCTCGAATTGCCCGCGCGCGACACCTATGTCCAAACGGCGCGCCGCATCGTCGATACTGATGTCTGGTCTCACATCGTCCAATTGACCGAACTCGAAAGGCTAATGGACAAGAAGGCAAAGGACCAATTCAACCAGCAGCTTATCGACGACCCGCCAGAGGTCACGGTCGAGAATGTGTGCGCCACGCTTCAGCAATTCGCCGCAGATGTGGGCACGATCTTCAAACGGGGTATGGCCGAGTGCTTTTCCAATCTCGACCGGCGCTTTCGTTCGCATGATGGCTGGAAGATTGGCAGTCGGGTGGTGTTGACTCGCGTCTTCGATGACCACGGATTTTGGAACCTATACTCCAACCATCGGGACACGATTTTGGATGTGGAGCGGGTTTTCCGCGTGCTTGACGGCGGCCGGGCCATCAATTTGACCGCGGTTCACGCCATCGAGCAGGCGCGGGGTCGCATATGGGGCGCGCGCCAAACAGAAATCGACACCGACTATTTCCTGATCCGCGCCTACAAAAATGGCAACGCGCACCTCTGGTTCAAGCGCGATGATCTGGTTGAGCGCGTGAACCGGCTGCTGGGCGAATATTATGGCGCGCCCATCCCAGACCAGAAGGCGCCGGACGACGATGGCGGGCTCTATGATCCAAAGCTGACGCCGGCCAAGAACTATGGGTTCTTCCCGACACCCGAAGCAGCCGCGGACCGGCTGATTGAAGACGCCAAGATCGATACGCGCGATAGAGGGCCGTTACTTCGCGTTCTTGAGCCGAGCGCAGGGTTTGGAAGTCTGGCGCGCCGCTGCCTTGGGCCAAGGGTGCAAGTCGATTGTGTGGAAATTCAGCCCGCATTGGCGGCGAAGCTGACCGCAGCACAGGTGTATGGACGGGTCCACAACGTCGATTTTCTCCAGATCGACCCTGCTACGACCGGGCTCTATGACCGCATCGTGATGAACCCGCCGTTCGACCGTGAGCGAGACATAGACCACGTGATCCACGCGCTTAAGTTTTTGAAACCGGATGGTTTTCTCTGCGCGATCATGTCGGCGGGAACAGAATTTCGTGAGACGCGCAAGTCGGTCGCGTTCCGCGCGCTCATGGAGAAGATGCAGGCAAGCTGGCGCGATCTTCCGCCCGGATCGTTCTCGGCATCCGGCACAAACTGCAACACCATCATCCTTAGGGTGTGGAAAGACGGAAGGAGGATTTACGGATGATCCTGACCGGTCGTGAGCTGCAAGAAATCGGAGAAATTCTTTACGGCCCGAAATGGCGGCGCGCGCTGGCGGAAAAGCTCGACCGATCGGAGCGCACGCTGTTTGGATACACCAAGGAAAACAAGGTGGTGCCGCGCGCCGTGCGCGACAAGCTGGTGGTGCTGTGCCGCGAGCAATCCACCCATCTTGCCGGGTATGCCGAGTTGCTCATTTCCGACTTGTCGGAAGTGGAGTGAGGTGGTGCTCACACAATCCCTTGACAGCGAATCTCAAATAACCCCATCCCTATTGCACTTTAGCGTTGATTCGCTCCGGGAGGCCCAGATGGCCCCCAGCGGGAGCCGTGGTGGAGACCACAAAATCACCGAATAAATAGCGCATCTGAATTGCTGCGGCGGCGTGGAAGGACACGCAGCGCAAGCCATCGGGATAGCGGTGCACCGCACCCGTGTCAGCTAGTATCAAGCCTAGCCCGCAGCAACACTTTGAAAAAACATAAGCCTTCGCCCGCGCCCGGCACCGTCAGACCCCGCTATGCGGGCTGCGCGACACCATCAAGGCCGGGCTAAAGCGGTATCTGCACCGAGGGCAGGCGGGCCGTGCGAGACGGCTCACCAGATACGTGGCGCGCACTTTCAGCGTTTGCGTGGCTTCTTGCCCCATTTATCAAACCATTCCTCGACTGCCGCGCGCATCGGGCCAGCAGCCTTCACCGCTTGCTTCAATCGCTCATGAGACACGCCAAGCTTCTTCGCCTCATAGGCCAGTTCGTAAATCTCGCCCCCCGCAATGCGGATACGGTCTTGGTTCCCTCGTTTGCTTTTAT
>CAYWWT010000326.1:0-2572 GCA_964461855.1 uncultured Rhizobium sp. | reverse complement strand
AGCGCCGTGAACGCGACGCCCGCCTGGCCCATCGCGCGATCCACCATCGGCGCCAAGGCTTCAGCATGGCCGCGCGTCATTTCTTCAAAGTGATGATGCAGAATATCGGGGCCGCGCAGCACCGCGACCGAACAGGCGCCCAGCGCCGTATCGACGGCCAAGATCAGATCGGCGTGCCCGGCCCCGCCCACGCGTCAGAGGATCTTGCAGGCTTCATCGAAGGACAGGCGCGGATTGCGGGGGCGGACACCCTCCGGATCGCCATGACCGACGGCGCAGATGAAGTTGGATTTGATGTTGGTGCCGGAAAAGAATTCCTTGTCCACGCCCGCATTGTCGAAGCCGGACATCGGTCCGCAATCCAGGCCCAATGCGCGCGCCGCGATAATGAAATAGCCACCCTGCAGGCTGGAATTGCGCAAGGCGAATGTCCGCACCAATTCTTCCTTGCCCGCGAAGCCATCCTTCATCTTGGGATTGTGGGGAAACAGGCGCGGAAAATGCTCGGGAAAATCCAGGTCCATGCCGATGATGGCAACGACGGGCGCGGCCATGGTCTTTTCCTGGTTGCCAGGGCTCAAGTGCGGCTTCAGCCGCAGCTTCGCCTCCATCGAGGTCAGGAAATAAAATCGCGCGGGCGATGAATTGGCCGAAGTCGGCGCCCAGCGCATCAGGTCATAGACCGCCATCAGATGCGCGGGCGAGACCGGCTTGTCGGTCCATTTGTTCTGGGTGTGGGCTTCGCGGAAAATAATGTCGAGCGCTTCGTCGCTGACCGCGTGAGACGTCATGGCGAACTCCGGATTGGCGATGGCGAAAGGCTCAGACGGCTTCGACCGCGGTCACTTCCGGCACATAGTGACGCAGCATGTTTTCGATCCCGTTGCGCAAGGTCATGGCTGAGGAAGGACAGCCGGCGCAGGAGCCTTGCAGATGCAGGGCGACGATGCCGGTGGCGCCGTCGAAGCCCTTGAAGATGATGTCGCCGCCATCCTGGGCCACGGCAGGACGCACGCGGGTTTCGATCAATTCCTTGATCTGGGCGACCACTTCCGGGTCGCCGCCTTCGCCATAGGACGCGTCATCCTTTTCTTCCGCATCGCCTTCGATCAGCGGCAGGCCGCGGGTGAAATGCTCCATGATCACGCCGAGCAGCGCGGGCTTGAGATGCTTCCAGTCGCCGTCGCGCTTGGTGATGGAAATGAAATCGGCACCGAAGAATACGCGCGAGACTTCCGGCACGGTGAAGAGCGCGCGCGCCAGGGGCGAGCGGCCAGCCTGTTCGGCGGAGGGAAAATCGGCCACGGCGCCTTCGCCCATCACGGTCTGGCCCGGAAGGAATTTCAGGGTGGCGGGATTGGGCGTGTTTTCGGTCTGGATGAACATGCGCAAGCGTCCTGGATGAGACCTTTACATGGACCCTAGGCCCACCCCGATCAAGCACACTCAGAAGTCGGAAATCAGGCCCTTTTTCTCCCAATCGCCATAGCGGGTGGGTTCCGGCCCCTTCCGGCCGCCCAATTCCGGCGGCAGATCGAGGGGTTTTTCGGTCGCGCGGCGGGCATCGGCCTCGGCATTGGCGCGCTTGGCGGCGTCTTCCAGCCGGGCGGCGATCTCTTCAGGCGTGGCGGGCTTTTTTACTGTGTTCATAGGAGCTTGACCCTGTCGCAACAAAGCATACATCACTAAGGCCGATAGGGATATTCCGGAATGAACCTGTTCAAGACCGTCTTTCTGATGTCGCTGATGACCGGGCTTTTCCTGGTGGTGGGCGCCTTGATTGGCGGCGGCACCGGCATGGTCATCGCCTTCGTGATCGCGGCGGGCATGAACCTTCTGGCCTATTGGAATTCCGACAAGATGCTCTTGTCCATGTATGGGGCGCGGCAGGTCGATGCCGCCAGCGCGCCGGATCTTTATCACATCGTGGAACGGCTGGCGGCGCGCGCCGGCCTGCCCATGCCCAAAGTCTATATCACCGAGAATCCGCAGCCCAACGCCTTCGCCACCGGCCGCGATCCGGCGCATGCCGCCGTCTGCGTCACCAGCGGGCTGATGGCGTCGGTGAGCAGCGAGGAACTGGCCGGCGTGATCGCGCATGAGCTGGGCCATGTGAAGAACCGCGACACCCTGACCATGACCATCACCGCCGTGATCGCGGGCGCGATCGGCATGCTGGCGAACTTCGCCTTCTTCATGGGCGACCGGCGCAACCCCTTGGGCCTGGTCGGCGTGCTGCTGGTGACTTTGCTGGCACCGGTTGCCGCCATGCTGGTGCAGTCCGCGATTTCCCGCTCGCGTGAATTTGAAGCCGACAAGGCGGGCGCCGAACTCACGGGCCGTCCGTTGTGGCTGGCCGATGCCCTCGCCGAAATCGACCGGTCGGCGCGCAAGACCTTGAACGCGCCCGCCGATGCCAATCCGGCGACGGCGCACATGTTCATCATCAATCCGCTGCATGGCGGCCTGAGCGGATTGTTCGCCAGCCATCCGCCGACCGAGGAGCGCATCGCGCGCCTGCGCGCCATGGCGGGGGTGAGCGCGCCGCAAGCCGGTCCCTGGGGATGAGCCA
>CAYWWT010000325.1:0-2574 GCA_964461855.1 uncultured Rhizobium sp. | reverse complement strand
CGGCGGAATAGGCAGGCGCGGGCCCGCTCACCACGCTGCCGCCGGAGGGGTAGTGCTTGTTCGGTGCCGCGGACGCAGGCATGGCGATCGCACATAGCGCGGTGGTCACGGCCAGAAAGGCGAATGCAGGTTTCATAGGATTCTCCCCGAGAGGGTTTGAGGGTAAGAGCGGCGGGGCAGCGCGGTCCAGCGAATTCATCGCATCTGTGCGCGGCCCCGCATGACAAGCGCAAAACTCAGCAACGCCGCCACGCCGGCCGCCGCGACGATGACGGGCGCACCCAGCACCCGGTCGAAAATCTGCGGCTCGTTCAGGCGTTGACCGGTCGCGGCATCGCTGACCGCGACGGGCAGCCAGACCACATTCCATCCCGCATGCAGGGCCCAGGAGAAGCCGATATGCCGGAACGCCAGATAGAGATTGTTCATCGCCATGCCGGACAGGAACAGCGTCGCCAGCGCGGCCCAGGAAAGCGCCAGATGCATCGGGTTGGAATATCGATAGAGGACAAAATGCGCGCCTGCGAAAAGAAGCGCCGTGCCGATGGAAACCAGGGGCGTCGACATCCCCCAGGAAAGCAGCAAGCCAATTAGAAGCGCGCGATAAAGGATTTCCTCATTGAAGGCTTGAAACAGAAATCCGATCTGGTCTTCCAAGGCCGGCGCGCCCGCCTGCAGCCCGGTGGTCCGATAGACGTGATGCAGAAGAAGCGTGCCGGCAGCCGCGAACGATGCGAAGGCTGCAATAGCAAGCACGGCGTGCGCCGGCGGCATTTTGAGGCCAGCGGGGCTAAGCCATTGCCCGCCGAACAGCAGGCGCAGGCCCGCCAGAATCGCCGCCGTGACCAAGATGAAAGCCCACCAATTGCCATGGGTCAGCATCAGCGGCCATGGCATCAAAGCCGCGACCATGACGAAGGCGACCATTGCCGCTTCATCCGATGTTTCCACGACCGGGCGCCGCGCCTGTCACTTGTCGTTCTTCAAACTCTCGGGATTGTTGGCATAGGTCACGATATAAGCGACCACATCGTGCGCCATCTCCTGGGACAGGGTGGGATCGCCTTTCGGCATGGTGCCGAAGATGACATTGAAAAGCGCATCGGAGCTTCTTCCCTGCCATGTCTTATAAAAGGAAGCTCCGGTAAGGGGCGGCGCGCTGCCGCCGCTCAGATCATGGGAATGGCAGGCAAAGCACACGGCATCGAAAATGTGATGCCCGCCCGAAACGTTCCCGGGCGGCACCGGACGGCCAGGACCGAAATCCAGCAATTCCGAAGATTGCGCGGAGGCCGGCGATGCGGCGGCCATCATCAACGCAGCACCGATCCAAAACCTGTTCACGCTACCCCCGCCCCAGTTCATCCCTGGAGATTACAGAAACGCCGCGCCGAAGAAAGCCACCCCCTGGACGGGCTCATCGCGCCAGCACTTCGCCGATGGCGTCTATCACCGCTTGCGGACGGTCGATCTCGATATTGTGATGCGTCCCCGGCACGACACGGTTGACGCCACGTGTGGACAGCGCGGCGGTCTGCCGATGCGCCAGATCGCCGGCAAAGAGAGACGCGGCGTCCAGCGGATCTTTCGGATCGACGATACTGTGCGTGAGCACGATCAGCTTTTTATCGCCCAGCGTTTGCGCGGTAAAAAGCGCGGCATACGCATCATCCGATCTCGTCTCGACGTTGACGCTGTTGACGAATTCGGAGGCTTGGGCGCCCTGATAGGCGCTTTTGACCTGAAGCTTTTGGCGCTCCGTCGCGATCAGTGGGCCCAGCGGCGCGCGGACCGGATCGCTGCACTGTTTGTAGAAATCGGACTTCGGATCCAGGTCATGGTCGCGCGCGGCAGCGGCGCATGCTTCGTATTCCGCAGCAGCGTGTGATCGGCCAGCCATGCTTTGCAGTTCAAGCTTCGCGGCAAGGACAGGGCCAAACTTGGCGCGCAGCGCACCGCGCGTGCGGGCGAATATCCGCTCCTCCGCCGGGTCGACCAGCACGAGGCCCGAAACCTCTTTGGGATACAGCACCGCATAAAGCTTCATGTTGAAGCCGCCCAGAGAATGGCCGACCAGAACGACAGGCGTTGCGACTTTCGCGGCGCGGAGAAGCTTGTGCAAATCCTCGACAATCGCGATGGGCGAACGCGGCTGATCGGAGGGATCGCTGTACCCCATGCCCGCCCGGTCATAGGTGCAGGCACGGGCATGTACGGCAACAATCGGCTGAACCAGCGCCCAAATGCTGGACCAATCGCTGAGACCGGAATCGAAAATGACGGTATGGTCGCCCTGCCCCATGCAGAAGATGTTCATCTTCCGCTTCTGGCCGATATCGATCAGGTCGTGGGCATGGACATATTGCGCCGCGATCCTGGAAGACAGCACCGGCGTTGCGATGTCAGGCGGGCTTTTCGCCCACGCACCGGCACCGGCCATGACAAACGTCAACCCGCAGAAACCGGCGACGGCCGATGCGCGGATGGCTCGTGTCATGGCGCTGATGCCTCCGGTCCGGCCCGCCTCAGCTATGCGGCACGTGCAGCGACACCAGCATCTTCTGCAGCGCCGGA
>CAYWWT010000324.1:0-2598 GCA_964461855.1 uncultured Rhizobium sp. | reverse complement strand
GGCGGCAAGCCGATCCGCTGCTTGATCGTGCTCATGGCGAAGTTGGTCTCCACCGACTGAATGCATTTCAGCCGCGTGACCTTTTCTTTCAGGAAACGCTCATAGCCTTCAATGCCGTCGGCATAGACATGCAGCAGATAATCGCGCGCGCCGGTCATCAGGTGACACTCGGTGACTTCGCTCCAGCCCTGCACCGCCTTTTCGAATTCCCGGATCTGGTCTTCGCTTTGCTGATTGAGGCGAATGGAGACGAAGACGCTGAGCGGCAGGCCATAGGCTTTCTGATCGACGATGGCGGCATAGCCCTTGATAACGCCGTCTTCCTCCAGCCGCTTGACCCGGCGCAGGCAAGGCGTGGGTGACAGGCCGATCTTCTCGGAGAGTTCGAGATTGGTCATGCGGCCGCTCTCCTGCAGCAGGGCGAGGATCTGGCGGTCCAGGCGATCAAGCACAACATGCTCTTTTATCGTCATATCACGCAATATATCTCCAATATGAGGCGCATATCCACTGCAATACGCCATTTAATCCCGCCCGAACGGGCTTAGCCTTCGCTTTGGAACCAGGCAGCAAGGCGATTTCCCATGGCCAATGACAATTATCACAAGGACCGGATCGCCAATCGCAGCCTGCATCCCGAAACCCTGATGATGGGCTATGGCTATGCCCCCGCCTGGTCGCAAGGCGCGCTGAAGCCGCCGATCTTCCAGACCTCGACTTATGTTTTCGAGAATGCGCAGCAGGGCAAAGACTTTTTCGACCTGACCTCGGGCCGTCGCCAGCTCAAGCCGGGCGAGAATGCGGGCCTGGTCTATTCGCGCTTCAACCATCCCAACATGGAAATCCTGGAAGACCGCTTGGCGATCTGGGACGAGGCGGAAAAATCCGCCGTCTTCGCCAGCGGCATGGCCGCCATCGCCACCACCTGTTTCGCGCTGCTGCGCCCCGGCGACAGCGTATTGCACAGCCGCCCGCTTTATGGCGGCACCGAGACGTTGCTCAAGAACCAGATGGGCGCGTTCGGCGTCACGGCGGTCGGGTTCACCGACGGCGTCGATGCCGCCAAGATGCGCGCCGCCGCGAAGGACGCGGCCGCCAAAGGCCGCGTTGCCATGATCATGGTGGAGACGCCCGCCAATCCCACCAACGGGCTGGTCGATCTGGCGGTCTGTGCCGCCATCGCCGACGAGTTGGGCAAGACCCAAGGCCATCGCCCGCCCGTGGTGGTGGACAACACCATGCTGGGGCCGCTGTTTCAGAAGCCGTTGAAACAGGGCGCGGATATTTCGCTGTTGTCGCTGACCAAATATGTCGGCGGCCACAGCGATCTGGTCGGCGGGTCGATCAGCGGCGCGACGGATCTCGTCACCCAGATCAAGCGCTGGCGCGGGGCGCTGGGCACGCAGCTCGATCCCAATTCCTGCTGGATGCTGATGCGCTCGCTGGAGACCTTGGATGTGCGCATGAAGCGGGCGAACGAGAATGCCCGCATCGTGGCGGATTACCTGGCGCAGCATCCCAAGGTGGCGCGGGTGCATTATCTGGGCAATCTGGACGCCGGCGATCCGCGCAAGCCCGTGTTCGACCGGCAATGCACGGCTCCGGGCTCCACCTTCTCCTTCGACGTGAAAGGCGGCGAGAAGGAAGCCTTCCGGCTGCTCGACAATCTTCAGATCATGAAGCTGGCGGTCAGCCTGGGCGGGACGGAAACCTTGATCTCCCATCCCGCCGCCATGACCCATTCCGGCGTGGCGCGTGAATTGCGCGAAGAGATCGGCCTGACCGAAGCCCTGATCCGCATTTCCGTGGGCATCGAAAATGTCGAAGACCTGATCAGCGATCTGGCCCAGGCGCTCGACAGTGTGTGACGATCCTTACTTGCCGTCCTGTGCGGTAAACACCGCCAATTGGGCGGCGAAGGCGCGCTGGTAGGCCGGGCGCGCTTCGCCGCGCGCGACATAGGCGGCGAGGTTGGGGGTTTCCTCCAGCAGGCCCGACCCGGTCAGGCGGCGCAGCACCTGTATCATCAGAAGATCGCCGGCGCTGAATTCGCCATCGAGCCAGTCATTGTTGCCAAGCGCTGCGGACAAGGGCCGCAGCCGCGTGCGGACGCGGTCGGCGAGAAGAAGGGCACGCTCCTGAAACCAGGGCTTCTCCTGCTCGGAGTATTTGGGGATTTCGCGTTCCAGGATCACCGGCTCGATGGTGCTGAGCGCGGAAAACATCCAGGTGATCGCGCGCGCCCGGGCATTGGCATCGTCGGGCAACAGGCCTTTATGCCGGTCGGCGATATGGAACACGATCGCACCGGACTCGAACAGGTTAAGATCGCCTTCCTGATAGGCGGGAACCTGTCCGAAGGGTTGAAGCCCCAGATAAGCGGGCTCTTTCATTTCTTTGAAGGACACAAGCCGGACGTCATAAGGCTGGCCCACTTCCTCGAATGCCCAGCGCACGGGCATGTCGCGTGCCATGCCCCTGCCGCGGTCGGGTGAGGCTGCGAAAGCGGTGATCATGGGCTTCATGGGCGACTCCGGGTGGGACATGCCGCCATGACTTTATCATGGCGGCTGGGTTGATCGCAGTTCGTCAGATGCT
>CAYWWT010000323.1:0-2608 GCA_964461855.1 uncultured Rhizobium sp. | reverse complement strand
CGCTCCATCAGGCGGATGCCCGCGCTGGCGGTGCCGCCGGTGGCGATCAGGTCGTCGACCAGAAGCACATGGTCGCCTTTCTGGAAGGCGTCGATATGAACCTCCACCCGGTCCTGGCCGTATTCCAGCGCATAGCTTTCGCCGATCACGGTGTAGGGAAGCTTGCCCTTTTTGCGGATCGGCACGAAGCCGCAGGACAATTGATGCGCGACCGCGCCGCCCAGAATGAAACCGCGCGCTTCCAGCGCCGCCACCTTGTCCACCCGGATGCCGGCATAAGGCTGCACCATCTCGTCCACCGCGCGGCGGAACGCGCGCGCATTGCCCAGCAAGGTGGTGATGTCGCGGAACTGAATGCCCGGCTGGGGATAGTCCGGAATGGTCCGAATGACTTCGCGAAAATCCATGGCGTCAGCCTTTCTTCAGAATGCGGCCTGCCACGGCATCAAGCTTGGCGGCGAGTGCGGGATCGCGCTTGTCCGGCGCGGTCACGATGGCGGTGTCGAGCACGGTTTCGACGTTCAACGGGCAAGTCTGGCGATCCGGTCCCAATTTGGGCGCCACCGCCATGATCAGGCGACGCGCATTCTCGGCGTTCTGGTGCATCACTTTCATCACGGCATCGACCGTCACATGCTCGTGGGTCTCGTGCCAGCAATCGTAATCGGTCACCATCGCCACGATGGCGTAGGGGAGCTCGGCCTCACGGGCGAGCTTGGCTTCGGGCATGGCGGTCATGCCGATGACGCTGCAATCCCAGGAGCGATAGAGGAAGCTTTCCGCGCGGGTGGAGAATTGCGGGCCTTCCATGCAGATATAAGTCCCGCCTTCGGAATGATCGATGCGCTCTTCCCGCGCCGCCAAGGTGAGCGCGCCCGACAGGCGCGGACAGACCGGATGCGCCATCGAGACATGGGCGACAAAGCCGGGGCCGAAAAAACTTTTCTCGCGCGCGAAGGTGCGGTCGATGAACTGGTCCGCCATCACGAAAGTGCCGGGCGGCAGTTCGGCGCGGAGCGAGCCGCAGGCCGAGACCGAGATCAGGTCGGTGACGCCGACCCGCTTTAAGGCGTCGATATTGGCGCGGTAATTGATGCTGGACGGTGTCTGGACATGGCCGCGGCCATGACGCGGCAGGAACACCATGTCCACGCCGTGAAAGGTGCCCGTGAGAAGCTGGTCGGAGGGTTCACCCCACGGGCTTTTCACGCTTTGCCAGCGGGCATTCTCCAGGCCGGGGATCTCATAGACCCCCGATCCACCAATCACTCCAAGCACGGTTTTCGACATATAGAAAAGCGCTCCCGCTCTCGCGTATGCGCAGCAAAAAGGGCGCCCCGCTAGGAAAGGCGCCCTTTTATCATGACAGGGTCAGGGGGCAAGGATGCCCGCCAAGACCATTTCGTGACACTCAGTGCTGGTCGGCCCAGACCTTGCGGTAAGCGGCGAAGAGCACGCCCGAAAGGACCACCAGGAAGATCAGGACGCCAAAGCCCATGCGCTTGCGCTCTTCCATCTTGGGATCGGACGCCCAGGCCAGGAAGGTGGCGACGTCATGCGCTTCCTGCGCGATGGTGGCCTTGGTGCCGTCGGAATAGCTCACGGCATTGTCCACCAGCGGCGGCGGCATGGCGATATTCCAGCCCTCGAAATAGGGATTGAAATACTTGCCTTCCGTCACCTTGAAGCCTGCCGGGGTCTTTTCGTGGAACCCGGTGAGGATGGAATAGACATAGTCGGCGCCGCCGGCGCGCGCCTTGACGATCATCGACAGATCGGGGGGCAGCGAACCGCTGTTGTTGGCGCGAGCCGCCTCCTCGTTCGGATAGGGCGACGGGAATTTGTCGGCCAGGATTCCGGCGCGCGTCAGGCGGGTGCCCTTGTCGTCGAAAAGCTCGCCCTTGTCGTTGGGATCTGCCGGGATCTTGTAGCCCGCCGCGATCGCCTTGGCCTGGGCCTCGGTGAAGCCCGGACCGCCTTCCTCGTC
The DNA here is from genome assembly GCA_964461855.1 of uncultured Rhizobium sp. Classification (GTDB taxonomy): domain Bacteria; phylum Pseudomonadota; class Alphaproteobacteria; order Micropepsales; family Micropepsaceae; genus Rhizomicrobium. The sequence goes on along the minus strand of CAYWWT010000323.1, from coordinate 621 downwards.
CATATTATGGAAGGCGACGTGATTGAGGCCATGACAGGCGGAGCAGACCTCCTTGTAGACCTGGAAGCCCCGCTGCAGGGCGGCACGGTCGTAGGTCCCGAAAGGGCCTTCGAATTCGAAGTGTCCATTCTTGACCGGAAGCCGCGTTGTGTTCACGGCCGCGTCCTGGGCCAGCGCCGGCAATGCCAGCGCCGTCAAGCCCACCGCCAAAGTGAAACGAAGTGCGAAGTGCATGGTGTATCTCACTCGGCAGCGGCAGCGGCGGAGTCGCCGAGCACGGATTGGGCGATGGAAGCGGGCAACTTCTTCGGCGTCTCGATCAGCCCGATGATCGGCATCAGGACCCAGAAGAAGGCGAAGTAGTAGAGCGTCGCCAGGCGCGCCACCCACAGCAGCGGAACTCCGGCGATTGCCGCATCCACGCCCTGCGAGCCGCAATAGCCCAGGACCACGCACACCACCACCAGCGCCCAGAAGAATTGCTTCATCAGGGGGCGGAAGCGGCAGGAGCGCACGCGGCTGGTATCGAGCCAAGGGGGGAAGAACAGGGTGACGATGGGGCCGCCCATCACGATCACGCCCATGAGCTTGTTGGGGGTCGAACGCAGCATCGCGTGGAAG
>CAYWWT010000322.1:0-2608 GCA_964461855.1 uncultured Rhizobium sp. | reverse complement strand
TTCTGGAAAGCCCGCCTCGACTTTGCCGACCATGTCGCCGCCGACAGCCGCGCCCTGGGTGAAGATACCGCCGCCGAGACGGGCGAAGATCGATATCAGTGAGGCGCCGAAGCTGAGGCCGACCAGCGATTCCACGATGATGCGGCTTTGGGCCGGATCATCCAGGCTGAGGCCCATGGGTCCGGTCAGAAGCGCGTAATAGCCCGCGACCCCCAGAAGGCCCAGGCCCACCACCAGCATGCCGGTGACGGCACCGGCGCGGAATGCGACCGAAAGGCCGCCCGCCAGCCCCGAGCGGGACGCTTCCGTGGTGCGCACATTCGCCCGCACCGAAACAAACATGCCGATATAGCCGGCTGCGCCGGACAGGATCGCACCGACCAGGAAGCCGACGCCAAGCTGCCAGCCCAGAAACCAGGTGGCCAGCGCAAAGATCACAACGCCGACCATGGCGATGGTGGTGTATTGGCGATTGAGATAGGCGTTGGCGCCCTCTTGAATCGCCGCGGCGATTTCCTGCATGCGCGCATTGCCCGCGCTGAGGCTGAGCACGGATCGTATGGTCCAGACGCCATAGAGCAGCGCCAGCACGCCGCAGACAAGAATGATGGGTAGTTGTGAATGCATTGGAAGTGTCCCTCGTTTTTGAAAAACGTTGATCGGCCGGATCGACCAAGCCGATCCCAATGGCCGGTCCGCCCGGGACCGCTTCAAGGGCAGAGGGAGACTGCCAAATGCCCGCAAGTCAGGCAACCACAGTTCCGCCACAAATTGCCGAATTTTTAGGGAGATTAATGCCCGTGACCCGACCCGGCGGGTGCCAAGGACGCCGGTTCGGCAGGGGGCAATTGGCCGGCTACCGCGGTCACGGGGCCGGGGCGCAACGGTGCAATCTGAATTTGCACGATCGCGACGGAGGCGACCTTGCCCTGCCCCATGATCTTGCGTGCGCCGGCCAGCAAGCGCGCCTGCAGTGCCGGCACATCGACTTTCTTGGGATCGCCTGTTGTGGCGATCTCGCGCGCGTTCACGTCGCGCACGAAGACATCCTGGATGAAGGCGAGCTTGTCGCGCACCAAGGTGGCGTTGGCGTCCGATGTCGCAGTGACCCGGCTGGCAATATAGGCGTAGCCGGAAAGCTTGCCGTCCGCGCCGGTCATCGGTGCCATCAGAAAAGGCATATCGATATTGGTGCCGGGCGCGCCGGCCTTATCGCCTTGCGTCTCCGCCGACTTCTCCCCGGCGGCGGCCGGAAGGATGGCGAGGGCAAGTATCAAGGCGACGAACGACCAGCGCATGGCGCCAAGCCTGGCAAAACAAGATTATCAAGCTGTTAAGACCGTGCCGGCAACGGGCGTCAATGCAGCTCCAGGGCGAGGAAATCCATCGCATCGCCGATTGGAATGAACATATTCAACCCTGCCCGCTCGCCGCCGTTCAGATACATGGAGACCGTGACACCAATCACCTCCCCGTTTTCGTCCAGCAATGCGCCACCGCTGGAGCCCGGTGAGATCGAAACATCGCTTTGGATATAGCGCAGGCCGTCGATCAGGCGATCCGCGGAGACCACACCGCTGCTCACAGTGCCCTGGAATTCCTTTCCGTTCGGAGAGCCAATCGCATAGACGCGCTGCCCCGGGGTGGTGGCGCCGCGCTTGAGCGTGAGGGGCGTGCGATCGCGCGGATTGGTTTTGATGATAGCGACGTCGCGGTTCTTGGAAACCCGGATGACCTGTGCAAGGCCTTCCAATCCGTCGGACCAGCGCACGCGAACATTCTTATCGTCCCCCACCACATGGGCATTGGTCAGGGCATAGCCGTCGTCGGAAACAAGAATGCCGGATCCGCTCCCACCGCTGTTCATGATCGTCAGGATGCTTCCCACCGCGTCGGCGATTTTGCGAGGTCCGGCCTTGAGACTCCCACTGAGGAGAATTTTGCTCTGCGCGCCGGGCATCTGAAAGCCTGCGGTGAACGCCTTGGGGGCCGTCATGGCGGCGCGAAAATCGGCGTTCAGGGCCAGCGCGGCTACGTTTTGGGCGAAAGAATCCGCAAGAAGCCGCTGCTGCCCGCCCGACGTGGATTGAGCCAGATGGGCTGCGCCCGTTGTGCTGACATGCGCGACAACCTGCTTTTTGATGGGCGAATAGATTTGCCAGTCGATTTTCATCGAGCTGTCGCCCCGAATGTCGCCCGGATTGCCTTTTGCCAAAAGGCCGCCTTTGCTCATACAGCCGTCAATATGCTCATCGGTGATCACTGCCGCTGCTTCATAATCCGCCGACGCGGCTTCAGGATCGAACAAATTGTCTTCGCCCGGGGTGACGACCTTGTATCCGGCCTTTTCCAATTCCGTCTTGAACGCCGGCATATAGAACGACACCGACTGTGCAGCACGTCCGGCCTTCCAAGTCTCGATATAAGGATCGCTGATACAGAAGTTACCGGCTCTCAGTGAGAGCCAAGGTGTTCCGGCCGGCAACGCGGCAATCACCGTACGAAGTTTCACTGAGCTTTGCGCCGCAGGCGCCGGTATTGCGGTGGCGCCCTCCTGTGAGGTTTGCGCGGATGCGGCCCCGCAAACCAATGCCCAAGCCAATGCACT
>CAYWWT010000321.1:0-2632 GCA_964461855.1 uncultured Rhizobium sp. | reverse complement strand
GCCAGCCTGTCGCGGCACAAGGCGGCAATCTCTCCATATCGGAACGCGCGGCATAGGTGGGTGTAGGGACGCTGTGAGCCGGGCTTATCGCCCGCGTCGAAGATCGCCAGTGCGGCGGTGATATGGGCGAAGTCAGCCTTCGCGTTCTCTAATTGGCGTTCGTAATTGAGGATCGCCGCGCCAATTTCATCGCGCTTCGCTCTTAAGATCGTGACGGTTTGGGACTCAGCCATAACGCCGAAATTACCCCCGGACCCCCGAAGTACAAGGAAAAGACTAGGTGTGCTTGCTGCATAATGGAGCGACGCCCTGAAAGGCGACGGTGAAAATATGCGCGACGGTCATGAGGTCCCCAGAAGACGGGACCCTAATACCTATTCCGGGTTGTGGCGAGTATCTCTGCGGCGCTGGTTAATCAGCAATGCACCGAGCCGGAGTGAAAATCATCGGCGCTCAGATGCGCTCGGATGGCCACGCGGGTGACTATGCCTTGCGCCGTGCGAAACCAGATCGTGTCATAGACGATAAGGCCATTGCTCTTGCCGTCGTCGCCCGCGCAGAGCGGCGGGCCCAGCGCCGCGCGGATCGCCGCATCGCTGCTACCCACGCCGATCCCCTGCCGGGTGCGGTAGGCGGGTGAGGCGGTGGCGATCTCGAACGGCGCATCGGTGTCGAGGTTCAGGATCACCACCAGTTCGTCCGGCGCGCCGCCGTCATCTTTTGGCGCGCCATAGCGATAGGTCGCCGTATCGCCGCGCTGATCGGTCTGGTCGGGTTCGCCCAGATTGCGTTGCAAGGCACCCTGATCCGCCGGCCCCAGATCGGCGTTGCCGATGCGTGCTCCCGGCACGATCACATGATCGCTGGGCAAGGGCTGGGCTGTCGCGAGCGTGGCCGCGCCGCCGAGAACTGCAGCCAACGCAATCGTGCGCGCAAGGTACGTCACGTCAATCTTCGTCTTGAAAAATCTCGCGCACGCCGAGCGGGCCGTCGATGCCGGTGAAGGCGCGGCAGCCTTCGATGAAGGTCTCCGACGTGCCGCGGCAATCCTGGGGATTGGCGATCTTGTGCGCCGAGGCCCAGGCATAGCCTTGCTGATGGCCGGTACAGTCGCTGCCGCAGGCGTAACCGTGAAACAGAAACGGTCCGGGCGCGGCGGTATGGTTCGGCATCGGACGCGGGCTGCCGGGCTTGGTGGCGGCGGGTTTGTTCGCCTGCGCGGCGGCGGGAGAAGCGGGCGCGGCCAGCGCCAGCACGGCAAACAGGATCGCGGTGCGTATATCGGTCATGCTCATTCGATCCCGATCATGTGTGGAAAGCTGGGGTCCATCGGCTTGCCGCCGAACGGTCCCACCACACCGGCGAAGGCGCGGCAGCCATCGATGAAGGTTTCCGATGTGCCGCGGCAGTCGGCGGGATTATGGACCCCGTGCGCCGAGGCCCAGGCATAGCCTTCCTGAAGCTGGCTGCATTCCAGCATGCAGGCATAGCCGTGGAAGACCAGCGGGCCGGAAGGACGGCGGCTCTTCGCCGTCCGGGTCAGCGGCTTTGTATTGACCGGTTGCGTGGCGGCGGACTTCGCGGCCTGCGTTTTGGCCTGCAACGCCGAGGCCGGCGAGGCCAGAAGCAACATCAAAAGGACCGGCACAAGCGCGTTCCGGGTCCGGGCCATGCGTCACGCTCCGCGAAAGCAGCGCGGGTACTTTGCGGCCTGGAGTCGGGGAGTGTCTAGGGGCTGAATGACTGCTGCCCTGGTGTCCGAGCCCGCATCACATGCGGGAGAGCTTTGTCAGGGGGCAGAGACAAAGCGGACCGCCACCAAGCTTTCGTCATCGCGCCACCGCCCGTGCTCGCGGCGTTCGCTGTTCGAAATGGTCCACCGGACCATTTCGCCGGCCCTGTGGGCCGTCACAGCTCACTCAGGCGCCACCGTCACCTTGATGCCGTCGGTGGTCTCGCTGCAGATGATCTGGCAGGAGAGGCGCGAATTCGGTTCCACCGCCAGCGCCATGTCCAGCATGTCGATCTCGGACTCTGACGGGGCGGGCAGCTTTTCGAACCAGCCGTCATTCACATAGACATGGCAGGTGGCGCAGGCGCAGGCCCCGCCGCATTCCGCCGCGATGTCCAATCCGCCGTCGCGCAAAATCTCCATCACGCTCCAGCCGTCGCGGCCTTCCAGCGTGTGTTCCTTGCCCTGGCGGTCGATAGCAACAATCTTCACGATTCAAACTCCGTTCCTACGCTGGCGCTAGGAGCCCTGAGCAGCGCGTGGCTCTTACCTTTCGACAGGCTCAGGGTGAGGGAACGCGCGTGTCGAAGGATCACGAGACACCCAATTTCTTCTGCAGGTTGGACGAGGAGGTCGTGTACTGGAAGCGCAGCTTCTCGTTCGGCCTGGCGATGTGGAATGCGGCCTGCGCCATCAGCGCGGCTTCATGGAAGCCGGACAATATCAATTTCAGCTTGCCGGTATAGGTGTTGATGTCGCCGATGGCGAAGATGCCCGGCGTTTGGCTTTCGAAGCGCGCCGTGTCCACCGGGATCAGGTTCTCGTGCAGGTTGATGCCGAATTCCGCGATGGGGCCGAGCTTGATGGTCAGCCCGAAGAAGGGCAGGAACACATCGGTTT
>CAYWWT010000320.1:0-2663 GCA_964461855.1 uncultured Rhizobium sp. | reverse complement strand
GGGGCAATTGGGTACGGCTGAACCCGCAGACGATGCGCGTAGCCCCCTGTCCGGCTTTGGGAACTCTTAAGGCTTCCGTGCGTTTATCGACCGGAGTTCGGGGGGCGGGGGTTTTGAAAACACTGCGCGTTTTGCTGCTGGCAATTGCGCTTGCGGTGCCCACCGCTGCTCGCGCGCAAAGCCCGGACCTGCAACAATTGTCGATCGAGCAATTGGCCGACGTTCAGGTCACGAGCGTTTCACGCCGCCCGGAAGCTTTGAGCAAGGCGCCCGCCGCCGTCTTCGTCATCACCGCCGAGGATATCAGGCGCTCCGGCGCCGGCAGCTTGCCGGAAGTGTTGCGGCTGGCGCCCAATCTGGAAGTCGCCCGGATGAACGGCTTTGCCTATACGGTGACGGCCCGCGGTTTCAATTCGCCGGAATCGGCCAATAAACTGCTCGTTCTGGTCGACGGCCGCAGTGTTTATTCGCCTCTCGCCAGCACGGTATTCTGGGAAAATATCGATGTCCCTCTCGCCGACATCGCCCGGATAGAGGTCGTCAGCGGGCCGGGCGGTACGCTTTACGGTGCAAACGCCGTAAACGGCGTCATCAGCATCATCACCAAAAATGCCGCGGATTCGCAGGGCGGCCTTCTCGATGTGCGGGCGGGCGTAAGCGGAGGTTACCGGACGATGCTGCGCTTCGGCGTGACGCCATGGGAGGGCGGTTCGCTGCGTCTTTATGGGCAGGCGACGCGCAATGGTGGCACGGATCCTGTTTTGCCGGCGGATGTTACACGCACCGGATTCGCGCGGGCGGATGGGGGCTTCCGCTTCGATCAGATCCTGGACAACGACACTTTCACGCTTCAGGGCGACGTCTTCGCAAACCACACGCCACAAATGGATCTGGAACGGACGCGGGGTGTAAGCCTGGTCGGTCACTGGACGCGATTATTCGACAGCGGATCCAGCCTGGAAACGCAGATCGATTTCGACGACAGCACGCGTATCTTGCCGGCGATTGCGCGGGAACAGCTTCAAACCCTGGATTTCCAGATTCAGCACAACACCTCGCTGGGCTGGAATGACACGTTCATCTGGGGCGGAGAATACCGGCAGTCCAAGGAATCCTTTTATACCGGCGGACCGTTCAATTTTGCGGACCCCACCACCACGATATCCATCGGCAATGCCTTCGCGCAGGAAGAGGTCCCGGTCGCGGAAAATCTCAAGCTCACGCTGGGCCTGAAGTTGGAGGACAATTCCTATTCGGGCCTGGATCTCATGCCCAATGTGCGCCTGGCTTGGCAGGCCACAGAGGCCGACATGATCTGGGGTGCGATAAGCCGGGCGGTCCGAACGCCCTCAAAAATCGACCGAGAGTTGGAGGCACCTGGCATCCTGGTGCCGGCACCGGAATTCGGCTCGGAAGTGCTCACGGCTTATGAACTGGGATACCGGGGCGAACCGACGCCGCAAATATCGCTATCCGCGTCGCTGTTTTACAATGTCTATGACGATTTGCGATCTGACCGGGGGACGCCGGTTACGGTTTTTCCGATACAGCTGATCAACGGCACATCCGGCCAGACTTACGGTTTGGAAGTCTGGGCAAAATACGGCGTGACCGATTGGTGGCGTCTGTCAGCCGGCTTCAATTGGCTGAACCGCAATTTCCGCGTCAATAACGGCGTTGTGGATTTTGCCAGGGGCCAGTCGGAAGGGCAGGACCCCGCAACGCAGGCGCAACTGCGGTCCAACATGAATCTCTTCGAGAACTGGGAATTGGACGGCGCGCTCAGAACCGTCGGAAAGGTGACTCAGATCATCCCGAATGCGCCGGGTGGCCAGATTTCGCTTGTACCGGGTTATGTAGAGGCTGACATGCGGATCGGCTGGCACGTGACCGCCAGCACAGAATTGGCCTTTTCCGTGCTCAATTTGCTTCACCAGAGACATCTCGAGGCGCGGGACCCTTCGACCTATTCGCCGCAATACACGCCGCGGACATTCGTTCTGAATCTGCGGCAGAGTTTTTGACGTGCTGGGGAGGCCCAAAAACGTCCGCCTCGGGCTCGGTATTGCGGTAGGGCTTTTTGCCTGTCTCGTGCCTGCCTATTCTCAACGTTCGTCAGAATTCGCGGTCAAAGCCGCCTACCTGACGAAGTTCGTCGCGTTCATTGAATGGCCAAAGGCCGTGTTCCGCGATCCCAAATCGCCGATCGTCATTTGCATTCTGGGCGAGGATCCTTTCGGCGCCAGCATCGACCGAGCCGCAGCCAGCACCGGACCCGCCGGCCGGGCGTTGATGGTCCGGCGCATGGCGATCGCGGATACGGCGGAAATCGCCAAATTGGCCCAATGCCAGATGCTGTATATTGGAGATCCTTTCATCGGGTTCGACGCGGTTGCGTCGCTCAAGGATTTGCCCGTCGTCACCGTGACCGATTCCGGCATTCGGCCCCGGGGCGTCATCAGCTTCATTACTGAGGAAAACCACGTTCGCTTCGACATCGACGATGCCGCGGCGGAACGGACTGGAATTAGAATCAGCTCCAAGCTGCTTGAACTGGCGCATGCCGTGACGCGGCGGGGCACGCAATGATCGGTCGCTTGTCCCGCATAAAATTGCCGGTCGCAGGCGCGCTGCTGGCGGCGCTGTTGCTGCTTCTGATCGGC
>CAYWWT010000319.1:0-2667 GCA_964461855.1 uncultured Rhizobium sp. | reverse complement strand
GCATTGCAGCCCAGCCCAGCCGGACGCCCAGCCAGGCGCCCACCCCGGTCGCCAATGCGGCCAGCAGCGCGGGCGGCAGTGCCCTTACGAAAGTCGATTCAATCGCCAGCAAAGCCTTGCTTCGCCCCGACCAGGTCAGGATCGCGACATTGATCCAGGCGCCAAGCGCCGTGCCCAGCGCCACACCCGCCACACCCAGATGCAGGCCCCAGACGAACAGAATCTTCAGCGCGATGTTGGAGACGATCGCCGTCACCGTGGCGCGCGCGGGTGTCATGGTGTCGTGGCGGGCATAGAAGGTCGAAGCGACGATCCGCACCAGCGCCATTGCCGGAAGGCCCGCGCCATAGGCCGCCAACGCCAGCGCCGCCATATCGGCCGCGTTCCTGTCGAACGCGCCATGCGCGAACACCGCCCGCATGATGGTGTCCGGAATCGCGATGAAAGCCGCGGCGAACGGCAAGGTCAGAAGCAAGGTCATCGCCGCGGACCGGTTCTGCGCCGAATCCGATCCGGCACGGTCGCCCTGCGCCAGGCGGCGTGACATTTCCGGCAACAACACCGTTCCCAGCGCGATGCCCAACACGCCCAGCGGCAATTGGTTGATACGATCGGCATAATAGAGCGCCGTGCGGCTTCCGACCGGCAGAAAGCTGGCGATAAAGAAATCGATCAGCGGCGCCACCACCACACTGGCCGCGCCAACAGTGACAATCCCGAATGCCTTGAAGAACTCCTTGATCTCCGGCGTCCAGGCCAGCTTGACGATCCGCAACTTGAGGCCGTCGCGATGGCCCGCCCAAAGCATGAAGAAAAATTGCGCGATACCGCCCAGCAGCACGCCCCAGGCGGCAGCGTAAGCCGCATCCGGAAACCAGGGCGCCGACAAAAGCCCCGCGATCATGGCCAGATTGAGAAGATTGGACCAGGCTGCCGCCGCCCAGAATTTTTCGATCGCATTCAGCATCGCTGAAAGCTGAATCGCGACCACCGTCAGGATCAGATAGGGAAAGGTGATCCGCGCCAGCGAAGACGTGAGCAGCTTCTGCTCGGATGTGTAGCCAGGCACGAAGGCTTCGACCAGGAGAGGCATCGCCGCCAGCGCCACAAGCAGAAGCCCCAACTGCGCTGCCATCTGCCAGGAGAATATCCGGTTGGCGAATTGCGCCGCCTGGCGCTCTTCGCCGCGCGCATGAAGAGCCGCATAGCGCGGCAGGAAGGCAGGATTGAGTGTCCCCTCTCCGAAGATCGCCCGAAAATAATTGGGAAACAGAAAGGCGAACAGAAACGCGTCCGACATCCAGCCATTGCCCAGGATCGCCGCCATCAGAATGTCGCGCGCAAAACCGGTGATGCGGGACAGCAGCGTGAAGCCACCGACCGAGAGAAGCCGCCGGAACATCAGGGACCGCTCTTCGCCGCAGGAATCGCGGCGACAAGTTTCTTCACATAAGGCAGGATCCGCGCCACGATCACTTTCACGCCCGCGGGATTGGGATGCATTCCGTCGGCCTGGTTGAGTTTGGAATTCAGCGCCACGCCGTCCAGGATGAACGGATAGAAGATGACGTCATATTCCTTGGCCAGCCGGGGATAGATGGAATCAAATTCCGCCACATAATCCTTGCCCAGATTGCGCTGCGCGTGCATGCCGGTGAACAGCACCGGAACATGGTCTTTCTTGAGGGTGTCCAGGATCGCGCGGAGATTTTTCTCCGTTACGGCGGGCGGGACGCCCCGCAGCATGTCGTTGGAGCCCAGCTCCAGGATCGCGGCATCGGGATGGTCGGCCAGGGACCATTGCAGACGTGACAGGCCTCCGGAACTGGTATCGCCGGATACGCCCGCATTGACGATCTGGGCATCGATACCGGCGGCTTTGAGGGCCGCCTGAAGCTGGGTGGTGAACTCGGTGCCCGGCGGCAGGCCATAGCCCTGGGTCAAACTGGTGCCCATGGCGAGGATTTTGATCGGGCGCGCCCCGGCGGAGCTGAAATCCCCCAGCCAAACCAGCAGCGAAAGCGCCAGCCCCATGGTAAGGACAAACTTGAATCGGCCGGTCATAATCGCCACGTGCCATCTTATCCTATCGAGTTCCAGATGCAGCCTCCCCCACCCGCCGCCAAATTGCCAGCCATCCAGCTCGACGCGGTGGACCTGACGCTGTCGAGCGCGGCGGGGCCCGTTAACATTCTTAAAAGTGTTTCCCTTGTCGTGCCCACTGGTCAGACCGTGGCGCTGACAGGGCCTTCCGGCTCGGGCAAATCATCCCTCCTGATGGTGGCTGCGGGCCTGGAACGGCCCAGCGGCGGGCGCATTCAAGTGGCCGGAACAGACATCACCAACATGGGTGAAGATTCGGCGGCCCGCTTCCGACGCGGCCGGGTCGGAATTGTGTTTCAATCTTTTCATCTCATTCCCACCATGACCGCGCTGGAGAATGTCGCCGTGCCGCTCGAATTGAACGGCGCGGACGATGCCTGGGAGCGGGCCCGCGCGGAATTGAAAGCCGTCGGCCTCGGCGATCGCGTCGAGCATTACCCAGGCCAATTATCCGGCGGCGAGCAGCAGCGCGTCGCGCTGGCGCGTGCGCTGGGTCCCCGGCCGCAGATACTCTTCGCCGACGAGCCCACCGGAAATCTCGACAGCAGCAACGGGCAAGCCATC
>CAYWWT010000318.1:0-2673 GCA_964461855.1 uncultured Rhizobium sp. | reverse complement strand
GGCTTCGATCGGCGTGCCGGCGGCGATGCGGCCCACCAGGGGCACGTTGACGGCATGCTCGCTGTCGCCCATCGCCCGGCGTGGCGTGTTTTGGCGCGGATCGGCGCCGCGCGAATCCAGACGGCCATGCCGCGCCATGGGCAGGATGCGTTGAGCCTGGCTGCGCGTGGTGGCAGGCCGCGCGGTCTCGGCCATGTTGTCCGGCAGCTTTACCACTTCCAGCGCGCGGGCCCGTTTTTCCATGCGGCGCAGAAAGCCGCGCTCTTCCAATGCGGTGATCAAACGATGGATGCCGGACTTGGATTTAAGATCCAGGGCTTCCTTCATTTCATCGAAAGAGGGGGGAATGCCCGACTCGCGGATGCGTTCATGGATGAAGAGCAGAAGCTCATATTGCTTGCGGGTCAGCATCGGCCATGTCCCTTTCAGTGCCGGATCTCCGGCAGACGTTTTTCCAGGTTCGGCCTTGCAAATCAGGGCGAACAAACCCGAAACATGGAGAATCGTTCTACTTTAGTTCCCGAATCCCGTCAACGGCCACATTTGCCACAAAAAGGCCCCGGAACAGGGCCGGGGGTGCCGGTGTTGTCTGACCGGAGGCGGCTCTAGGAGCCCTCAATGGAGACAAAGATGAAAAAACTGATGATCCAGGGTGCGGTTGCTGCGGTGATCGGCTTTGCGGCTTTGGCCGGTACAGCCACCACGGCGTCAGCCTATGTGGTTTGCAATCGGAGCGGCGATTGCTGGCATACCAGCGAGCGCTACAATTACCGTCCCCATTTTGGTGTCATTGTGCATGACGACAATTGGCGCTGGCGCGAACGCGACCGCCATTATCGCTGGCGCGAGCATTCGGGCCGCGGTTATTGGCGCAACGGCATCTGGTTGAGCTTCTAAGACGGAACGAAACAAGTGAGAAAGGGCGGTTCGTGTGGAACCGCCCTTTTTCATTCCAATATCAGCAGATCGACCGACGCGCCGTCTTGAAGCGGCGCCGCGTGCGGCGCACGGACAATCAGGGCATCGGCGTCACTGAAAGCTTTCAACATCGAAGAATCCTGTGTGGGCAGGGCATGCGCCCAGAATTCTCCGTCGCGCCATTCGCAACGCGCCCGCAAATAATCCTGGCGCTGGTCGTTGGCTTTAAAGGTGCCGGCGAGGCGGGCGCGTCGCAGCGGCGCATCGGTTGCCGCGCCCAGCATCGCGGCAATAGCGGGGCGCAGAAAGAGCGTGGCGCACACCAATGTCGAAACGGGATTGCCCGGCAGACCCAGGAACGGCGTCTTGCCCAACCGCCCGAAAATCAAAGGCTTGCCAGGCCGCATCGCGATTTTCCAGAAATCGAGCGCAAGCCCGCGCGATCCCAGCGCGGTCTGTATCAAATCATGATCGCCGACCGAGGCGCCGCCAAGCGTGACGAGCAGGTCGCATTTTTCATCCGCGAGCTTCGCGATGGCGTCGGCCCGGTCGGGCAGGATGCCCAAGTCCCGCGCGACCCCACCCCATTGCGTGATGAGGGCCGAAAGACCGTATACGGACGAAGCCACGATGCCGCCCGGCTTGCGCGCTTCGCCGGGCCTGGACAATTCATCGCCGGTGGCGGCGAAGGCGATAACCGGCCGCCGCACGACATCCACCAAGCCCAGATCGCCCGCGGCCAGAAGCGCAAGATCGCGGGCCGCGAGCCGTCTGCCTTTGGACAGAAGGAGGTCGCCCGCGTGGAAATCGAGACCCTGGGCCCGGATGAATTTCCCCGGATGTGGCACCTCGGTGAAATGAACCGTGTTGGTTTCCGGTGTCGCATCTTCTTGCGCGAGGACGGCATCGGCGCCTTCCGGCACCACGCTTCCGGTGAACAGGCGCACGGTTTCGCCAATGCCCAGCGCTCCGGCAAATGGCCGTCCGGCCGGCGCGCTGCCGATCAGGCGGCGCGATCCGGTGTCAGCACTGCGCACCGCATAACCGTCCATCATCGAAACCGGGAAGGGAGGTTGATCGGCGGCAGCATGGGCATCAGCGGCCAAGACGCGCCCCGCCGCATTCTCAAGTGCAACGCGCTCGCTGGAGAGCAGCGCGAACGCCGCCAGAATGCGCCGCGAAGCTTCCTCGACCGAAATCATGCAAACATGTCGTCGATCTGGGCCCGCGCCGCGCGCGCCAGCTTTTCCGCGACCTCTTGCGAGAAACCGCGCGAGCGTCCGGTAAGAAAACCCAGGATCTCGCCGCTGGACACGCCCGCCTGCTTCGCCCAGAGCGTTGGGCGTAACCGGCGCGACGTCATGAAGGCGCGGAAGGCTTGCCGGCGTTTCTCGATATCATTGCCTTGGGAACGCACCCGGGGCGCGGCCACTTCGCCCATCAGGGTGGATGGTTTTGCACGCGTTTTTGCCGCCGCCGGGCGGGCTGGCGGCGAGGATGTGGGGGCTTTGTAATCGCCGCTTTTGCCGCCGGACTTGGCGAGAAGGCGGATGGTTTCGATCACGGCGGATTTATCGACGGCCTTGATCATGTCGTAGAAAGCCAGAGCCGCCACCGATGCGGCGGTGAGCGCCTCCATCTCCACGCCGGTCTGGCCGCTGGTCGCGACGATCGCCTGGATGCGGAACGCATTGCGTGTTGCATCGGGCTCGATCTCGATCGACGCCTTGGCCATGGCCAGGGGATGGCAGAGCG
>CAYWWT010000317.1:0-2673 GCA_964461855.1 uncultured Rhizobium sp. | reverse complement strand
GTGCTGGCGGGCGTCGCCGCCATCGCGTTCGGATTGGATACCGGCTTTCTGGCGCGCGTGTCGCTCGCCAGCACCACGCGCCTGGAACAAGGCCTGATCGACAAGCTTCGTCCCTCGGCCCCGGTGAAAACGGTGGCGGTGGCGGGCAGCGATCTTCCCGTCGAAGGTGTGATTCCGGAACTGAACGGCGCCACCGGCTGGCTGAACACGCCACCGCTGACGCGCGATGAACTGGCGGGCAAGGTCGTGCTGGTCGATTTCTGGACCTATTCCTGCATCAACTGCCTGCGCGCCTTGCCATATGTCCGCGCCTGGGCAGCGAAATACAAAGATCATGGTCTGGTTGTGCTGGGCGTGCATGCGCCCGAATTCGCGTTCGAGAAAGACCCCGCCAATGTGCAGAAAGCGGTGAAGAGCCTGGGTGTCACCTATCCGGTGGCGCTCGATTCCAACCTCGCCATCTGGCAGGCTTTCAACAATCAATATTGGCCGGCGCATTATTTCATCGACGCGATGGGCCGCATTCGCGCGCATCATTTCGGCGAAGGCGAATATGACAAGTCCGAGCGCATCATCCAGCAATTGCTGAAAGAGGCCGGCTACAAGAATGTGCCTGGCGGCATCGTCGATCCGGATGCTGAGGGCGCGATGGCGCAGGCGGACGAAAGCAGCATGCAATCGCCGGAAACCTATCTCGGCTATGGCCGCGGGCAGAATTTCGCTTCCAACACGCCGCAGCCGGACAAGCCCGCCGAATACAAAACGCCTTATCCGCTGCGGCTGAATCAATGGGGGCTATCGGGCCGCTGGGTCATCGGCGAAGAAAAATCGGTCGCGGCCACGGCGGGTGGAAAAATCACCTTCCATTTCCACGCCCGGGATCTGCATCTGGTGCTGGGTCCGGCGAACGGCAAGGACCCTGTCCGGTTCCGCGTGACCATCGATGGCCGTGCGCCCGGCGATGCCCATGGTGCGGACACGGATAAAGACGGCAATGGCATCGTGACAGGCCAGCGCCTCTATCAACTCATCCGCCAGCAAGATTCTGTCACGGATCATACATTCAGCATCGAATTCCTGGACCCAGGCGCCGAAGCCTATGCCTTCACCTTCGGGTGAACCGACACAGATTTGCCAATTGTGGTGTGGGCCTTTTGCCTAAAAGGAATGGCTGGCGTAGGCTTGCCACAGCGATCTATCGGCGGAACCCGGTATGAAGCGAAAACCTCTTTACGGCCGTGCCACCAGACGCCGCTCCGGTCCGTCGATCCTTGACGGGCAGATGCCGGCCGACCCCACCTTTGCGCTGGAAGACAATGAGCCGTCGCTTGCCGTTCTGGGCTGGCGGAAGACCAAAGCCTTCGCAGCGCGTCATGATCGCAGCCTGCCCGCCGCTGCGGCGGTGCTGGTATCGCTGGCCTTGGTCGGTGGCTGGTGGTTCCTGCATCCCGGTCCCACGGCGCTGACGCAATGGGATATCGACAATGCCGTCAAATATACGTTGAGCAATACGCCGCCCGGCCCAGCGGAAACCACGATTGCCGCCGCCACGGTCGGGCCTTCGGTGGTTCGCGTGGATGGATTCCTTTCGCCGGAACATGCCGCGGAGGCAGCCAAGGCCGAAGCCAAGACGGCGCGCCGGGATCATGTCCGCCGTCCGCCGCCGCCCAAATCCTCGGACGGCAAGGATGCCGACAAGGCCAAGGATAAAGATGCCAAGGATGAAAGTCCGGATTCGACCGGCACCGGCGTGGTGATCGACGACAAGGGCGACATCCTCACCAATCTGCATGTGATCCATTCCACCGATCGCTGGGTGGTCACATTCGCGGACGGCACCAAATCCGAAGCCACCGTGGTCAATGTCCAGCCGGAGAATGATCTCGCCGTGATCCGGACCAAGACTCAGCCAGACGATCTGAAGCCCGCGACCTTGGCATCGACCGCCAATCTGTTTCCCGGCGATACGGTGGTGGCGGTTGGCTTTCCCTTCGGCATCGGACCATCGGTCTCTTCCGGCGTGGTGGCGGGCCTGAAGCGCGAATTCGACGATCCGGAAGATCACGACAAGCCCACGCTCACCAACCTGATTCAGTTCACCGCGCCGGTGAACCCCGGAAATTCCGGCGGACCCCTGGTCAATCGCGATGGCGAAGTCGTGGGCATCGTCACTGCAATCTACAACCCCACAGGCCAACGCGTATTCGCGGGCATGGCGTTCGCCGTTCCCATCGAGAATGCCGCCAAGGCGGTGGGCAACAATCCCTTGTGACAGGAACAGCTTCATAACGACGGAAAGGTTTCGGGCATGGCAAGTGGCGCGCATGAAGGGCTGGAGCATCTTCTCTACGAAGTGAAGAAGATCGTGGTCGGCCAGGATCATTTCCTGGAACGCGTGCTGGTCGCGCTTCTGGCGGGTGGCCATCTTCTGGTCGAAGGCGTGCCGGGCCTGGCCAAGACGCTCACCGTCTCCACACTGGCCCGTGCCATGCAGGGCAGCTTCAAGCGTATACAATTCACGCCCGACCTTGTGCCCGCCGATCTGATCGGTACCCGCATCTACAATCAGAAGAGCGGCGAATTCTCCACCGTGCTGGGTCCGGTTTTCGCCAATCTGGTGCTGGCAGACGAAATCAACCGCGCCCCCGCCAAGGTGCAAAGCGCGCTCCTGGA
>CAYWWT010000316.1:0-2687 GCA_964461855.1 uncultured Rhizobium sp. | reverse complement strand
TTTTCTGGGCGAAATCCCACGCGACCGTGAAAACTCGCGGGCTTGATAACGCTGCTTGATCCGCCGACATGACGCGCCCCCCAAGGGCCCTACACAACTTCCGTTAACGTCACCTTTACCAGATTCGGCGCCGCTTACAAAGGAAACATACTGTGTAAGTTAACGCGCCCGGATGACAGGAAATTGGGGATCGGAGCAATAAAAAGCCCCGTGAAGGGGACTGGCGGACAGGGTGGGATTCGAACCCACGGAGCCCTTGCAGGCTCGCCGCATTTCGAGTGCGGTGCCATCGACCACTCGACCACCTGTCCGCCGGCGGAGATACTTGAGCGGCCCCCGAATGGCAAGCCGAAGCCCCGGAATTCCAGTATTCTGGGGTACAGGGGGGATGATGTGCCGCGCATTTCTCATGATCGCCGCCACGCTCACCTGTCTGGGCGCAAGGCTGGCCGCCGCGGAAGCCGACGGCTCCGCGCCCGGCCTCCATGAAAATGTGTCCTTCGGCGACTATCCCGCCTTCGCGCGCAATTCCGAACTTCTGTCGCGGGTCTTCACGCCACTGACCTTGGCAAGCGTGCGACGCGAACTCGCCCGCAGCGGAAAAACATTGGGCGAAGCGTCCTTCGACCCGGCGCCGGAGAAATTCCTGGTCTATGTGCCGGCGCAGAAACCGACCCAGGGATATGCGCTGATGGTGTTCGTGCCGCCCTGGCAGACGGCGCAATTGCCGCAGAATTGGGGCCCGGTGCTGGACCGGTTCGGCATGATCTTCGTCACGGCAGCCCGGTCCGGCAATGACGAAGACATCATCAGCCGGCGCGAACCGCTGGCGTTGGTCGCGGCGGCCAATGTCATGGCCCGCTATCCCATCGATCCGTCCCGCGTCTTTGTCGGCGGCATGTCGGGCGGCGCGCGCATGGCGCTTCGTCTGGCACTGGCCTATCCTGACCTTTTCCGCGGCGCGCTGCTCAACTCCGGCAGCGACGTGATCGGCACGATTTATGAGCCGCTGCCTTCGGCGGCGCTGTTCCACCGCTTCCAGACCGCAACGCGCCTTCTTTATCTGACCGGCGATCAGGACCCCGCCAATGTCGAGAGCGAGACCCGAAGCCGGCGCTCGCTGCAGGATTGGTGTGTCTCCGACGTGGTCAGCATGAAGATGCCCTTCACGGGCCATGAGGTTGTGCCCGCGCGCATGCTGGGACGGGCGCTGGAAGCTCTGGTCGCGCCGGGCCATCCGGACCCGGAACGGATGGCGGACTGCCGGGCGCATCACGATGCCGATAGCGCAGCCGCGCTGCGCCAGGTGGACCTCCTTGTCGCGAGCGGCAATCTCGCCGAGGCCCGTGGCGCGCTCAAATCCTTGGACGCCAAGTATGGCGGGTTGGCGGCCCCGCGCAGTACAGAGCTCGATACAATTCTGACAAGAATTCAGCCATAATTTTCAAGGTGTGAGGCTGGTTTCCCACACCTCAAACGCTTGCGATTGCCTGTCTCTCGTGTAACCCTTGAGCGTCGAGGGGGCATACAACAAAACCGCGCCCTTCCGCTCGCTGGAGGAGCATAATGAAAAATTTCATCAGATCCCGGAACTTTGCGATTGGCGCCAGCTTCGCCGTACTTCTCGGCGTGTTGGGCGTATCGCAAGTGGCGTTCCAGACTAAGGCCGTGGCGCAACAGGGCACCATGGCGCCGAAATTCGAAGTCGATCCGTTCTGGCCTAAGCCGCTGCCCAATCACTGGGTCATGGGCATGGCGATCGGCGTGTGGGTCGACGACAATGACCATATCTGGATGGTCCACCGCGCCAACACCATTGATCGCACGATCAGCCAGTTGCAGCGCGGCCTGGGCGAATGCTGCCAGGCGGCCCCCCCGGTTCTGGAATTCGACGAAGCCGGCAATCTGCTCCACGCCTGGGGCGGCAAGGGCGAAGGTTACGACTGGCCGGAATCCAATCACGGCATCTTCGTGGACCATAAGGGCAATGTCTGGATCGGCGGCAATGGCGGCCCGGACTCGCAAATCCTGAAGTTCACCCAGGACGGCAAGTTCCTGATGCAGTTCGGCAAGTCCGGCGCCCGCCGCAAAGCCGGCGCGGCTGCCGACGCCAATGTCGAAGCTTCGCAGAAGGACTTCGCGGCCGATTCGAGCGACCCGAACAATTTCGGTCGCGTCGCCAAGGTCTTCGTCGATGCCAAGGCCAACGAAGCCTATGTCGCCGACGGTTACCTGAATCACCGCGTTGCGGTCATCGACGCCGACACCGGCAAGATGAAGCGCTTCTGGGGCGCCTACGGCAACAAGCCGGATGACACGCCGCTCGGCCCGTATGACGAGAATGCCCCGCATGCCCAGCAGTTCCGCAACCCGGTGCATTGCGCCGACATGTCGGTGGACCGGCTGGTCTATGTCTGCGACCGCGTCAATGACCGCCTGCAGGTCTTCACGCCCGAAGGCAAATTCGTGAAGGAAATGTATTACAAGATCAAAACCAAGACCGACGGCTCGGTCTGGGATATCGCCTTCTCGAAAGATCCGCAGCAGAAGTACATCTTCATGGCGGACGGCGTGAACGAGCATGTGGTCGTGATCGACCGCCAGACCCTGACGCCCATCACCACCTTCGGTGACGGCGGCAACCACCCCGGCGAATTCCATGGCGTGCACTCGATCGCCATCGACTC
>CAYWWT010000315.1:0-2720 GCA_964461855.1 uncultured Rhizobium sp. | reverse complement strand
CCCGAGACCCGCACCACCGCCACCCCGGCACGGCCCGGCGCACTGGCCAGGGCAAAAATCGTATCGCCTGCCGCCAAAATCAGGGCTTTTCCTTCGCCTTGCCGCCCCGCGCCACCATGCTGGCGCTGTCCCAGAGGAATTTCTGGAATTGGGTGAAAGCTTCCGCCCCGCCCAACGGCGTCCAGGCCCGCATCAGGCTCTCCATGTCGCCGGTTTCCATCGCCCGGGTCATGCGCGCCCGCATCTCTTCCAGCATCTGTTTCTGCAGCGGCGCGATGTCCGGCAGGCCCATCATGCTGCGGGCCTCTTCCGGGGTCATGTCCAATTCGATATGCACTTTCATACGCGTGGTCCCCGTCCTTGGCTGCCCTTTCGAGGGCAGGCGGTTTCGGCTAAGAAGCGCGGCCTTCAAACGTCCGGCGATTGTCTCTCATCGCCGCCTGCAATGGAACCAGCGATGACCGCCCTCGACACCGCCACCAGCCCCTATCTTCTGGCGCACAAGGACAATCCCGTGCAATGGCGCGTGTGGAGCAGCGACGTGCTGGCCGAAGCCGAAAAGGCCGGCAAGCCAATCCTGCTGTCCATCGGCTATGCCGCCTGCCACTGGTGCCATGTGATGAACCGCGAAAGCTTCTCCGATGCGGAGACGGCCCAGCTGATCAACGACAATTTCATTCCCGTGATCGCCGACCGCGTCCAGCGCCCCGACCTCGACCAGATCTACCAGGCCGGCGGCAATATCATGGGCTTCAATGGCGGCTGGCCGCTCACCATCTTCCTCAACGCCAAAGGCTATCCCTTCTTCGTCGGCGGCTATCTGCCGGATGTGGAGAAGCTGGGCCAGCCCGCCTTCACCCGCGTCCTGAACGATGTGATCGCGCTTTATCGCGACAAGCGCGAAGAGGTCGATCAAAGCGCCGAAAATGTCTATCAGCAGATGCTGAACCTGCACGACCGCAACATGGCCGGTCCCGCCGAAGGCATTCAGCTCGACATCGCGGCGCTGCGCATGGGTCAGCGTTTCGACATCTTCCTGGGCGGGCAGCTGGGCTATCTCAGCAATGGCGGAATGAAATTTCCCCAGACCATATTCCTAGACATTCTCTGGCGCGCCTATCTGCGCTCGGGCATTGCCCAGTTCCTGCAGCTCGTCACCTCCACGGTGGATGCAATGGTGCTCGGCGGGCTTTATGACCATGTCGGCGGCGGCTTCTTCCGCTACACGGTGGATGAACGCTGGCTGGTCCCGCATTTCGAGAAAATGCTGGCCGACAACGCCCTGATCGTCGAATTCCTCACCGGCATCTGGCAGTTCAACCGCAACGGCCTCTGCCGCCAACGTCTGGAAGAGACCGTGGGCTGGATGCTGCGCGGCCTGAAAATGGACGACGGTTTCGCGGCCGGACTGGAAGGCGAATCCGAAGGCGAGGAAGGCAAATATTATATGTGGAGCGAGCCGGAAATCGACGCCGGGCTTGCCGGCACCTTCGCGCAGCGTTTCAAGACCGTCTATGGTGTGACCCGCGACGGCAATCATGGCGGCGGCCGCAACATTCTGCGCCGCATGGGCCATCCGCAGCCGGCGCTCACCGAAGCCGACGAAGCCTTGCTGCTCAAGCAGCGCGGCATGCTGCTGGCCGCGCGCGACAAGCGCGTCGCCCCGGCGCGGGACGAAACCCTGCTCGCCGACTGGAACGGCATCGCCATCGCGTCGCTGGCGCAAGCAGGCGCCGTGCTCGACCGCGCCGATTGGGTCAGCGAAGCCATCTCCGCTTACGACTCCGTGGTCAAGCGTCTGGGCGATGGCGACCGCCTCTATCATTCCGCCAATGACGGAAAGGTCGGCGCGCCCGGCTTTGCCGACGATTACACCCATATGGCGCGCGCCGCCTTGATCCTGTGGGAAGTCACCGGCGAGGCGCGCTTCCTGGATGCCGCCAAGCGCTGGGTCGCAACCTTGAACGACCATTTCTGGAACAATGAAAAGGGCGGCTACTGCACCACCGCCGACAATGCCGAGACCCTGATCGTCCGCGCCCGCGTGCTTTACGACCAGGCGGCGCCCTCGGCCAACGGGACCATGACCTGGGTCCTGAATCGCCTCGGCCAGATCACCGGCGATGGCGTCCATGGTCAGCGCGCCCATGCGCTGCTCAATGCCTTTGCCGACGAATATAATCGCGCCTGGGCCTCCTGCGCTTCCTATCTCAACAGCCTGGAGGCCTTCGTCTCCGGCCTGCAGATCGTGGTGGTGGGACCGCGGACCAATCCGCGCACCCAGGAGCTGATCAAGGCGGTCTGGGGCAAGGCGCTGCCCAACAGGTTGCTCTATGTGGTGGAATCCAGCGAAGCGCTGCCCACCGGCCACCCGGCCTTCGGCAAGGGCATGCAGAACGGCGCGCCTACGGCGTATCTGTGCCAGCGCAACACCTGCTCCGCGCCGATCACCAGTGCGGTGACTTTAAGTCAGGTCCTGACCTTGCCGCCTCGCGCCCCTGTGGGGTCGGCTTAATCTTTTTCCCCCATCTGTCTGCCACGCGGGCAAGCCCGCTAGCAGACATCTTCCCCCGCCAATGGCTTCGCCATGCGGGGGAAGAAAGCTGGTGTTCCCATCGACATGCCTGTCCGGCGCCTTGAGGGACTAGGAATCTTCGTGCGTCTGGCTAACCTTCGCCCGGTTTTGCGAGGTACCCATGACCGGACAGACGATTTCCATA
>CAYWWT010000314.1:0-2744 GCA_964461855.1 uncultured Rhizobium sp. | reverse complement strand
GGCACTTCGGCCGGCGTCATCGGCAAGAGCGAGACGAACAGCACGAAGCCGAGGCCATAGGCCAGCAGCAGCACTATCGTCGCCGTGAAGAAACCGCGGATCATGTGTCCGCAAATCTTAGTAGATGGCTCGCACCACCGAAAGGACAGAAATCCGCGCGGTCGCCCATGCGATCAGCGCAGTGACGGCGGGCACGGCCAGCAACCAGGGCATTTCCGTCCAGCCCAAGGTCAAAGGCGGCAGGAAAGGCACGGCATCGACCCCGAACCGCTCCAGTCCGCCCGCGGCCAGGAACAGCACCACGGCAAGCAACGTCCCCAGAAAGGCGGCGATCAACGCAGAGACGAAATAATGCCGCTCGACCGTGCGGGCGATGAAGGTGGCGCGCGCGCCCATCTGATGCAGCAGTGCCACCATCTCGTTATGGGTATCGAGGCCCGCGCGGGTCGCGAAAGACACGGCCGCCGCGGTGGCGCCCGCGATCAGCAGCAATATTCCGTACGCGGAATAGCGTACCGTGTCGGCGATGCCGCCGAGCCGCGAAATCCAGCGGCTGTGATCGTCCAGGCTGGCGTGCGGAGCGGCGCGCTTCAATCGTGCGGTCAGCGCGGCGATATTCACTTGCGCCCCCGGCGTGATCGACGCATCGATCAGGCGCGGCAGGGGAATGTCGCTGGTGATGCCATTCTCGCCCACCCAGGGCGCCACCAATGCGTTGAGTTCCGCGTCGGTCAGCGGCCTTGCAGCACCGATGCCGGGCGTGGCGCGCAGCACGGCCAGGGCATCATTGGTCTCCCGGTCCAGGATGGTCTTGGCGTTGGCATCGTCCGGCGGCACGACCTGCACCGTCAGCTTGGCCGCCAGGCCCTGGCTCCAGCCTTCGGTGGCGCGGTCGGCGATGAGCGACGCGCCCAGCGCCAGCGCGGCCAGAAAGGCCATCACCGCGATGACGAAATCCAGCGGGGCCGCGCCCCGGTCACGGGGAAGGACATTGATCTCTCTCATGAGACGGCTCCCAGAGCGGACCGCAATTCCACCAGCTTGCCGTCCACCAGCCGCATCTCGCGCGCGCGGGTGGATTCGATCAGGGCGCGGTCATGGGTGGCGATCAGAACGGTGGTGCCCAGCCGGTTCAGTTCCGCGAACAGGCGGATCAGCCGTGCGCCCATTTCCGGATCGACATTGCCGGTGGGTTCGTCGGCGATGAGAAGATCGGGCCGGGCGACCACGGCGCGGGCGATGGCCACGCGCTGCTGCTCGCCGCCCGACAGGGTGGGCGGGCGGGCCTGCATGCGGTCGCCCAAGCCAACCCAGGATAGAAGTTCCTCCACGTCATGGGCGTATTCGGTGTCGCGCCGTCCCGCCAGACGAAGCGGCAGGGCGACATTGTCGTAAGCCGACAGATGGTTGAGCAGGCGGAAGTCCTGGAACACCACCCCGATGCGGCGGCGGAGCGGCGCCAGCTCGCGGCGGCGCGCGGTTGCCAATTCCTGACCGAACAGGGTGATCAGGCCGCGCGATGGCGGCTCGGCGAGATAGATCAGCTTCAACAAGGTGGTTTTGCCCGCGCCCGACAGGCCGGTCAGGAAGGTGAAGGAACCGCCCTCCAATTCGAAGGAAACGTCGCGCAGGACTTCGGGGCCCGTGTCATAGCGCATGCCCACATTTTCAAAGCGAACCATGGCCGGGACCATAGCGGGGCCATGCCTTGCGGTCATCCGGCGCGCCCCCTATTTTCGACCGCGAACCGCCGAACAGACCGTATGATTCTCACCTGTCCCGCCTGCGCCACGCGCTATCAGGCCGACGAGGCAAAATTTCCGCCTCAAGGCCGCCAAGTCCGCTGCGCCAAATGCGGTCATGTCTGGCATCAGCCGGGGCCGTCTGCCCCGCCCGAGCCCGAACTGGCCACGATCCCGCCGCCGCCCGAACCCGAGCCGGCGGTGTCGCGCACCCGCGCCTTCGCGCCCACCGCCACGGTCACGGATCGCGAACCGCTGGCGCGGGGGGCGATGATGGCGGTCGCTGCCGGCTGGATCGGCTTGGTCGCCCTTATCCTGGTCCTCGGCTATTCCGCGATCCGCTATCGCCAGGAGATTTCCGTGGTCTGGCCGCAATCGGCCGGCGTCTATTCCAGCCTGGGCCTCAAGACCGATGCCCATGGCATCAATTTCGTGCGCGTCGATTACCGACGCGAGAATGAAGACGGCCAGATGGTGCTGGCGGTGACCGGCCAGATCGTCAACAACGGCAGCCGCGAATTGCCGGTGCCCCAGACCGTGCGCGTGACGCTCAGCGATGCCGAGCATCACGAGATTTATCATTGGACCTTCACGCCCAACGTGCAGACATTAAAGCCGGGCCAATCCTCGCCCTTCCTTACGCGGCTCTCCAGTCCGCCCGCCGCCGCCCGTCATCTGGAAGTGCGGTTCGCGCCCAATGGCTGACACGCCGCAGATCCTGTTCTCCGCCGAAGAGATTGCCGAGCGGGTCGAAACGCTGGCGCGCGAAATCGCGGCCCTGCCGCAAAAGCCGGACATCGCCATGCCGATTCTGGTCGGTGGCTTCGTCTTCGCCGCCGACCTGGTGCGCGCGCTTTCACGCCATGGCGTCGATCTGGCCGTGGAGATGCTGTGGCTGCGCTCCTATGGCGACAAGCGCGTGGCAAGCGCGATCTCGATGATCGCGGGTCCGTCCGAACAGATTGCGGGCCGTCATGTGCTGGTGATCGATGGCGTGCTGGA
>CAYWWT010000313.1:0-2764 GCA_964461855.1 uncultured Rhizobium sp. | reverse complement strand
TGAACGGGCTCGGCCTCAAGCTGGCGCGCGCCTCGGTCGGCGACCGCTATGTCCTGGAAGAAATGCACAAGGGCGGCTTCAATGTCGGCGGCGAGCAATCCGGGCACATCATTCTGTCGGATTTCTCCACCACCGGCGACGGCCTGGTCGCAGCGCTTCAGGTTCTGGCGGTGCTGGCGCAGGAAGGAAAATCCGCTTCCGCCGCCGCGCATCTCTACGAGCCGTTGCCCCAGATCCTGGAGAATGTGCGCTTCAAGAAGGGCTCCCCCTTGGACGACGCCAAGGTGAAATCCTCCATCGACGCGGCGCGCGCCAAGCTGGGCGACAATGGCCGGGTGCTGGTGCGCAAGTCCGGCACCGAGCCTCTGATCCGCGTCATGGCCGAGGGCGAGGACGAGAAGACGGTTCGTGCCGTGGTCCGCGCCATTGCGGGCGCCATCGAAGAGGTTGCCGCCTGAACGCAACGATGCCGCGCCTGCTGATCATTGCCGGGTCGGATTCTTCGGCAGGAGCGGGGCTGCAGGCCGACCTGAAGACCGCTCAGCGCTTCGGCGTCTACGCCCAGACGGCGGTCACCGCCGTGACGGTACAGGACACGACGGGTGTTCGCGCCATTCAGGTGATGACACCCGATATCGTGCGCGGTCAGATCGAGGTCGCTCTGAACGATATTGGCGCCGACGCGATCAAGATCGGCATGCTGGCCAATGCCGGTATCGCCGCGGCGGTCGCGGACGCGCTGCTGGAAACCAATGTTCCCCTGGTGCTTGATCCGGTTCTGGTTTCCACCAGCGGCTCGCTTCTGCTGGAGCCGGCGGCGCTGGAAATCCTGAAGCTCCGGCTTTTGCCCCGTGCCGCGATCGTGACGCCCAACCTGCCGGAAAGCGCTGCATTGGTCGGCATCCATCCCACCGACGACCATAGCGTGCATCAGGCGGCGCAGGCTTTCGCCCTGCTCGGCGCAAAGCGTGTGCTGTTCAAGGGCGGCCATGATGTCGATGCGACGGTGCGTGACATCCTGACGGATGTCGATGCGCCGTCGCTGATATTGGAAGCGCCGCGTCAACAGACCCGGCACACCCATGGCACGGGCTGTACGCTATCGACTGCAATCGCCTGCGGGCTGGCGAAAGGCCTGGAACTGAAAGAGGCGGTGCGCCAGGCGCACGCCTTCGTGCAGAACGCGATCCGGACCGCGCCCGGTCTGGGGCGCGGTCACGGACCGCTCAATTTCAATTCATGAATGGCTTAACGATCGCGATCGCGGTCGATCACATGGGCATCGCCATTCTGATCCACCACTGTGGTGCTGCCGGCGGGCGGCGCGACCACAACGGTCTTGCGCGAGGTGCCGCAAGCCACAAGCAACAAGGAAGCAAGAACGATCACAATCGGGGCGCGCATGAAGTGTCTCCGAAAAATTTGTTCGGATATAAAACGCGCATAAGGCGGCGGTAGTTCCGATGCCTTATTATTGACGATTTGCGGGACCTTCGAGGCTCGGAAACACCATTTTCTTCGAAAGCCTTGGTCGTGCCCATCCTCCCCTTCTGCGCGAAGCGCATGGAAGGGGAGGTGCTCGTAGCAGCGCTTATTGCGCGTCGGCGGTTAGCCGGCGCGCAAAAGTAAGCTGCGTAGAGCGGAGGGGATCATCTACCTACGAATGGATCTTGGACCATGATGGTGTCGTCGCGGTCGGGGCTGGTGGACAGCAGCGCCACCGGCGCGCCGATCAGTTCCTCGACCCGGCGGACATATTTGATCGCATTGGCGGGAAGATCGGCCCAGCTGCGCGCGCCTTGGGTGGATTCGCTCCAGCCTTCCAGTGTTTCATAGACCGGCGTCAGCCGCGCCTGCGCGTTGGCCGAGGCGGGCAGGTGATCCAGCGTCTTGCCGTCCAGCGCATAGCCGACACAGACCTTGATCTCTTCAAAGCCGTCCAGCACGTCGAGCTTGGTCAGCGCGATGCCATCGACGCCGCCGGTAATGACGGTCTGGCGCACCAGCACCGCGTCGAACCAGCCGCAACGGCGCTTCCTGCCCGTCACGGTGCCGAACTCACGGCCGCGCTCGCCCAGCCGGTCGCCGGTTGCATCCTTCAATTCGGTGGGGAAGGGGCCTTCGCCGACACGGGTGGTGTAGCTTTTGACGATGCCGAGCACCGTGCCGATTTCGCGCGGACCCACGCCCGCGCCCGCCGCGGCCTGTCCCGCCACGGTGTTGGAGGAAGTGACGAAGGGATAGGTGCCGTGATCGATGTCGAGCAGCACCGCCTGGGCCCCTTCGAACAAGACCCTCTTGCCCGCCAGCCGGGCCGCATGCAGTTCGCGCCAGGAAGAGCCGAGAAAGGGCACGATCCTGGGCGCGATTTCCGCCAGCGCCTGCGCCAAGGTTTTTGCGTCCGCCTCCGCATGGCCGAAGCCGCGGCGCAACACATTGTGGTGGGCCAGAAGCCGCTCGATCTTGGCGGGCAGGGTGGAGAGATCGGCAAGATCGATGGCGCGCAGCGCCCGGCGTCCCACCTTGTCTTCATAGGCGGGGCCGATGCCGCGCTTGGTGGTGCCGATCTTCTGGTTCGAAGCATCCTCGCGCATGGCGTCCAATTCGCGATGCAGCGGCAGAACCAGCACCGCATTCTCGGCCAGCACCAGAATGTCCGGGGTGATGGTCAGGCCGACTTGGCCGACGCGCGCGATTTCATCCAGCAAGGACCAGGGATCGACCACCACGCCATTGCCGATGATGGAGCGCTTGCCCTGCACCA
>CAYWWT010000312.1:0-2807 GCA_964461855.1 uncultured Rhizobium sp. | reverse complement strand
CCGGTTCGCCACCGGGCCTTTTCTTTGCCCAGTGGCCGGGTGTTAACGCTCAAGAGAATTTTTTACTTTTGGTTAAGGACCGAAGCGGGAACAGCATTCACGGATCTGGTGCAATATGGTCATACGTATAAAAATATAAGCAAATTCAACAGTTTAGTGTTGCCATCCGGCCACGGTTCCGTGACCGAGAAACGTCTTTGTACGAAGAGATTCATTTGCTTAAGTCCGCCCGGGCTGAACGTGGTTTGGGGCTGGACCTGCCACCGCACGTCCGACAATGCCGCCGATGGGGCCAACCCGCATCGGCATCTGCATACAAGCAAAGCCGGAGTGCAGTCCTTGCTCACGACATTACGTATGACCTTGCCTTTGGTTGCCATGCTGGCGGCTTTTTCGCCCTTGGCCGCGAAGGCCAGCGTCAACGCCGAACCGGCATCCGCCGGCTGGATTCCAGGCACTTTCCACCAGATCGACAGCATCACCCCCAAGAGCTTCGCCGTCGCGGCGCCGGGTCCGCTGGATCAGCTGGTGCAGCTGCCACATATCGAAATGCCCGCCCTTGGATCGGTTGCCCCCCTGACGATGACGGCAGCGCAGCCGCCCAAGCCTTCGATCGTGACGCCCCTCAAAAAGCTGTTTTGCGTCGAATATGCCCGCGCCCGTTCGGGCCTGGCGGTGTTCGGTGACGCAAAGTTCTGGTGGAGCCGCGCCAAGAATCTCTATACCCGCATGGCCGCACCGGCTGAGGACGCCGTGATGGTATTTTCCGGCACCAAAAGGCTGAAGCACGGGCATGTCGCGGTCGTGACCCATATCGTTTCCAATCGCGAGATTCGGGTCGACCAGGCCAACTGGCAGAACAAGGGCGAGATCGATCTTGCCACGCCGGTTCTGGACGTCAGCGCCAAGAATGATTGGAGCAAGGTTCGCGTCTGGGACATGCGCTCCAACGGCTTCGGCGCCCATGTCTATGCGATCTCCGGCTTCATCGCCAAAGATCTCGTCAAGCAGGCTCGGGCCTACTAGGCCGGCTTACGCTTTTCTCCGATCCTGTTAGCCTCGGCGCCGCATGAGCGGTGACGTTGCCGCCGCGATTCTGTTCGCGGCTTTCCTGCATGCCGGCTGGAATGCGCTGATCAAGCGCGACCCTGACGTTGCCATTGCCACTGCGAGCATGGCCGCGGCCGCGGGATTCCTCGCGCTGTGTCTTCTGCCCTTCTTTCCCGCGCCCGCGCCTGCCAGCTGGCCTTTCATCCTGGGATCAAGCGTGGTGCAGGTCGCGTATTACCTGCTGATCGCGAAACTCTATCGTGATGCGGATCTGGGGCTCGCCTATCCGGTGATGCGCGGAGCAGCGCCATTGCTGGTGACCGGCGCCAGCACGCTTCTGTTCGGCGAACGTCTTTCATCGGCAGGTTATCTTGGCGTGGCGGGCATCTGTGGCGGGGTCCTGCTGATCGCGGCTGGAAATCCGGTGGGCGTGCCAGCGCGCCGGACCGCGTTGCGCGCCCTGGGCATCGCGGCGGTGATCGCACTCTACACGCTCATCGACGGCGCCGGCGTTCGCCGGTCGGCAAGTCCGGCGGGCTATACGCTTTGGATATTCTTCCTGACCGGTCTCGCCATGGCGGCATGGCGTGTCGTCGGCTTTCCCCACGCCGCGCTGCAAAGTTTCCGGCGCGCGCCGGTAGTGCCCTTGATCGGCGGCGGCTGCACTTTGGTTTCTTATGGCATCGCGCTTTGGGCCATGACCAAGGCACCCGTCTCCGCCGTGGCGGCCTTGCGCGAAACATCGATCCTGTTCGCCATCCTGATTTCGGTGTTTTGGCTCAAGGAGGGCTGGACCTGGCGCCGCGGTGGCGCAGCCTTCCTGCTCGCGGCAGGCGCTGTGGCGATCCGGTTGTCCTGAAGCCGAAAAACAAAAGCCCCGCCGGTTTCCCGGCGGGGCTTTTTGAATTGTGTTGGCGGGTCTTGTTTCTCTTCTGCCCTTGGCAGACCTGGCAGCGTTCTACTCTCCCGCGGCTTGAGCCGCAGTACCATGGACGCAGAAGGCTTTGACGGCCGAGTTCGGAATGGGATCGGGTAGAATTCCTTCGCTATGACCACCAGGTCGGCAAAGGGCAGAAAAGCCCCGCACGCGGATGCGTGCAGAGAACAACATCCCGTGTGAAACCACACAGGAGCACAATACGACACGGCGACCGAATTCTAATTTAATGGAATCATTATCTGGCTTTGTTTCCAGACATGAAACGGTGCTGCTTGCGATCAAGCCAATCGAGCGATTAGTACCAGTAAGCTCAACGCATTGCTGCGCTTACACACCTGGCCTATCGACGGGGTAGTCTTCCCCGGCTCTCAAGCGAAACCTGGTTTTGAGGTGAGTTTCCCGCTTAGATGCTTTCAGCGGTTATCTCGACCGTACTTAGCTACTCGGCTGTGCCACTGGCGTGACAACCGATCCACCAGAGGTACGTTCCTTCCGGTCCTCTCGTACTAGGAAGAAGTCCTCTCAAGTTTCGAACACCCACGGCAGATAGGGACCGAACTGTCTCACGACGTTCTAAACCCAGCTCACGTACCACTTTAAATGGCGAACAGCCATACCCTTGGGACCGGCTACAGCCCCAGGATGTGATGAGCCGACATCGAGGTGCCAAACCGCACCGTCGCTATGGACGCTTGGGTGCGATCAGCCTGTTATCCCCGGCGTACCTTTTATCCGTTGAGCGATGACCCTTCCACACGGGATCACCGGATCACTATGACCGTCTTTCGACTCTGCTTGGTCCGTCGACCTTGCAGTC
>CAYWWT010000311.1:0-2834 GCA_964461855.1 uncultured Rhizobium sp. | reverse complement strand
GATCATGGGCGTCGCCAACGATCATTCCATCGCCTGGGGCATCGCGCAGATGCTGGCGGCCCACGGCGCCGAGCTCGCCTTCACCTATCAAGGCGACGCCCAGGCCAGGCGGCTGAAGCCGCTCGCCGAATCCATCGGCAGCAAGATCGTGCTGCCCGGCGATGTCGAAAAAGATGCCGACCTGGACGCGGTGTTCGCGCGGATCGCGAAGGAATGGGGCTCGCTGGATTTTCTGGTCCATGCCATCGCCTTTTCGGACGCCAAGGAATTGAAGGGCCGTTACGTCGACACGACCAGGGTCAATTTCCTCAAAAGCCTCGATATTTCCTGTTATTCCTTCACCGCGGTGGCGCAGCGCGCCGCCTCGTTGATGACCAAGGGCGGGGCGTTGGTGACGCTCTCCTATCTCGGCGCCCAGCGCGTGATGCCGAATTACAATGTGATGGGAGTGGCCAAGGCGGCGCTGGAAGCTTCGGTGCGTTATCTCGCCGCCGATCTGGGCCGCGACAATATCCGGGTGAACGCCATCTCCGCCGGTCCGATGCGCACCCTGGCGGGCAGCGCGGTGGGCGATGCCCGCACGGTGTTCAAATGGAACAAGACTCTTTCGCCGCTGAAGCGCTCCGTGGAACTTAACCATGTCGGCGGCGCGGCACTGTATTTGCTTAGTGGCCTGTCGGGCGGTGTTACCGGCGAAGTGCATTTCGTCGACGCCGGCTTCAACGTGGTCGGCATGCCGCCGACTGCGGATCTGAAGGGCTGGACGCCCCCGGAGAACGGCCATGACGAAGCGGGTAGCGCATAAATCGATGCTTGCAGCGGCGGCGCTTCTGGCGCTGACCGGAACCGCTCACGCCGACTGGCGCGACCATATTGCTCCGTCCGATATCGACCGGCTCGCCCATCTGGACGATGCGCGCGACGATGCCATCGCCCAGGCGCATGCACGCGGCGGCCATGGCGATGTTCGCGTCCTTGAACGGATGCTTTCACCGCAGGCACGCTCCGTTCCCGAACAGGCGCTGTACGGCAATTGGCGCTGCCGCCAGGTCAAGCTGGGCGGCGCCAGCGGCTATTACGTCTTCGACTGGTTCAACTGCCGCATCGCGCGCGCCCATGGCGGCATCTATTTCGAAAAAAACGGCACTCAGCGCATGGCGGGCTATCTCTATCCGCAGGAAGGCATGTGGGTCTATCTGGGCGCACAGAGCGCCAAGGGCGAACCGCTGCATCGCTATTCCGGCGAGGGCGAATCTTTTGGCGAAAATGTGAATCCCGACGATCAGGTTGGGGTGCTGGTGGGAATCGGCAATGATCATTTGCGTCTCGATCTGCCTCTTCCGGGCACACAAGAGTCTGACTTCGACACCATCGAAATGATGCGCTAGCACAAAGAAAAAAGCGGAGCGGGATCATTCCCGCTCCGCCCCTGTCGTGGCTCGGGGTGAGAGCTATTTTGCCACGACAGTAATGGTCCCCACCATCTTGGGATGAATCGAGCAGATATATTTGTAGGTGCCCGGTTTATCGAAGCGGTGGGAGAATCTGTCCTTCTCGTCCAAGGCCTGGGAGCGGAAGTCGTTGGTCAGGCTGACCACCGTGTGCGGCTCGCCATCCTGATTTTCCCATGTCACATCGGTGCCTGCCGGAACGGTCACGTCCATCGGGTTGAACATGAATTTCTTGATCACGATGGTGTGAGCATCGGACGCCGCCGCCGAAGCGATGAGCAGCAGCATGGCGATGGGATAGGCGAGAAGATGCTTGAAGCGGTACATGGTCTTTCCTTTTGGGCTCAGGCGAGGGTGTTGTCGTTAAGGGCGATGTGGTGGCGCACCAGCTGGATATCGGTGATGCCCAGCATGTGGCGGAGCTTTCCCGCCGGCACCGTTAGCGGCCCGGGGCCATCGCCCTGGCCCGCCAGTGGCTGCGGATAGGCGGTGGAACGCGCGGTGTGGAAGGTGATGTTGCCTTCCACCTTCTGCACGATCTGGTGGATGTGGCCGTTGAGGATGGTCACCGAACCGAAGCGGCGCAGATAGGACAATGCCTCTTCGGCATCGCCCGTCCCCCAGCCCCAGGATTCATAGATCGTCCACATCGGCATATGGGCGAAGACCACGATGGGGGTGCTGCTGGAGCGCGCCTCCAGATCGGTCTTCAGCCAGGCGAGCTGCTCGTCGCCGAAGCCGCCCAATCCGTTGGGCTTGAAATTCATCACATTGACCAGGCCGATGAAATGCACGCCCTGGTGATCGAAGCTGTAATAGCCGCGATTGTCCGACGGTTTTCCGAAGCGGGCGAAATATTCGGTGCCCATGCCGTCGGTGACGTCATGCTCGCCAGGGACGGTATGCAACTCGCCGCCGCGCAGGTCTTGCATCAGGCCCAGCGCGGTATCGAATTCGGTGGCGCGCGACAGATGCGTGATGTCGCCGGTGTGAAGGGTGAGGGCCGGCTTTGCCTTCATCGCGTTCACCAGCGCGATGGTTTCCTTCAAGGTGCCCGCGACATCGGGATTGGCTTGCTTGTTGAAGCCGATATGGCTGTCGCTGATCTGCAGGAACAGCGGGATGCCGGACAGTGTTTGCGTCGCGGCCTGCGCCAGCGATATCGGCGTGAGAAGGCCGCCGGACAGCGTGAAGAGTGTGCCCGCGCCGGCCATGCATTTGAGCGCGCCGCGGCGTGACGGATCGGAAGGGTTGGACATTCAAGACCTCGATGCATGTTTCGAGGCCTATACCGGCGGGCGTGGCGGTTTATTCCCGCGCTTGCGCTTTTTTTACGAGCGCGACGAATTTTTCCAGTTCGACCGGATCGACATCCGACACTGC
>CAYWWT010000310.1:0-2837 GCA_964461855.1 uncultured Rhizobium sp. | reverse complement strand
ATTTAGGTTCCAGTGACGAAAGTCGTGGGGGTTCAAGTCCCTCTGCCCGCACCAGCCAAATTGTCCGCGGGCGAATATTTGGCTGCCAAGCCGGGCCACGCGACAGCGTCTTTGGTCCGGCGCGGCAGAGGAAAACTGAGGCCGCAAAGGGCCTCTACATAATGGAATAGGACGACAGATATGCAGATCACCCAGACGGTTTCCGAGGACCTCCGCCGCCAGTACACGGTGATCGTTCCCGCCAGCGAGTTGGACGCCAAAGTCACCCAGAAGCTGGAAGAGATGAAGCCGCGCGTGAACCTCAAGGGGTTCCGTCCGGGCAAGGCGCCGGTCTCCTTCCTCAAGAAGCAGTTCGGCAAGTCCGTGATGGGCGAAGTCGTCGAACAGGTCGTCAACGAAGGCAGTCAGAAAGCCATCAACGACAATCAATTGAAGCCCGCGCTGCAGCCGCGCGTCGAGCCGGTCGGCGATGTTCAGCAAGTGGTGGACGGCAAGGCCGATCTGCAATTCACCGTCACCGTCGATCTGATGCCGGAATTCGAGACCACCGACGTCTCCAAACTCGCGGTCGAGCGCCTGACCTCCGAAGTCGGCGATGTCGACGTGAACGAAGCATTGGATCGCCTGGCCAAGCAGAGCCGTGGCTACAACAATCGCCCCGAAGGCGAAGCGGCGGAGAAGGACGATATCGTTCAGATCGATTTTGTCGGCAGCATCGACGGGGTCGAATTCGACGGCGGCAAGGGCGAAGATTTCAACCTGACGCTCGGTTCGGGCCAGTTCATCCCGGGTTTCGAGGATCAACTCGTCGGCGCCAAGGCCGGCGAGAAGCGCGACGTGAAGGTGACATTCCCGGCGGAATATCAGGCCGCCGAGTTGGCCGGCAAAGACGCGGTGTTCGCGGTCACCGTGAAAGAGATCAAGACGCCGGAAGACGCCAAGATCGACGACGAGCTGGCCAAGAAGATGGGCCTGGAAAATCTGGCGACCCTGAAGGAACGCGTGTTCGACCAGGTTCGCGGCGACTTCACGGCCGCCAGCCGCCTGCACCTGAAGCGTCGCATCCTGGATGCGCTGGATTCCTCTCACAGCTTCCCGCTGCCGCCCGCGATGGTGGAAGCGGAATATGAATCCATCTGGGCGCAGGTCGAGGCCGAGCTGAAGCGCGAAGGCAAGACGGCCGCCGACGAAGGCAAGACAGAGGACGAGCTGAAGGCCGAATACCGTGCCATCGCCGAGCGCCGCGTCCGCCTGGGCCTGGTGCTGGGCAAGCTGGGCGAGCAGAACGGCATCACCATCACCGGCGACGAGGTCAATCGCGCCATTATGAACCGCGCCCGCCAGTTCCCCGGCCAGGAACAGCAGGTGTTCCAATATTATGCCAACAATGCGCAGGCCCAGGCCGAAATCCGCGCGCCGCTGTTCGAGGACAAGGTGGTGGATTTCATCGCCGAACTGGCCCAGGTGACCGACAAGCCGGTGGATCGCGAGGCCCTGTTCAAGGATCCCGACGACCTGCCGGAAAGCGTCAAAAAGGCTTGATCTCGAAATCGGGGAGCGGAACGCTATATTAAGAAGGCGATGGTGTAAGACTGTCGCCTGAACGGCATCGAATCGGAAAGCGCGCTATGGCCAATCCCATGGAATTCCACAACAACACCCTGGTGCCCATGGTGGTCGAGCAGACCGCCCGGGGCGAGCGCGCCTTCGACATCTATTCGCGCCTTCTGAAAGAGCGGGTGATCTTCATCACCGGCCCGATCGAAGATTACGGCGCCAGCTTGATTACCGCCCAACTCCTGTTTCTCGAGGCCGAAAACCCCAAGAAAGAGATTCACATGTACATCAACTCGCCGGGCGGGTTGGTGACGGCGGGCCTGGCGATCTACGACACGATGCAATATGTCCGCCCGCCGGTTCAGACCTTCTGCATCGGCCAGGCGGCGTCCGCTGCTTCGCTGTTGCTCTGTGCCGGCAGGAAGGGCGAGCGGTTTGCGCTGCCGAACGCGCGCATCATGGTTCATCAGCCCTCGGCCGCCTTCTACGGTCAGGCCGCCGACATCGCCCGCCATGCCCAGGAAATCGTGAAAATGAAGCGCCGGCTGAATGAGATCTATGCCAAGCACACCGGCCAGACCGTCGAAGCCATTGAAAAATTGCTCGACCGCGACACCTATATGACGGCGGAAGAAGCCAAGAATTTCGGGCTGTTGGACCAGGTCATGGTCCGCCGGCCGGAAAGCGACGCGACGCCCTGAAACGCGGAAAATCGCGAAAGTTCCTGATTTTCCCGGGGCTTGGGCCGGATTAAACAAATCTTGATCCCGCCGCCGCTAACGTGGTCGAATGTTGGGACATGGGGGTGCTTCGGCGCCTCCAGTATGGTGCAAAGCAGCATGGACTGGGTCCTGAGCTGCGAAGCGGGCGGTAAGCCCCCGGTGGAAGGACCGGATGTGAAATGAGCAAAGCCAGCGGCGGCGAATCCAAGAACACGCTCTATTGTTCTTTCTGCGGCAAGAGCCAGCATGAGGTGCGCAAGCTCATCGCCGGCCCGACCGTGTTCATCTGCGACGAGTGCGTCGAGCTGTGCATGGACATCATCCGCGAGGAGAACAAGACCTCGATGGTGAAGTCGCGCGAGGGCGTGCCGACACCGCAGGAGATCCTGAAGGTTCTCGACGATTACGTGATCGGCCAGCCTTACGCCAAGCGCGTGCTGTCGGTCGCCGTGCACAACCACTACAAGCGCCTGGCGCATGCCGGGAAGAACAACGACGTCGAACTGGCGAAGTCGAACATCCTGCTGATCGGCCCGACCGGCTGCGGCAAGACGCTGC
>CAYWWT010000309.1:0-2842 GCA_964461855.1 uncultured Rhizobium sp. | reverse complement strand
ATTGTTTTTCCCCCTCGGGCCTTCGCACCTGATCGGTGCTACGTTCGGAAGGCTGGCCGCCTTCCTCACCCTCCCCACCAGCATGCTGCGCATGCGCGGTGGCGGACTGCATCGCGGTTTCAAGATTCATTGCTGCCTTACCCATCAATTCCACGCCTTCGCGCGCCTCTTCTTCCGACAGGACCAGGGGCGGCAAGAGCCGCACCACATTGTCGCCCGCCGGAAGCACGATCAGGCCCGCATCGCGCGCCGCGGCGATGAAATCGCCATTGGGCACTTTCATCTTCAGGCCCAGCATCATTCCCTGCCCGCGCACGCTTTCGAAGATCGCGGGATGACCGGCGACCAGCGCGCCAAGCTGCTGGTTCAGATAGTTGGCGACCTTGTTGACGTGATCCAGAAAGCCCGGCGCGGTGGCCAGGTCCATCGCCGCATTGCCCACCGCCATGGCCAGCGGATTGCCGCCATAGGTGGTGCCGTGCGTGCCGACGGTCATGCCGCGTGCCGCATCCGCGGTGGCAAGAAGCGCGCCCAGCGGAAAACCGCCGCCGATGCCTTTGGCCACGCACATGATGTCGGGCTCCACGCCTGCCCATTCATGCGCGAAGAGCTTGCCGGTCCGGCCCATGCCGGTCTGGATCTCGTCGAAGATCAGAAGGATGCCCTTGTCGTCGCAGAATTTGCGAAGCGCGCGCAGGAATTCGGCCTCGATCGCGCGCACGCCGCCTTCGCCCTGCACCGGCTCGATGATCAGGGCGGCGGTCTTCTCGCTCGCCAACGCTTTCAGCGCCGCCATGTCGCCGGGCGCGACCTGATCGAACCCGGCCAGCTTGGGCCCGAAACCTTCGAGATATTTCTCGTTGCCCGTGGCGGCGATGCCCGCAAGCGTGCGGCCATGAAAGGCGCCTTCGAAACTCACAATGTGAAAGCGCTCGGGATTGCCGTTCACGAAATGGTAGCGGCGCGCCATCTTGAAGGCGAGCTCGCAAGCCTCCGCACCGGAATTGGTGAAGAACACGGTGTCGGCGAAAGTGTTGGCCACCAGCTTGGCCGCCAGGCTTTCCTGCCCCGGAACCCGATAAAGGTTGGAGGTGTGCCAGAGCTTGCCCGCCTGCTCGGTCAGCGCGGCGACCAGCGTGGGATTGTTGTAGCCGAACGCGTTGACCGCGATGCCCGCGCCGAAATCCAGATATCGCGTCCCATCCTCGGCGAAAAGGAACGAGCCTTCGCCGCGGACGAATGCAACATCCGTCCGGTTATAGGTGGGGAGCAATACGGGAAACACGGGATTCTCCTTTTTGGAACTGCTGGAAGGGCGGGTTTATCTGCCTATTGCTGCTTTTTTGCTACCCCAGGTTCATTCAGACCCCTTCGCACCTGATCGGTGCTACGTTGGGAAGGCTGGCCGCCTTCCTCACCCTCCCCCTCCATGCGCTTCGCGCAGAGGGGGGAGGCGGGCCTGTACCAAGGCGCCGGACGCAGCGGCGCTGTACGGCGCGCGGGAGCCCCAGAATGGGGAGCGCTATGCTGGCACGTAACGCACGATATCATACAAGCAATTGATTTTGCTGTATTTTAAAGAAGTTCCAAAGATGCATGGTCTATGCCTAAATTCGTACGGTGGCGTA
Source organism: uncultured Rhizobium sp. (assembly GCA_964461855.1). Classification (GTDB taxonomy): domain Bacteria; phylum Pseudomonadota; class Alphaproteobacteria; order Micropepsales; family Micropepsaceae; genus Rhizomicrobium. Next base: position 1,214 of record CAYWWT010000309.1, on the reverse strand, counting down.
CCGGGGGCGTAGATGGCAGAAAGCCGCAAGGGGCGCGTTACGTCGCTCCAACTAAGCGTGATGGGTATCCTGATTTTCTGCCTGCTGTCCTGGGCCGCCATCGGCATCATGATTGTGCGCGCCTTCGCGCCCCAATAGCCAAACGCCAACAAACCGCGAAATCAAGCTGAGGCCCGCCTCCCCCTGCGCGCGAAGCGCGCTGGCGGGGGAGGTGGCCGCAGCAGCGTCCTCGCTGCGAAGGCCGGAGGGGGTAGGAATCATGTGGACAAGAACTGGTGGCCCCTAGCCAAATTTGGTAAGATTGGGCTTGCTTGCCCACGATATCTGGTAGGCCCCGGCTGGGCCTTTTGGGAGAGGGAGCCTCACACCATGAACGCCATGAGTGCCATGAACTGGTCCGACGACCGGGTCGAGCAACTTAAATCCCTTTGGACGGAAGGGCTTTCCGCCAGTCAGATCGCCCGCGCGCTGGGCGGGGTCACCCGCAATGCCGTGATCGGCAAGGTCCATCGCCTGGGCCTGGCCGGCCGCGCCAGCCCGAGCCGGGCCGAGCGCCCGCGGGTCTCGATGTCGCCCAAGTTGCCGTCGATCCGCACGCACCAGCCCCCCGCCCCGGTGGTGGAGGAAGATCCGCTGACCCTGTCCGACGGCAATTTCGCCACCGTGCTGACCATCTCGGACCGCATGTGCCGCTGGCCGATCGGCGACCCCTCGGCCTCGGAATTCCATTTCTGCGGCCGCTCGCCCAAATCGGGCTCGCCCTATTGCGAGGCCCATGCCCGCAAGGCCTACCAGCCGCAGCAGCAGCACCGGCACAAGGGAAGAATGGCGTCGTAAGGCCATTCTCATATTGTCATTCCCGGCCTCACGATGGCGGCAGCCGTCGTGAGGGGAAGGGAATCCAGGCGGCGACATCCGCGCCTGGATTGAACCACCTGGATCCCCTTCCCTCGCGGCATTCGCCGCTCGCCGGGGATGACACGGAGGTTTTCATGTCCGTCCATGACTTCACCGCAAAACGCCTCGACGGCCAGGAAGAAAGCCTTGGCGTCTATCGCGGCAAGGTGCTGCTGATCGTCAACACCGCAAGCGCCTGCGGGTTCACGCCGCAATATGCCGGGCTGGAAGCGCTCTACGAAAAGCTCGGGCCCGAAGGCTTCGCCATCCTGGGCTTTCCCTGCAACCAGTTCGGCGCGCAGGAGCCGGGCAGCGAA
>CAYWWT010000308.1:0-2863 GCA_964461855.1 uncultured Rhizobium sp. | reverse complement strand
GGGATGGCAACTTGGTTTGCGAAGCCAAGATCCTTCGCGAAATGCGCGAAATCGGCCACGATGGCCTCGAACGCGCTTTGCGAATAATCCACCAGGTCGATCTTGTTCACCGCCAGCACGACGTGCCGGATGCCCAGAAGCGAGGCGATATAGGCATGCCGGCGGGTCTGCACGAGCACACCCTTGCGCGCATCGATCAGGATGACAGCGAGATCGGCGTTGGACGCGCCGGTCGCCATATTACGGGTATATTGCTCATGGCCCGGCGTATCGGCGACGATGAATTTGCGCCGGTCGGTGGCGAAAAAGCGATAAGCGACATCAATGGTGATGCCCTGCTCCCGTTCGGCTTCGAGCCCATCGACCAGAAGCGCAAAATCGATGTCTTCACCGGCGGTGCCGAATCTGCGGGAATCCTTTTCCAGCGCCGACAGCGTGTCTTCGAAAAGCAGCTTGGTGTCATAAAGGAGCCGGCCGATCAGAGTCGATTTGCCGTCATCCACGCTGCCGCACGTCAAAAAACGCAGCAGCGATTTTTTTTCCTGTTCGGCGAGGAAGGATTGCAAGGCAGAAAGGGGCGCGTTCATTAGAAGTACCCCTCTTTCTTCTTTTTCTCCATCGAGGCTTTTTCGTCGCCGTCGATCAACCGGCCCTGGCGCTCACTGGTGCGCGCGGTGAACATCTCCGTCACGATCGCCTCCAACGTATCGGCGCCGCTCTCGATCGCCCCCGTCAGCGGGTAGCAGCCCAAGGTGCGGAAACGCACCAGCCTTTCCTCCAGCACTTCACCCGGCAGAAGTTTCATGCGGTCGTCGTCGCGCATGATCAACGTCCCGCCGCGCGCCACCACGGGACGGCGTGCCGCAAAATAAAGCGGTACGATGGGAATGTTCTCAGCCAAAATATATTGCCAGATATCGAGTTCGGTCCAATTGGACAGAGGAAAGACCCGGATGCTCTCGCCCTTGTTGATGCGGGTATTGTAGACACGCCAAAGCTCAGGGCGCTGGTTCTTGGGATCCCAGCCGTGGTGACGGTCGCGGAAAGAGAATATCCGCTCCTTCGCGCGGCTTTTTTCCTCGTCGCGCCGCGCGCCGCCGAAAGCCGCATCGAAGCCATATTGATCGAGCGCTTGCTTCAAGCTTTCGGTTTTCATCACCTGGGTGTGGAGCGAAGAACCGGAATCGAACGGGTTGATGCCGCGCCGGACACCGTCTTCGTTGATATGGACGATCAGATTCAGGCCTAGCCGTTCCACAGTCTGATCGCGAAATTCGATCATCTCCCGGAATTTCCAGGTGGTGTCGACATGCATCAAAGGAAAGGGCGGTCTGGCGGGATGAAACGCCTTCATCGCCAGATGCAACATCACCGACGAATCCTTGCCGATGGAATAGAGCATCACCGGGTTGGAAAATTCCGCCGCAACTTCGCGCATGATGTGGATGCTTTCAGCCTCCAGTCGGCGCAGATGAGAAATTACGGTCGGATCAGTGGACAATTCTGGCAACCCCAAATCTGGATTGTGAAATAGGAGGATTTGGTGCCGGGCGCAAGACGTCCGCTAGCGGAGCGCCTTGAGCGTAAGCGCAGGCGGGACGGCCTGGGTTTCGACGGAAAAGCGCACCCTTCCGATGGCGCGCCCGTCGGCGGTAGCGATGTTAACCCGCCACTGCCCCGGTCTGGGCGCCGTCTTGATGGAGTAGGCGCGGTAGCCGTCTTCCCGGCCACCGCGAATGGTGAAACGGATGGTCTGCTGCTCGACCCAGGCGCCATTCTTGGGGTCCCGCCATTCCCAGCGATGCAGGATTCCGGTGGTCAGGCGGTAGGGCGCAAAGATGGCGCTGTAGAGATAGAGCTTGTCCCCTGGCTGAATATGCTCGACGGGAAATGTGCCGAACAGGGCGCGCCAGCGCGGCGGTTCGTTTTCCACCGCAACCTGGTAGTTGCCGCCATCCCGCTTGATGGCGTGATAGACACCGGCATCCGACAAGACCAGCGGCAATGGCGGAAGCACCTTCAGGAAATACGCCAGATTGATGAAGGCGGTAATTCCGATCATGCCTGCCACGATCTGCATACGCGCCACGCGGTAACGGTCATGTCCCAGGACGGCAAGCGTTTGCAGGTAGAAGAAAAACACCACGACCGCGATGCCACCCGACACCAAAAAAGGCACGGTGCCGATTTCGGCGCTTACCACCGGCACAAGCAGGATCGCATAGGAATAGAGCGAGATGAAAAACAGAAGCGCCGAAAAGACCAGCCGCGCGTGATAGCGCCGCAGATATTCGTTGCCGATGAATATTCCAGCCATGGCCAGCAGAAAGGGCCATGAAGCGCTGATGGAAGCGCTGCGTATATAGAACACGCAAAAGCCTGACAGCAGGCAGCCAAGGGCGAATTGCGCGACAAAGACCAGGATGGTGCGCGTGCGGTCGGACGGCTTGCGCTCGTCCGGCCGCGATTCCAGCGCATGCAGGACCGCGATGGTGACGCCGGCGACGATCAGATAAAGGATGAACACGGCCTGGGTCATCGGCCGGTCGATCCGGCCGAATGTGTAGCTGTCGAAGGCAAAGCCGCCGGCCAGCGAGAGCGCCGACAGATGCCGTTCGTGCGCGCGGGCCCAGCTTACCGTGTATTCGAAATGCTCAATGGCCCGCATGGCACAACGTCAAAACCCCAACCCGATGGCAGAATGCTGGAGCGCTTTGGCGGGATTAAGGCAAGACCCGTTGCGCTAGAGGCCGATCTTCAGCCGCGCCTCGACCGATGCGCCAAACCCGTCATGAGGCGGCAGTTGATTGTCCTGCAGCCGTCCCGCGAGATCGAGCTTCATCCAGCGCAGCGGCAGCGTGAC
>CAYWWT010000307.1:1617-2867 GCA_964461855.1 uncultured Rhizobium sp. | reverse complement strand
GATTGCCGAGGAATATGTGGAACTGGCGGTGCGCGCACTTCACTCCGCCTACGAGCTCGATGTCGTCTAGAGCATTTTCGCGTTTCGTTGAATCGCGAAAATGCTCTATCTCTTTGATTATCGCGGTTCCGGACCGGAGAACCGCTTCACACTTTTCCTGGAACCGCTCTAAGAGGTAAACCGATCATGTCCAGTGCCGGCGGCCCGCGTTTACTGCTGCGTCGCCTGCGCGAGATCATGGCGGAGCAGACCTCCGCCCAGATGCGCCTGGACAAATTGGTCAGCGTCATCGCTTCCAACATGGTGGCGGAAGTCTGTTCCATCTATCTGCGCCGTGCCGGCAAGATGCTGGAACTGTTCGCCACCGAAGGCCTCAACCGCGCCGCCGTCCATAATACGCGGATGCGCGAAGGCGAGGGCCTGGTCGGCATGGTGGCGGAAACCGCTGAAGCGGTGAATTTGTCCGACGCGCCGTCCGACCCGCATTTCTCTTATCGTCCGGAAACCGGCGAGGATCCCTACAAAACCTTTCTGGGCGTGCCGATCGTGCGCGGCGGTCAGGTCTTCGGCGTTCTCACGGTGCAGAACAAGGCCGAACGCATCTACGCCGAAGAAGAAGTCGAGGCGCTGCAGACCGTCGCGATGGTGCTGGCGGAAGTCGTGGCCCAGGGCGGCTTCTTCAACATCGCCGAACTGGACGAGCCGGAATTGCGTGTCGACCGGCCGCGCAAATTCTCCGGTGAGGGCCTGTCGGAAGGCGTTGCGGTCGGCCATCTGGTTCTGCACGAGCCGCGCGTGCGCGTTGACAAGATGATCGCCGATAGTCCGGTGGAGGAGTTGAAGCGGCTGGAAGAGGCGATCTCGTCCTTGCGCGAAAGCGTGGACCAGATGCTGGTCTCCTCCGAACTCGATCTGACGGGCGAGGGGCGCGAAGTCATCGAAGCCTACCGGCTCTTCGCCTACGACCAAGGTTGGCGCCAGCGCATGCGCGATGCGGTGCGCACCGGCCTTACCGCGGAGGCCGCGGTCGAGCGGGTGCAGGATGAGACGCGCCTGCGGGTGCAGCGGTTGGGCGATCCGCTTCTACGCGAGCGCGCGCATGATCTGGATGATCTGGCACGCCGGCTGCTTCGGCATCTCACCGGCGACGGCCATGCGGTCGAAAGCCTGCCGCGCGACGCCATCCTGGTGGCGCGCAACATGGGGCCTGCCGAGCTTTTGGATTATGGCCGCGAAAAGCTTCTGGGCGT
>CAYWWT010000307.1:0-1517 GCA_964461855.1 uncultured Rhizobium sp. | reverse complement strand
GTGCCGATCCGTCTTTTGATGAATGCGGGCCTGGAATTCGACATGCCGCATCTGAACGAGTCCGGTGCCGACGGTATCGGCCTGTTCCGCACAGAACTGCAATTCATGCTGGGCGAGACCATGCCGCGCCTGGCCGATCAATGTGCCTTCTACAAATCCATTCTGGATGCGGCCGGCGACAAGCCGGTGGTTTTCCGTACTCTCGATCTGGGCGGCGACAAGGTTCTGCCCTATGCGCGCTGGGAGCGGGAAGAGAATCCCGCGCTGGGCTGGCGGGCCATTCGCATCGCACTCGATCGCCCCGCCCTGCTGCGCTATCAGGTGCGTGCGCTTCTGATGGCATCGACCGGACGCACCTTGCGCATTCTTCTGCCGATGGTCAGCGATGTGGACGAGTTCAATCGCGCGCGCGCGCTGGTCGACCGCGAACTGGAACGCGCGCGGTTGATGAATCTCACCCGTCCGACACAGGTGTTGGTCGGTGCGATGCTGGAAGTGCCGGCGCTCGCCTTCATGCTGCCGCAGCTGATGCGCACGGCTGATTTTGTCTCTATCGGATCCAACGATCTTCTGTCCTTGGCCTTCGCGGTAGACCGCACCAATCCGCGCGTGGCGCGCCGCTATGACAGCCTCAATCCAGCCTCGCTCACCCTGATCCGCCTGATCGTGCAAAGCGCCGCGGAAAATTCCGGCGATCTATCGCTCTGCGGGGAGATGGCGGGGCGCCCCCTGGATGCCATGGCGCTTCTGGGCCTGGGCATTCGCACCCTGTCGATGCAGCCAGGCCAGATCGGTCCCATCAAGATGATGATCCGCAGCCTCAATCTGGGGGAGGTCTCGGCCTTTGTGGACCGGCTGTGCGGCCGGACGGATCATTCGCTCCGGACCCGGCTTTCGGCCTTCGCGGCAGAGCGGGGAATCGTCCTGAAATAATTACCGGGCGGGAACTCAGGATTTGTTAGTGAAATCAGTGCTTTATTTGCTCTTGGTTGTTCCGGCTGGGAATTGAGTTATGATGCGCAGAGAATATTTTAGCCGAAAGCCGCCCGGATTCGCGCAGTCCGGGCCCGATGCTCAATGACAAAGGTACCCCAACTGAACGCCGACGAGAAAAGCGGGCGCCGCCGTATACATCTGCGCGAAATTTCCGGCGATGGCGATGCACCCAAGGACACGGTGGGTGAAGAGCTCCGCGCCGCGCGGCTGCTCCGGGGCGATGATCTCGCCACGGTTTCGCGCGCCTTGAAGATCCGCAAGGACCATCTGGAAGCGGTGGAGGAGGACCGGCTGAAAGCGCTCCCCGGACGCACCTATGCCATCGGTTTCGTGCGGACCTATTCGGGTTATCTCGGCCTCGACGCGCCGGAAATGGTGGAACGCTACAAGCAGGAAATCTCCGGCCGCCCGGACGAACACGCACCGACCATCGCCGCGATACCGGACGAAGCCCGGCGATTGCCGCAGGGATGGCGCTTTGTCGCCGGCGTCGTGGTGCTGGCTGTGGGCTATGGCGTCTA
>CAYWWT010000306.1:0-2881 GCA_964461855.1 uncultured Rhizobium sp. | reverse complement strand
TCGGCACCGGTCTCAACGCACCGGTCGGTTTCGACAAGATGGTGGCCGATCGCATCGCCGCGATTACCCAACTTCCCTTCACCAGCGCCCCCAACAAATTCGAAGCCTTGGCCGCGCATGACGCGATGGTGTTCAGCCATGGCGCGATCAACACGGTCGCCGCCAGCCTGTTCAAGATCGCCAACGATATCCGCCTGTTGGGTTCGGGTCCGCGCTCGGGGCTGGGCGAATTGTCCCTGCCGGAGAATGAGCCGGGTTCGTCGATCATGCCGGGCAAGGTCAATCCCACTCAGTGCGAAGCGATGACCCAGGTCTGCGTTCAGATCTTCGGCAACAACGCCGCGCTGACCTTCGCCGACAGCCAGGGCCATTTCGAGCTCAATGTCTACAATCCGGTGATGGCGTACAATTTCCTGCAAAGCGTGCGCCTGATGGCCGACGCCGCGATCAGCTTCACCGACAATTGCGTGGTGGGGATCGAGCCGCGCCTGGACAACATCAAGGCGGGGTTGGAGCGTTCACTGATGCTGGTGACGGCGCTGGCGCCCAAGATCGGCTATGACAATGCCGCCAAGATCGCCAAGACCGCGCACAAGAACGGCACCACCTTGAAGGAAGAAGCAGTCAAGGGCGGCTATGTCACGGCGGAAGAATTCGACGCCGTGGTCCGTCCCGAAGACATGATTGCGCCGAAATAGCCTTGCTGAAAAAGCGATCCTTCTCGCTGTCCGGTCACCGCACCTCGGTGGCGCTTGAGGAAGAATTCTGGTCGATCCTGGATACCGAAGCCCGCAAGACCGGCCGCAGTCTGGCGGCGCTGGTGCAAGGCATTGATGCGACACGCGGAACCCGGCCGCTGGCGAGCGCGCTTCGCCTCCACGCCCTTGCCGTGAGCCGTACCCACATCTAACCTCGAGCGCATGATCACGCTCTACCACGCGCCCAAGTCGCGCTCGACGCGCATGATCTTCCTGTTGGAAGAACTCGGCGCGCCTTATGAAATCAAGATCGTCACCATCCGGCGCGGCGATGGCAGTGGCAGCATCGACGACAGCAATCCGCATCCGCATGCCAAGGTGCCGGCGATCCGGCATGGCAGCGAGACTGTCTTCGAATCCCCTGCCATCGTGAATTACCTGACGGATACTTTCCCCGAAGCGGGATTGGCACCGAAGATCGGCGAGCCCGGACGCGGCCTTTATTTGTCCATGCTGGCCTATTATGGCGATGTGCTGGAACCAGCCTTCCTATCCAAATTCCTGAACACGCCGGTGCCGCGCGGCACCGCCGGATGGGTCGTGGTGGAGGAAGCCATAGCGTTCATCGACAAGGCCCTCACCGCACATCCCTATATCGCGGGCGATAAATTCACCGCTGCCGATATTCTCTACGCCACGACCTTCGGCATGTTCGCGCAGAACCCGATGATGCCGAAACTGGCTTCGGTGGAAGCCTATGTGAAGCGCTGCCTGGAGCGGCCCGCCTATGCCAGGGCGATGACGAAGGACGCAGGATAAATCATGAGCGAGATCGTCAACCTGCGCCGCGTCCGCAAGGCGAAGGCGCGGGACGAGAAGGCCAAGACGGCCGATGCCAACCGGATACTGCACGGCACGCCCAAGCCCCTGCGCGAGCTTGCCAAGGCCCGCAGCGACAAGGCCAGCCGCGACCTGGACGCGCACAAAAAGGACTAGCTGGGCCTGGTGGAACTCTCCGGCGGGGCTGCCGCTCGCGCAGCTCGCGGCGTTCGCTACTCAAAAGGTCCACTGGACCTTTTTTGCCCGCTTCGCGGTCTCGGCTCACAGAACAAAAGCAGGACTTTTTCCGCCCGCCCCTGCTAGAATGGCCGGACTCATGAGCCACCATCCCTATTCCGACCCGCTGGACGCGGCTTTCGGCGATGAAACGCCGTCCGCGCCTGTTCCCCGCGACCCGCCCTACCTCGCCGGCCTGAACAAGGAGCAGCGCGAGGCGGTCGAAACCATGGACGGACCGGTGCTGGTGCTGGCGGGTGCGGGCACCGGCAAGACCCGGGTGCTGACCACCCGGCTGGCGCATATCCTGGCCACACGGCGGGCCTGGCCGGGCCAGATCCTGTCGGTCACCTTCACCAACAAGGCCGCGCGCGAGATGAAGGAGCGCATCGGCGCACTGATCGGCGGCGTGGTCGAAGGCATGCAATGGCTGGGCACCTTTCATTCCATCGGCGCCAAGATGCTGCGCCGCCATGCCGAACTGGCGGGCCTCAAATCCAACTTCACCATCCTGGATACTGACGATCAGCTGCGCCTGATGAAGCAATTGATCGAAGCCGAAGGCATCGACGAGAAACGCTGGCCGGTCCGCACGCTTGCGGCGATGATCGACAATTGGAAAAATCGTGGCCAGCGGCCCGACGATGTCTCCGACAGCGAGGGACAGGGCTATGCCTTCGGCAAGGGCAAAACGCTGTACCGGCAATATCAGGAACGCTTGCGCGCGCTGAATGCAGCGGATTTCGGCGACCTGCTGCTCGAAACCCTGAACATCCTGCGCACCAATCCGGACATCTTGGCCGATTACCGCGACCGCTTCCGCTATATGCTGGTCGACGAATATCAGGACACCAACGTTGTCCAGTATCTCTGGCTGAAACTCCTGGCGACCCAGAGCGGCAATGTCTGCGTGGTCGGTGACGACGATCAGTCGATCTATGCCTGGCGCGGCGCCGAGGTGGAAAACATCCTGCGTTTTGAACGCGATTTCCCCGGCGCCAAAGTGATCCGGCTGGAGCGCAATTACCGCTCCACCTCCGTCATCCTGGGCGCGGCTTCCGGCCTGATCGCCGCCAACAAGGGCCGCCTGGGCAAGACGCTGTGGACCGAAGGCGATCCCGGCGAGC
>CAYWWT010000305.1:0-2890 GCA_964461855.1 uncultured Rhizobium sp. | reverse complement strand
GGCGGCCTGTGGCCAGCTCAAGAGCGAAAGCGTCAAGGAACGCGCGTCCGCGCGTCTGGCGGCGGAGAAGCTGGCGGCGGTTCAGTCTGCGCAACTCGCCCGGATGCCGCATTGAGATGGCGCGCGGCCTGATCCTGGCGGGTCTGGTTCTGGTTGCGCTGGGTCTTCTGTGGCCTTTGATCGGAAGGCTCGGCCTTGGCCGGTTGCCGGGCGATATCGCGATCCGGGGCGAGCATGGCGGTTTCTACTTTCCTGTCGTGACGTGCCTGGTGGTCAGCCTCGTGTTTTCGCTGTTGTTCTGGCTGTCGAGACGCTTTTGAAAATCCGGCTTGAGACCGTTTCGGACGCTCCGGCTGTCCACGCGCTTCTGACGGAGGCCTTTCCCAGCGATGTCGAGGCCATGCTGGTGGCGCGGTTGCGCGCCGATGGCGATATCGTTCTTTCCCTGGTGGCGGAAGCGGAGGATAGCGTGATCGGGCATGTGCTGTTTTCGCGCATGTCGGCGCCTTTCCGGGCGCTGGGCCTCGCCCCGGTGGCGGTTGTTCCCCGCTGGCAGGGACAGGGAATAGCCGCGCGCCTGATCCGGGACGGGCTGGCGCGAGCCGGATCGGCAGGATGGGAGGCGGTTTTCGTGCTTGGTGACCCTGCCTATTATAATCGTTTTGGTTTCAACGCCGCGTCCGCCGCGGAATTTCAATCGCCTTACGCCGGACCATATTTCTTGCTCCGCAAGCTGGTGGCGGATTTGCCCGCCCTCAGCGGCCCGGTGGAGTATGCCCCGGCCTTTGCGGGCCTCGGCTGAGCCCTGGATTTTTGAGGCTCAATCCCTATAGTCCCCGCGATTTTTGAAGCTGGCCGGTGCATCCGGCCTGTGGTTGTTCAAGCGGGATTTTCCATGGCCAAGCGCGACATCAAGAAAGTGGTCCTCGCCTATTCCGGCGGTCTGGATACATCGGTCATTCTCAAATGGCTCCAGACCGAATATGGCGCCGAAGTGGTGACCTTCACCGCCGATCTGGGGCAGGGCGAAGAGATCGAGCCTGCCCGCAAGAAGGCCGAGACGCTGGGGATCAAGCCGGAAAATATCTTCATCGAAGACCTGCGCGAGGAATTCGTCCGCGATTACGTCTTTCCGATGTTCCGGGCCAACGCGCTTTACGAGGGCGTCTATCTGCTCGGCACTTCAATCGCGCGGCCCTTGATCGCCAAAAAACAGATCGAGATCGCCGAAAAAGTCGGAGCTGACGCCGTCGCGCATGGCGCCACAGGCAAGGGCAACGACCAGGTGCGTTTCGAGCTTGGCTATTACGCGCTCAAGCCCGACATCAAGGTGATCGCGCCCTGGCGGGAATGGGACCTCACCAGCCGCACCAGACTTTTGGAGTTCGCGGAATCTCACCAAATCCCCATCGCCAAGGACAAGCGTGGCGATGCACCGTTTTCGGTGGACGCCAACCTTCTGCACTCATCGTCCGAAGGCAAGGTCCTGGAAGATCCATCCCTGGAAGCCGACAGCATCGTCTATCAGCGCACCATTTCGCCCGAGGAAGCCCCGGACAAGGCCACTTATGTGGAAATCGGCTTCGAAAAGGGTGATGCAGTCTCGATCGATGGCGAAAAGCTTTCGCCCGCGACTTTACTTGCCCGATTGAATGCATTGGGCAAGGCCAACGGCATCGGCCGTCTCGATTTGGTGGAAAACCGCTTCGTGGGCATGAAATCGCGTGGCGTTTACGAGACGCCCGGCGGCACCATCCTGATCGCGGCGCACCGCGGCATCGAGAGCGTCACCCTGGATCGAGGCGCGGCGCACCTGAAAGATGAAATCATGCCACGCTATGCGGAATTGATCTATAATGGCTTCTGGTTCGCTCCGGAGCGGGAAATGCTGCAGGCCCTGATCGACAAAAGCCAGGAGTTCGTCGCGGGCACGGTGCGGCTCAAGCTTTACAAGGGCAATGTCGCGGTCGTGGGCCGTTCCTCGCCCTATTCGCTCTACAATGAGAGCCTGGTGACGTTCGAGGACGACAAGGGCGCCTACGACCAGAAGGACGCGCAGGGCTTCATCAAGCTGAACGCGCTGCGCCTCAGGACGCTTGCCATGCGCAAGCGCCAGGCCGGCGGCAAGTGACGGGAAACCGGGCCCAGATCGATTACTGGAATGGTCCCGCGGGCGAGAAGTGGGCCCGGCACAACAGCGAAACCGACCGCAATCTTTCGGAAGCCGCCGATGCGATCCTGAAACTGGCGGCGGCCAGGCCGGGCGAACGCGTGCTGGATGTCGGCTGCGGCGCCGGCGCAACCAGCATGATGCTGGCGGGCGCGGTGGGACCGTCCGGTTTTGTCACGGGCGTGGATGTTTCCCAACCGCTGCTCGCCATGGCGCGGCGCCGCGCCAATGCCGCCAATGTCGAATTTCTGGAAGCCGACGCGGCGGCGAGCCCGTTCCGCCCGGAGCATGACCTGATCTTCTCCCGTTTCGGCGTGATGTTCTTCGTCGATCCCGTTGCCGCTTTTGCCAATATCCGCAAGAGCGCGGCCAAAGATGCGCGGCTGGTCTTTGTGTGCTGGCGTGGCGTCGAGGAGAATGAATGGGTGTCCTTGCCATGGGCGGCGGCGAAAGCGGTCTTGCCCGAACAGAAACCCGTGCCGCCGCATGCGCCGGGACCTTTCGCCTTTGCCGACGCCGGGCGGGTGCAGGACATTCTGGCACAAGCCGGCTTTTCGGAGGTTGCTTTCGAGAAGTTCGATGGCCGGATGGATCTGGGCTCGTCGCCTGACAAAGCGAGCTTCCAGGTCACGCAGCTGATGGGGCCGACCGCGCGGGCGCTGCGTGACGCCGATGAGGATATGCGCGGGCGCGTGCAGGCCGCGGTGAGCGAAGCCTTGG
>CAYWWT010000304.1:0-2894 GCA_964461855.1 uncultured Rhizobium sp. | reverse complement strand
CGTCCGACATAATGGTTGCGGATGATGCCCAGCTCGAACGGAATTTTCGCCGCATTGGCGAAACCCAGCGCGGCGGGCACACCGGAATCCGGCACGGGGATCACCATGTCGGCGACGATCGGCGATTCTTCCGCCAGCACTTCGCCGATGCGCTTGCGCGCCTCATAGACGTTGCGCCCTTCCAGGGTAGAGTCGGGCCGCGCAAAATAAATATATTCGAAGACACAGAAACGATGCTGCTGCGGCTTGAAGGGGAAATGGCTTTCGATCCCGTCCTTGGTCGCCACCACCATTTCGCCGGGCTTCAGGTCGCGCACGAATTCTGCGCCGATGATGTCCAAAGCGCAGGTTTCCGATGCCAGGATCGGCGCGCCTTCCAGCATGCCCAGGACCAGCGGGCGCACGCCGAAGGGATCGCGCACGCCGATCAGCTTTTTGGAGGTCAGTGCGACCAGCGAATAGGCGCCCTCGACCTGCCGCAGCGCGTCGATCAACTTGTCCACGATGCGCGGACAGGCGCTGCGCGCCGCCAGATGCACGATGGTCTCGGTGTCCGAGGTGGATTGGAAGATCGCGCCTTGGGCGACCAGTTCGGTGCGCAAGGTGTGGGCGTTGGTGAGATTGCCGTTATGAGCGACGGCGATACCGCCACCAGTCAGGTCGGCGAAGATCGGCTGGATGTTGCGGGCATTGGAGCCACCGGCGGTCGAATAGCGCACATGGCCGACCGCATATTGGCCCTTCAAATTCTTGCCGGCGTCCGATTTGCGCCCGAAGGCGTCTCCCACCAGACCGACATGCCGTTCCGCGATGAAATGACCATTGTCGTAGGTGACGATGCCCGCCGCTTCCTGGCCGCGATGCTGAAGTGCATGCAGGCCCAGTACGCTCAGCGCGCCGGCATCGACATGGCCGAAGATTCCGAAAACCCCGCACTCTTCGTGCAAGGTATCCGCATCCAAAATATGGTCTTCTTGGCCGGTCATGGCTTGCCGTTCCCGCCGTTCCCCGTGGCCCCGAGGAGGGTGTCTAGCGCGCGGCGGTCCTTGGCGCCATAGGCTTTGCGCGCAGAGCTGGCAGCTGTGCTTTTGTGTTGCACGCGCTCCCCGGTTTCGCCGGTTTCCGGCGCTTTGTTGGCCTCTTCATTGCGACGGATTAACTCACCCAGCGCGTCATGACGGCGCTCGCCCTTGGCCGGCGGCGTGCTGGCGAAGTCCCTCAAGGTGCTCTCAGGAGCCAGCGACAGCAGCACTTCGGCGGAGGATTGGATCAAAGGAAGGCTGCGCGCCTCGGTGAGAGCCTTGGGATGCTCCTTGATCGGGACGAAATAGGTAAACGCCATATAAGCCACGCCAACGATCACCAGCCCCCGCACCACCCCGAAGGCGATGCCCAGGGCGCGATCCAGCGGCCCGATCGGCGAATGTTTCACGGTTTCCGAAAAACGGTGCCCAATGAAGGAGAGCGGAATGACGACTACCAGGAAGATGCCGGCATAGGCGGCAAGCGACGCCACCCATTGGGTTTCAATGACGCCGCGCATCAGGGGAATGAGCCAGGGCCCGAAATAGAGCGTCGCAAATGCCGCGGCCGCCCAGGCGAAAATACCCAACACTTCCGACAGGAACCCGCGCCAGGCCGCATAGGCGCACGAGACCACGACCGCCAGCAGAACCAGGACATCAACGAAGGTGATGGGCAGGACCATGATTCGTGTTTTAGCAGTTTTGCCGGAACCCCGCCCCGGTCGTCCTCAACCCGCCGACGGCATTTTTCCGGCCCGCGCCTGGGAGGGCTGCGGCGCGAAAGCCAGCAGATCCGCCACGCTGCCGATTTCGGTGAGTTTCAGCCCCGCGCCCTCGGCTTTGGTCCCCTTGGGGATGAAGGCCTGGCGGAAGCCCAGCTTGGCGGCCTCCTTCAGCCGCGCCTCGGCCTGGGGCACCGGGCGGATATCGCCGGACAGCGAAATCTCGCCGAAGAAAACACAATCCTTGGGCAAGGGCCGCCCGCCCAGAGACGAGACCAGCGCCGCGGCGGCGGCCAGATCGCAGGCAGGCTCGGAAATCTTCAAGCCCCCCGCGATGTTGAGATAGACATCGGAGCTGCCGATGCCCACGCCGGCGCGCGCATCCAGCACCGCCAGGATCATCGCCAAGCGGCCCGTATCCCAACCCACCACAGCCCGGCGCGGCGTGCCATAACCCGCAGGCGCCACCAGCGCCTGGATTTCGCACAACAGGGGCCGCGTGCCTTCCAGGCCCGCAAAGACCGCCGTGCCTGGCGCGCTGGAATCGCGGTCGCCCAGGAACAGTGCCGACGGGTTCGCGACTTCCTTGAGGCCCTTGCCCGTCATCTCGAACACGCCGATCTCGTCGGTGGGGCCGAAGCGGTTCTTCACCGCGCGCAGGATGCGGAACTGGTGGCCGCGCTCGCCTTCGAAATAGAAGACGGCGTCGACCATGTGCTCGACCACGCGCGGGCCGGCGATCTGGCCGTCTTTCGTCACGTGGCCGACGAGGATGACGGCGGCGCCTGTCTTCTTGGCGAAGCGGGTGAGTTCCTGCGCGCAGGCGCGGACCTGCGCCACGGAGCCGGGGGCGGCTTCGAGGCTGTCGGACCAGAGCGTCTGCACAGAGTCGATGACGATGATTTCGGGGGCGGAGGCTTTCAGGGCTTTCAGGATCGAGCGGAGATCGGTTTCGGCAGCGAGTTGCACGGGTGCGGCTTCGACGCCGAGGCGGCGGGCGCGGCCCTGGATCTGCGAGACGGCTTCCTCGCCGGAGATGTAGACGCACTTCGTGCCGGCGCGCGCCATGGAGGCGGCGGCTTGCAGGAGCAGTGTCGACTTGCCGATGCCGGGGTCGCCGCCGACCAGCATCGCCGATCCCCGCACG
>CAYWWT010000303.1:0-2900 GCA_964461855.1 uncultured Rhizobium sp. | reverse complement strand
GCGGCGACGGCGGGATGGGTGATCTTGCCCGCCTTGACGTTGAGACCGAGCGCGAAGCCGGGATCGGCGACCAGCGCGGCATCCGCGCCCTTGTTCGCCAGAGCGTAGACATACGGTGCGGTGGCCGCGTTGAGCGCATAAGTGGAGGTCAGGGGCGCGGCGCCGGGCATGTTGGCGACGCAGTAATGGATGATGCCATCCACCTCGAAAGTGGGTGCAGCATGGGTGGTGGGATGGCTGGTCTCGAAACAGCCGCCCTGGTCGATGGCCACATCCACCAGCACCGAGCCTTTGCGCATGCGCTTGAGGTCTTCGCGCTTGACCAGTTTGGGCGCGGCGGCGCCCGGCAGGAGCACGCAACCGATCACCAGATCGGCGTCCGCCACGGCTTCGGCGACGGCATGATGGGTGGAGAATACCGTCTTCAACCGGCCATCGAATTGCGAATCCAGTTCCTCCAGCCGGGCCGGCGCGATGTCGAACAAAGTCACGTCGGCGCGCAGCCCGACCGCCATTTCCGCCGCATGGGTGCCCGAAACGCCGCCGCCCAGGATAACCACCTTGGCGGGCGCGACGCCGGGAACGCCCCCGATCAGCATGCCCCGTCCGCCCGCGGGCTTCAGCATCAAATTCGCACCCACCTGGGTCGCCATACGGCCCGCCACCTGGCTCATCGGCGCCAGCAGCGGCAACCGCCCTTTGGCGTCGGTGATGGTCTCATAGGCAATGCAGGTGGCGCCGGATTTCATCAGGCCCTTGGTCTGTTCCGGATCAGGCGCCAGATGCAGATAGGTGAAGAGAATATGCTGCGGCTTCAGCCGTGCAATCTCCACCGCCTGCGGCTCCTTCACTTTCACGATCATGTCGGCGGCTTCGAACACCGCATCGGCATCGGGCAGAATTTCCGCGCCCGCCTTGCGGTAGTCGTCGTCCGATTGGCCGATGCCTGCGCCCGCGCCGGTCTCCACAAAGACCTTGTGGCCGTACACGGTCAGCTGATGCACCACCGGCGGCACCAGCCCAACGCGAAATTCCAGGGTCTTGATCTCTTTGGGAACACCGATCCGCATGACGAAATTTCCTTTTTTTATATGGTCAGGCAATTTTGCTTAAGGCTTCGCGGATCATGGCGACCATGCGATCGATCTGATCTCTTTCAACAATGAGAGGCGGCGACAGCGCGATGATATCTCCGGTAACCCGGATCAGGAGGCCCTTGTCGAAGCAGGTCTCGTATGCCGCAAGCGCACGCTCGGTCGGCTTGCCCGGGCGAGGCTCGAGTTCGATTCCCGCGATCAGGCCCAGATTCCGGACATCGATGACATGGCGCGCATCTTTCAGGCTGTGCATGGCGTCCTGCCAATAGCCGGAAAGGCTTGCCGCGCGTGCGAACAAGCCTTCCTCGGCGAACACATCCAGGGTGGCGATGCCGGCGGCGCAGGCGAGCGGATGGCCGGAATAGGTATAGCCGTGAAACAACTCGATCGGGGTGTCGGCCCCGTCCAGCAATGTGTCGTAGATGCGCCGGTCCACTGCGACACCGCCCATGGGAACGCTGCCATTGGTCATGCCTTTGGCCATGGTGATCATGTCCGGACGGACACCGAAATGCTCGGCCGCAAAGGCCGCGCCGACCCGGCCGAAGCCGGTGATCACCTCGTCGAAGATCAAGAGAATGCCGTGCCTGTCGCAGATCTCGCGCAGGCGACTGAGATAGCCCTGCGGCGGAATCAGAACACCGGTCGAACCCGACACGGGCTCCACGATCACGGCGGCGATGGTCGAGGGGTGGTGCAGGGCGACGATGCTTTCCAGCGTATCCGCGAGATCGGCGCCTTCGTGCGGCTGGCCCTTGGAAAAGGCATTGCGGGCAAGGTCATGAGTGTGCGGCAGATGATCCACGCCCGCCAGCAGCGAGCCGAAGCGCATACGATTGCGCACGATGCCGCCCACGGAAATTCCGCCGAAGCCGACACCGTGATAACCCCGCTCGCGTCCGATCAGCCGGGTGCGGCCCGCATCGCTGCGCGCAGCGTGATAGGCGAGCGCGATCTTGAGCGCGCTGTCCACCGCCTCGGAACCGGAATTGCAGAAGAAGATCCGGTCCAGGCCCGCGGGCGTCAGTTCGGCGATCCGGGTCGCGAATTCGAAGGCCAGCGGATGGCCGAGATTGAAGGACGGCGCATAATCCAGTTCGGCCGCCTGGCGCTGGATCGCTTCGACAATCCGGGGCCGGGCATGACCGGCATTGACGCACCACAGGCCGCCGGTTCCGTCCAACACGGCGCGGTCATCGCCGGTGAAATAGAACATGCCCTCGGCGCGCGTCACCAGGCGCGGATCGGCCTTGAAGCGCCGGTTGGGCGTGAAGGGCATCCAGAATGTCTCAAGGCCGGCACGGATATTGGCTCTATCGGGCATGAGACACCTTCGGCGCGGCAAGCCCGGGAGGCTTGGCCAAAATTCCTGTTAGTGATCACAGTTTCAATATCGCCTTCGTCCCTTGGCGTCAATCGCCTTTCGGCTCTAAAATTCCACCCGCGGGCATAGGTTTAATGCAGGCTTATAGCCGTTCGTTTGCTCAACACCCGCCTTAAGGCGATGCGAAGCCGGACTTTCTCAAGGGGCTTGACAGCGGAGAAGTGATCACAGTTTAGTGAGCGGTATGTTGCTAGATCTCAGCATGCGCGAAATGGAACAGCGGGCCGCCGCAGTGGCGCTGCCGCATCTGGCTGTTATCGGCGGGCGCCTGTCGCCCAGCCTGTCCGGAGCGACGTTCGACAATATCTCTCCCCGTGACGGGCGCATCCTGAACCGGGTTGCAGCGGGCGATAAGGGCGATGTCGATCTGGCGGTCAAAGCCGCGCGGGCTGCTTTCGAAGATTCGCGCTGGCGCGGCA
>CAYWWT010000302.1:0-2933 GCA_964461855.1 uncultured Rhizobium sp. | reverse complement strand
CGGCGCATTCCATCAGCGGTTGGTCGGGAATCGGCGGCGGGACGCACAAGCCTTATGTGCTGGGCCGCAGCACCTGCGGCTCGAGTGCCGGCAGCGGGGCAGCGGTTGCCGCCAGCCTGGCGGCAGCGGCGTTGGGGACCGAAACCAACGGCTCGCTGGTCTGTCCTGGTGCGTTCAACAGCCTGGTCTCGTTGAAGCCCACGGTCGGCCTGGTATCGCGCACCCATATCGTGCCGATTTCCCATACCCAGGATACCGCGGGACCCATGGCGCGCGACGTCGCGGATGCGGCGCTGCTGTTATCCGCCATGGCCGGTAGCGATCCTCGGGATAGCGCGACCGCTCAGGCCGACGCGCATCGCACCGACTATGCCGCCCAACTTTCCAACGCATCGCTCAAGGGAAAGCGGCTGGGCGTGATCCTGCCGTCGCCGGACCAGTCTCTGTCCGCTATCGAGCCACGCCTGCAGGATGCGATCGCCGTTCTCAAGGCGCAGGGCGCGGAGATCGTGGAAATTCATGATTTCGTCCGTCCACCGGGATCGCCGGATGAAGAAGGCACGGTGCTGAAATATGAATTCAAGCACGATATCGCGGCCTATCTGCAAAGCCTTCCGGGCGCGGGTCCGAAAACGCTGGCCGATCTGATCGCCTTCAATGCCGGATCGGCGCGGGAGCTGGTGCTGTTCGATCAGGATTATTTCGAGATGGCACAGCAAACGGGGACGCTCACGGATCCGGCCTATATCCAGGCGCGAGACGATCTGGTCGCCTCCAGCCGCGCGTTGCTTGGCAAGACTCTGGCGCAGTATCGACTCGATGCGTTGATCAGGCCGACTGACGACATGGTTTTCCGCCTCGACGCGATCAAAGGCGACAATGACGGCCCAAGCGCCTCTTTTCTGCCCGCGGTGTCCGGATATCCGCATCTCACAGTGCCGATGGGATATGTCCACAATCTGCCGGTCGGTCTGTCTTTCATCGGCCCGGCCTGGTCGGAAGGCAAGTTGCTGGCGCTCGGCGCGGCCTTCGAGCGTGCCGCTTCGGCGCGCAAGCCGCCAACCTATCTGCCTTCGCTGGAGGAGCAGCCGGATATCGCGGCGGCGTTGGCGCCGCTTCCGCGTTAAGAGGGAATGTCCGCCGCCGCTTTGCTGGTCGGACCGACATAGATCCGGCGCTTGCCGAAATCGATCGCCAGCGAATTGTAGCGCAAGAGCGCCGGGCCGATGATGGCGGCCGCTTTATCGTCCAGGCCGAAATAGCGGAATACGGCGGCATTGGCGACGATCACGGTCTGGGCCGGGAAGGTGCGTTCGGCCATTGTGATGGTAAGGCCCTTGACCGTCACCACCGGCTCCAGCGTTCCCAGTGCGTCGCGCAGGCTTTGCGGGATGGGCTGCTTCTCGAAAGCGGCGCGCCGGATGCCCAGCTTTTCCGCCGCCTTCCAATTCAGCATCGTGATGCCTGATCCCATATCGAGCAGGGCGGTGACGCTCTGGTCGCCGAACTTGGCGCGCAGCCACCACAGCGTGACATCGATATCCTTGGCCTGATACGGCGTGAGTTCCGCCGAGGGCCAGCGGCGATAGATGTCCGTGTCCGCGCCCGCGGGGTCCATCAGCTTCAGGCGCAGCGCGTCGTGATCGACCATCAGGAAATGGCTGGCAAGGGCATCCATGCCCAGAATACCGTCGGCGCCTGCCACGCCATCGGGGCTGCGCATTTCGTCCGGCAAGACGCCCAGAGTCAGGTTTTCGATGTGCCAGTTGCCCAGGCGCAGTTCGCGTGGCTTCACCGGCACGGCGCTGCCGATATTGTTCATCGCATAGACCTTCAGCGATCCCGCCTGGGACGGCTCCAGATTGAGCCTCTGGCGCAGATGGTCGAACAGCATGGTGCGGCTGGAGGCGGTATCGAGCAGGAAGTTGAACGGCCCCTGACCATTCACGAACACGTCCGTGCTGACGCGCCCGTCGCCACCGATGCGGTAGGGAAGATCGGCGACCGTATCGGCATGGACCATGCTGGCCGCCAGCATTGATGCGACCGCCAGAAGACCCGCCCTTGTGCGCCGACCCATTGGTCCTGCTTTCGTCCCGGCCCCCATTTAATCCTGAAGCGCCGGCAATGCTTTGCTATAAGGCCGCCATGTCCTTCCGCAACACGCTGGCCCGCGATCTTACCGTTTCCGGCACCGCTTTGCATGCCGGTGTGGCGGTGACCATGACCCTTTCCCCGGCGCCCTCCGGACAGGGCGTCCTGTTCCGGCGCAGCGACAAGGGAAATGCCTCCATTCCCGCGCTTTATGACCGGGTGGGCGAAACCCGGCTGGGCACGGTTATCGCCGCGGAAGGCATCAGTGTCGGTGTGATCGAGCATCTGATGGCTGCCGTCGCTGGAATGGAATTGGACGATCTGACCGTGACCCTGGATGGGCCGGAGCCGCCCATTCTGGATGGCGACGCGCTCTCTTATCTTCGCTTGATCGAGGAAGCGGGGTTGAAAGCGCAAACCGAACCCCGGCATGCCTTGAAGGTTTTGCGGGAAGTCCGCGTTTCGGAGGGCAATGCCCACGCCGCGCTTCATCTTGCCTCAGCGTGCACTTACGATTTTCTGCTGGACTATGACGCCCCTGCGATCGGACGTCAGAGCTATAGTTTCGAATTCTCGCCCGCAGCCTTCCGCGACCTGATCGCGCCGGCGCGGACTTTCGGCTTCCTCAATGATTTGGAAGCGCTGAACCGGATGAATCTGGCGCGGGGCGCGAGCTTCGAGAATACGCTGGCGTTGGACGACACCGGGCTGGTCAACAAGGACCGCCAGCGTTTCGCGGACGAATTCGTGCGCCACAAGATCCTGGATGCGGTGGGCGACATGGCGCTGGCGGGCTATCCCCTGATCACCCGTTTCGAGGGCGTTCGCTCCGGCCATGG
>CAYWWT010000301.1:0-2967 GCA_964461855.1 uncultured Rhizobium sp. | reverse complement strand
TCGGGGTGGCCGAAGAACCAGAACAGGTGCTGGAACAGGACCGGGTCGCCGCCCTTGGCCGGAGCGAAGAAGGCGGTGTCGAAGTTGCGGTCGGTCAGCAGCATGGTGATGGCGCCGGCCAGGACCGGCAGAGCCAGCAGCAGCAGGAAAGCGGTCACCAGCACGGACCAGGCAAACAGCGGCATCTTGTGCAGCGTCATGCCCGGCGCGCGCATGTTGAAGATCGTGGTGATGAAGTTGATCGCGCCCAGGATCGACGACGCGCCGGCGATATACATGGAGAAGATCGCCAGGTCCATCGCCGGGCCGGGCGAACCGTAGGTCGATAGCGGCGCATAAAGCGTCCAGCCCCCGCCGACGCCCATGCCCCCGGAATCGCCTTCCACGAACATGCTCATGACAAGCAGCGCGAAGGAGAAGGGCAGAAGCCAGAAGGAGATGTTGTTCATGCGCGGGAACGCCATGTCCGGCGCGCCGATCATCAACGGCACAAGCCAGTTTCCGAAGCCGCCGATCATCGCCGGCATGATCATGAAGAAGATCATCACCAGGCCGTGGCCGGTGACGAAGACGTTGAAGGTGTGCGGTTCCTTGAAGATCTGCAGGCCGGGATACATCAGCTCGGCGCGCATCATCATGGAGAAGAAGCCGCCGACCAAACCCGCGCAGATCGCAAAGATAAGGTACATCGTGCCGATGTCCTTATGATTGGTGGAATAGACATAACGGCGCCAGCCGGTGGGATGATGGCTGTGGTCGTCGAAGTGGCGGTCGCCATGCTGTTCGAAAGCGAGATCGGTCATGACATTATTTCCTATTTCGCCGCGACTTGGATGTTGGTGTCGAGGGCGGCAAACTTCTTCTTCGCGGAGGCGAGCCACTCGACATATTCGGCGTCGGTGACCACATGAACCTCGATCGGCATATAGGCGTGGCGTGCGCCGCACAGTTCCGAGCATTGGCCGTAATAGATGCCGGTACGCTCGGCCTTGAACCAGGTGTGATTGATGCGACCCGGCACCGCGTCCATCTTCACGCCCATCTGAGGCAGCGCCCAGGAGTGGATGACGTCGGCACCGGTGGTCTCGATTTCGACGACCTTGCCGACCGGCACGACGACTTCATTGTCGACGCCCAGAAGGCGCGGCTTGCCGGCCTTGGCGGCATCGGCATCCGAAAGACCCAGTGAGTCATAGGTGAAGCCTGCATTGGCGCCGGGATATTCGTAGGTCCAGAACCACTGCTTGCCGATGGCCTTGATGGTGACGTCGGGCTTGGGAATGGTCGCTTCGAAATAGAGCAAGCGGAAGCTGGGGACCGCGATCACCACCAGGATGATCACAGGAATGATGGTCCATGCCACTTCCAGCAGCGTGTTGTGATGGACCTTGGACGGGGTCGGATTGGCGCCGGCCCGAAACTTGATGACGATGTAGACCAGAAGTCCCAGGACGAAGAGGCACACCGCCGTGATGATGTAGAGAAGCTCGGTATGGAAGCTCTCGATCTGCTCCATCACCGGCGAGTTGGCGGCCTGGAAGCCGATCTCGTAATTCACGGGCAAGGCGAAGGCGGCGGTACCGGCGGCCGCCCACAGGGCAACTGCGGCGGCGGCGATTTTCGTGTTCCGCCAGGACCGGGGTGTCAGAGACATAGATAGCGACCTCGCAAATGCCCGCGGGGCATACTCGAAAACCCCCGCGCGTTTCAGATTCTTGGCGGGGATTTAGATGGGTTAAGCCCTTAAAGTCATTGCGACCTTATGGCACGGTCCATTTGCCGCAAAACGGCATGGCCGCAGGCCACGCCGCAGGCCCTTGCCGAGGCGGCCCAAGTCTCCGATATCTTGGGTCTAAGCATTGGCGTTCGCTGGTTTTTTGCCCGTCCGCCGTACCCGGAGACCGCCATGGCCGACACCGATCTGTTCTTTTCCCGCACCGGCATGGACCGGGCCCGGGTCCAGTCCCAGCTGGATTCGGCTCTGAAGGACGCCGACGACGGGGAACTTTTCCTGGAACACAGCCAATCCGAATCGTTCAGCTTTGACGACAACCGGCTCAAGGCGGCCAGTTTCGACACCTCTCAGGGGTTCGGACTGCGCGCCGTGGCGGGTGAGGCCACCGGCTATGCCCACGCCACCGAACTCTCCGAAGACGCCATCGCCCGGGCCGTCGCGACCGTAAAGGCAGTCTCCTCCGGCCATTCCGGCACGGTTGCCGCGGGCCCGGCCCGCACCAACGTCAAGCTTTATACCGACCTCGATCCGCTCCAGACCGCCCAGTTCGGCGCCAAGGTCAGCCTGCTCGAGCAGATCAACGAATATGCCCGCTCCAAAGACAGCAGGGTGCGCCAAGTCTCCGCGTCGCTGTCGGGCGAGTGGCAGCGCATCGAGATCCTGCGCGCGGGCGGCGAGCATTATTCCGACATCCGCCCCCTCGTCCGTATCGGCGTTTCGGTGGTGGTCGAACAGGATGGTCGCCAGGAGACCGGCAGCTTCGGCGGCGGCGGCCGCGGCGGCTACGAGACCTATCTCGATCCGGCCTATTGGAGGGCCGCGGTCGACGAGGCCCTGCGCCAAGCCCTGGTCAATCTGGACTCGGTGCCGGCGCCCGCGGGCGAAATGACGGTGGTGTTGGGACCGGGATGGCCCGGCATTCTGTTGCACGAAGCCATCGGCCATGGGCTGGAAGGCGACTTCAACCGCAAAAAGACCTCGGCTTTTGCCGGGCTGTTGGGGGAACGCGTGGCGGCGCCAGGCGTCACCGTGGTCGATGACGGCACCATCGACGGGCGGCGCGGTTCGCTGTCCATCGACGATGAGGGCACGCCGACATCGCGCACCGTGTTGATCGAAGACGGCATTCTCAAGGGCTATATGCAGGACCGCCAGAATGCGCGGCTGATGGGGATGAAGCCCACGGGCAATGGACGGCGCCAAAGCTTCGCCGCATCGGTCATGCCGCGCAT
>CAYWWT010000300.1:1173-3003 GCA_964461855.1 uncultured Rhizobium sp. | reverse complement strand
GCCATCCGCCGCGCCGCCGATCTTTTGCGTCCCATCGTGCAGGCGGCGGGCACGGCCTTCATTCTCAATGACCGGCCCGACCTTGCCGCCGAACTCGGTTGCGACGGCGTCCATGTCGGACAGGAAGACGCGTCCTATGCCGATGCCCGCCGACTGATGGGGCCGGACCGCATTGTCGGCGTCACCTGTCACGACAGCCGTCATCTGGCGATGGAAGCCGCCGAGGCAGGCGCCGATTATGTCGCGTTCGGCGCCTTCTTCCCCACCAGGACCAAGGAACCCAAGACCCAGGCCGATCCAGAACTGCTGAAGGCTTGGAGTGAGAGTACGGTGGTCCCCGCCGTCGCCATCGGGGGCATCACGATTCAGAATGCGCCGCTGCTGATCGAAGCGGGTGCCGATTTCCTCGCCGTCGCGGCGGGGGTGTGGGAACACCCGGACGGGCCGGAGGCGGCGGTGAAAGCTTTCAACGCCCTCTTCTAGTTAACCCCTCCGCCCTACGCAGCTTACTTTTGCGCGCCGGCTGCTGCCTGCGCGCAATAAGCGCTGCTACGGGCACCTCCCCTATCAGCGTGCTACGCACGCATAGGGGAGGCGGGCCTGAGCTGTTTCTCCAGATGACAGTGGCGCTTCGCACTGCTAGAACCCGCGCGCTCTTTGACCCTGCTGACCTCAATCCCCGCGTCCCCGCTTTCTTGAAGCGGCGGCGGATCTCAAAAAGGCGTGTTTGCCATGTCGAAAATTGCCGGTAACGAAATCCGCCCGGGCGCGATGATCGAGCATCAGGGATCGCTCTGGATTGCGGTCAAGACCCAGGCGGTCAAGCCGGGCAAGGGCGGCGCCTACAACCAGGTCGAACTCAAGAACATCGAAACCGGCACCAAGCTGAATGAGCGTTTCCGCTCGTCGGAGATGGTCGAGGAAATTCATCTCGACAAGAAGGATTTCCAGTTCCTCTTCGCGAGCGACGCGATGCTCACCTTCATGGACATGGAAAGCTATGAGCAGATCGAACTGGCCACCGATTTCGTGGGCGAGCAGGCGCAGTTCCTCACCGACGGCATGAAAGTGATGCTGCGGCTGCATGAAGGCCGCCCCCTTTCAATCCAGCTTCCCAACCAGGTCACGGTCACCATCGCCGAAGCCGACCCGGTGATGAAAGGCGGCACCGCCGCGCCGTCCT
Organism: uncultured Rhizobium sp.; assembly: GCA_964461855.1. Lineage (GTDB taxonomy): Bacteria > Pseudomonadota > Alphaproteobacteria > Micropepsales > Micropepsaceae > Rhizomicrobium. The sequence continues at coordinate 1,820 of CAYWWT010000300.1, read as the reverse complement.
TCAAGAGTGCGGTGCTGGAGAATGGCCTCAAGATCCAGGTCCCGCCCTTCATCGGCGCGGGCGAGAAGATCATCGTCAACACCGAAGATGGTTCTTACGTTCGCAGAGCCGAATAATCCTCATGCTTCGACGCGCTCGGCATGAGGCCCCTCCTCACCCTGAGCCTGTCGAAGGGTGAGAGCAAAGAGGATCGCATGGCTTATATCTCTCCCGCTTTGAACATGATGGTTGCCGCGGCACGGCGGAGCATCGGCCAGCAAAAGTGCGAAGCGGTTTTGCGTTCGGCCGTGCGACCCAGAAAGAACTGACATGGCTTATATCTCTCCTGCTTTGAACGTGATGGTTGCCGCCGCCCGCAAAGCCGGCCGCCCCTTGATCCGCGATTTCGGCGAACTGGAGAATCTCCAGATCTCGATGAAGGGCCCTGCGGATTTCGTCACCACCGCCGACAAGCGCACCGAGCGCATCCTGATCGAGGAATTGACCAGGGCGCGCCCCGGCTATGGCTTTCTGGGCGAGGAAGGCGGCGTGGTCGAAGGAAAGGACAAGACCCATCGTTTCATCATCGATCCCATCGATGGCACCACCAATTTCATGCACGGGATACCGCAATTCGCGATCTCCATCGGTCTGGAGCGCGAAGGCCA
>CAYWWT010000300.1:0-1073 GCA_964461855.1 uncultured Rhizobium sp. | reverse complement strand
GTCATCACCGACATGAATGGCGGCGAACAGATGCTGACCAAAGGCAATGTCATCTGCGCCAACGAGAATCTGCATCCGCAGCTGCTCAAGGTGCTGAAGAGCGTGAAGGCATGACCGGCCTCATGCTTCGACAGGCTCGGCATGAGGACTTCCTCACCCTGAACCCGTCGAAGGGTGAGGACCGCGCTTAAAACTCGATCACCGTGCGGATGCTTTCGCCCGAATGCATCAGGTCGAAGGCTTCGTTGATCCGCTCCAGCGGCAGCTTGTGCGTGATCAAAGGATCGATCGCGATCTTCCTGTCCATGTACCAATCGACGATGCCGGGCACTTCGGTGCGGCCGCGCACGCCGCCGAAGGCGGTGCCTTTCCACACCCGTCCCGTCACCAGCTGGAAGGGCCGGGTCTTGATCTCCTGCCCCGAGCCGGCCACGCCGATGATGACCGAAACGCCCCAGCCGCGATGGGTGCATTCCAGCGCCTGGCGCATCAGATCGACGCTGCCCACGCATTCGAAGGAATAATCCGCCCCGCCGCCGGTCAGTTCGACCAGATGCGCGACCAGATCGCCTTTCACCTCTTTCGGATTGACGAAATGGGTGAGGCCGAATTGCCGCGCCAGCACCTCGCGCCTGGGATTGAGATCGACGCCCACGATCATATTCGCGCCCGCCATGCGTGCACCTTGCAGGACATTGAGACCGATACCGCCCAGCCCAAACACCACCACAGTGGCGCCGGGCTCGACCTTGGCGGTCTTGATCACCGCGCCGACGCCCGTCGTGACGCCGCAGCCGATATAGCAGGCCTTGTCGAACGGCGCGTCGCTTCGGATCTTCGCCAGCGCGATCTCCGGCAGCACGGTGAAGTTCGAGAAGGTGGAGCAGCCCATATAGTGAAAGATGGGCTTGCCCTTGATGGAGAAGCGGCTGGTGCCGTCCGGCATCAGGCCCTTGCCCTGGGTGGCGCGGATCGAAGTGCAGAGGTTGGTCTTGTGTGAGGTGCAGCTTTTGCACTGACGGCATTCAGGTGTGTAGAGCGGGATGACGTGGTCGCCAGGCGCAACGCTGGTG
>CAYWWT010000299.1:0-3013 GCA_964461855.1 uncultured Rhizobium sp. | reverse complement strand
GGAGCAGGGCACCGATATCGCGCGCGGTGCGCCGGGCCAGCCACTTTATGTCGAGGCGCGGTTCGCTTCGGTGGACGGCAAGCCCTTGAAGGACGCGGTGGTGGATGTTTGGCAGTCGGACAGTGAAGGTTTTTACGACATACAACGCAGCGACCTGGACCAGGCCCAGCTTCGCGCCCGTTTTCATGCCGACGCCGAAGGACGGCTGCGCTTCTGGACCATCATGCCAACAGCTTATCCGATCCCCGATGACGGACCGGTAGGAGAAATGCTGAAAGCCACGGCGCGCCATCCCTGGCGCCCCGCGCATCTGCATTTCATGGCGGCTGCGCCCGGCTATACCACCCTTGTCACCCATGTCTTTGTCGCGGGCGATCCGTATCTGGAAAGCGATGCGGTCTTCGGCGTCAAGAAGTCCCTGATCGATACCTATCCCGAGCAGCCCGCGACCCAGGCCCCGCCCGACGGGCGAAATATGAAAGGCCCCTGGCGGCGCTTGAATTATGAGTTCCGGCTGAGCCATTAACCGGCTCGCTTCCTGCCTCCCCGTTGAAAATCGAGCAGGCAGGTAAACCATTTCGGCAACCCGGAAATTGACTTACCCCATAACAGGGGTACACTGACTTCATAATAAGAAGAGGCGCGGCGCGCCCTGCTGCAGGGATGAAGGTGATTTTCGATGGGTCGTTTACTGCCCGGAGAATTCAGCGTCGCGGAAACGCACGGCATTCTCCTCAGGCCACAGAACCATACGCATCTGACCAGCAAGGGGCTCGGCTGGGCATCGCTCTATGCCTCTTCGCAGCGCGAAAAACCTTATGAAGACCGGTACAACGCGGTTCAGGATCATCTGATCATTCTGCATCTGGATGGTCCTGTGGCGGTAACCCGGGTCATGGGGCGCATTCCGGCCAGGCGCGTAATCGCGCCGGGCGGGCTGTTCATTCTACCGGGTGGCCGCGATTTCGGCGTGCGGCTGGAGGGCGAGCTGGATTCGCTTCATGTCTATCTGCGCAAGCAAATCGTGGACGATGTGGCCGAAGATTTCGGCTATGGCGCATCCGACTATATCGAGCTTGTGCCCAGCCTGGGCGACCAGGATCCCCTGATCGAGCGGCTGGCCCTGGGTATTCAGGAAGCCCTGCGCAATTCCGATACCGCCGGCACGGTTTATGCCGATTATCTGGCCCAGGCGCTGGCGGCGCGCTTGTTGCGTCAGCACTCGACCTCGGCTCACACCGATCCGCTGCCGCAGGGCGGCTTCACCAAGCTTCAGCTGCAACGCGCCACCGACTTCATGCAAGCCCATCTGGGGGATTCCCTCACCCTCGCGGAACTGGCGTCCGCCACCGGGCTCAGTCCCAGCCATTTCGCCAGGCGCTTCAAAGTCACCACGGGGGTGCCACCGCATCAATTCCTGATGCATATGCGGGTCGAGCGGGCCAAGCGCATGCTGCGGAGCGGCACCTCCATCATCGAAATCGCCTTGACCTGCGGGTTTACCCACCAGGAACATATGACCCGGATTTTCCGCCGTGCCGTAGGCGTGACCCCTGCGGCCTATCGCCGGTCCGTTCAATCCTGAGGGACGTGCCGCCCGCCCATTTCATGCAGAAACCTGCAAGCCCGTGCAGGACGCTCTGGCGCCCCAAACTCTAATTTTCTGTCTGAAGGACAAGGTTCCCGGAGCTTGCCGATTCCGGAAAAGCCTTTGCTTGTCCTTTCGGCAGACTACGAGGACCCATGAGCACCTATCAAACCAAATTCGGATCGCTGAAGGACATCAACAAAGGCAAAGTCGAACTCGTTGACGACGATCCGAAAAATTATGTTTTTTCCAACATCTTCGAAGTCTGCTCCAAATCGAAACCTTACGAGCGCATCGCGGTCGCCAAGAATTTCGAATATGTCATCGAGGCGATGCGCGCCGAAGGGACCTCGGGCTGGTTTTCCGCGTCGCACGACGAATTCATTCTCTGCATGGACGGCAAGATCGAAGTCCATCTGGTGAAACTGGCAGCGCCGGAAACCGCCATCGACCTGAAGCTTTCGGGCGCTCAGGCTGTGCGCGGCGATGTCGACGGCCGCAAGATGGGCCGGCTGATCCTGGGCCGCGGGCATATGGGACTTCTGCCCAAGGGTGCCGCCTATCGCTTTCAAGCCGAAGCGCCCGCTGCCGCCATGATCCAGACCATCGAAGGACCGCTGACCATGCAGAAATGGTCCGAGATATGTCAGACTTCCTGATCCGGTCGATCAGGCTCAACACCGAACGCAAAGGAATACGCCATGGCCATGCTCGAAACCGCCAACCAGACTTCCGGCAAGTCCAGCGCCAATCTGGCAAAGCACACCAAGGTGCTGCCAGCCGACAATGAGAATGGCTACCAGGCGTTCGAGGCCGGCAGCTTCGCCTTCCGGCGCGACGAGTATTTCGCCCGCATCACCTGGCCGGGCGGCAGCCATGTCATGCCGATCGATTATTTCATGCGCGCCCTGATGCGCGATGTTGCCTGGAATTTTTTCTACGGCACCGTGAATTTCGACAGCGTCATCGGCACCACCAATTACTACGGCGAGGTCGTACTGTTTGCCGGCCTCTACAATGATGCCTTCCGCAATGCCGGGCGCGATTTCTCCGAGCGGTTCTCCTCCGACACCCTGATGGGTCTCTTCAAGGCGATGGTGCGCAACTGGACCAATGAGGGCTACGATCCCTTCGCCGCGCCCTTGGAAACCGGCGCCCCCTGGGGCAAGAAGCATGGCGACAATGACGATGCCGTGGACCGGCTGCGCGTCACGGCCAAGCGCATGGTCGGCCTGCCGGGCGACACGCCGATCCGCACGGATGAAAATGGCTATCCGGTGAACCGCATGTTCGCGGACGTGCCGCAGGAGCAGCCCAAAGTCGAGGTCGAACCTGGCGATGAAGCCGAAGTCAGCGCTTACAATCTTTTCGGCTAGCTCTCGCGCTCGGACGTGACCTGGAATCCATCGGTCTGTTCGGTGGTCA
>CAYWWT010000298.1:0-3016 GCA_964461855.1 uncultured Rhizobium sp. | reverse complement strand
CTTGCTCTCCCCCGCAAAAGCCGAACCGTCAATAAAATGCTGAACCTGGCGCATGGGGAGTCCCTGGAAAGGCGGAAGGCTTCATACCGCGCCTAGCGGCGAAGAGTCTAAAGTTTCAGCGCCGCAGTGACGGCATGCCGGCCCTGTTCGCGGAAGCGTAAAGATTGCCCGCAGGTGGGCGAAGGCCGGAAGGAACGCGGAATCGCCAGGAACGTTTGCCTTTCAGCAGGAGGTTTCCATGGCAAAAGCGACACCCAGACAGCGCCGTACGGAAGGCCGCGTCATGCATGAGTTCAAGCATGGCGAACTCAAGAGCGGGCGCAGCGGCAAAGGCGGCAAGGTGAAAAGCCGCAAGCAGGCCATCGCCATCGCGCTGAACGAAGCTGGTGCGTCCAAATACAAAAGCAAGCGCAAGAACCGCAGCAGCCGCGCCAAGACCGAACGCAAGGAAGCGTCGGGCCGCACCGGCCAGCAGATCCGCGAGGGCCGTTCGCATATCGGTGCACAAGGCAAGCGCGAAAGCACACGCAGCGAAGGCGGCAAGAATGCGCGCCGCCGCACCGCGGCGGGAAAGCGGGCGGCGCGCTCGCGCGTGCGCGGCGGCCCGACGAAAGCAGCGCTTTACAAGCGCGCCAGGAAAGCCGGGATTCCCAACCGCTCCAAGATGACCAAGACGCAGTTGGAAAACGCACTGAAGCGTTAGGCTGGCATCAGCAGCACCAGCTTGTAGCCGGGCCGGTCCGATGGCGTGAAGGTGTGCTGGGCAAACCGCAGCAGGCCATCAACGGGATGGTTGAAGCGGCGCAGGCCGCCTTCGCGCTCCAACACCGCTTGTTCGTCCCAGGTCCGGCGGAACAGGGCGCTTTGTGCGCGCAGCCTGTCAACAAGATCGCGGGCACGAGGATCGGCAAAGCTGTGGCCGTAATCGCTGCGGAATTCCGCCAACAGGCGCGCGGCGCGTTCTTTCCAATCAGGGATGAAGGCTTGTGCGGCGGGATCGAGAAAGACGAAGGCGAGCAGATTGCGCTGATGATTTTCGTCCAGCCAGCCACGGAAAAGATGGGCCGCGGCATCGTTCCAGCAGCAGGCATTCCATAATGGATCCAGGCCATACGCCGGATGTGCAATCGCTTTCACGGCTGCGGTCAGCGAAGAGGGCGCGTCGGCGGCATCCGAAACCGCCGGGTCGTCGGGATCGCGAATGCCGGAAAGTTCGAACAGATAGCCGCGCTCGGCCCGCGACAATTTCAAGGCGCGGGCGAGCCGGGACAGCGCCTGGGGAGAGGCTTTCACGTTGCGGCCCTGTTCGATCCAGGTGCACCAGGTCACGCTGATCCCCGCCAGCGCCGCCAACTCCTCCCGCCGAAGGCCGGGGGTACGGCGGCGGACAGACGGGCCCTCGGGCGGCAGGCGTTCGCGATGGGCGCGGACGAAATCGCCCAGCAGCCGTCTTTGGTCATTCATGGCCATATCAGTGTTTATACCAGGATAATTATCAATCTTGTACTATGCTAATAAGCACGCAAAATCCGGCTCGAAACAGGGAGCAAGCCATGTCCAAAGCCCATGATGCGCTGGTGACCGGCCAGTTCGGACCGCGCGCCAACGCCTATGTCGAAAGCGCCGTGCATGCGCGGGGCGAAGATCTCGGCACCTTGGAGGCGTTGGCAAAAAAAGCTGGCCCCGACCGGGCGCTGGATCTGGGCACGGGCGGCGGCCATGTCGCCTACCTGCTGGCGCGCCATGCCGATGAGGTGGCGGCGGTGGATCTGTCGGCGGACATGCTGGCGGCGGTGGCCGCGGCCGCGAAAGACAAGAAGCTGCCCAACATCGCCACCCATCGGGCGTCGGTGGACAAGCTGCCCTTCGGCGATGCCAGCTTTGATTTTGTGGTCAGCCGTTATTCGGCGCATCACTGGCACGATTTCGAAGGCGGATTGCGCGAAGCCCGCCGCGTCGCAAAGCCCGGCGCGCCCGTGATCATGATGGACGTCTTCACGCCCGGGCTGGCGCTGCTCGACACCCATCTGCAGTCGGTGGAGTTGCTGCGCGACACCTCGCATGTGCGCAACTACACCTTGGCGGAATGGTCCGCGGCACTCGCCCGCACCGGGCTGACGGTGACAAATGTCCGCACCTGGCGGCTGCATCTGGAATATGAAAGCTGGATCGCCCGGATGCGCACGCCCGAAATATTGGCAAAGGCCATTCGCGCGCTGCAGACCGGTGCGCCGGAAGAGGTACGCCGCCACTTCGCCATCAAGGAAGACGGCTCCTTCACCATCGATACGATGATGATCGAAACCGTGGCGCCGTAAGCGCGGTTATTCCGCGCCTTCGACGATGCGAATCTCGCGCTCCGCGCCGCCGTCCAGCGCGGCCAGGGCTTCCTGATAAGCCGGGCTGTCATGGGTGGCGGTCGCGGCGGCGACGCTGGGAAACTCGATCAGCACGGTTCGCGCCTTGATGCCCGCTTCATAGGCTTCGGCTGCCACGCTCCGGGCCAGGAACTTGCCGCCGCCCGCAACGATGGCCGGGCCCGCCAGGGCGCCGTATTTGGCCATCTTCGCCGGATCGTTGATCGTGCGATAGGTAGCGATCCAATAGGCTTTCGGCATGGCGTCCTCGCGAATGATGCGCGGGCATTCAATCCAATTCGTGGCCCCAAAGCCAGCGCAGGCCGCTCATGCCCGATCCTCGTTTCGCGCGCAGCGCCATGCCTGTTATTATTGCGCCATGGAGGATGCTGTCAGCCTGATCGCGCAGTTCGGCCTTTTCGCCGTGTTTCTGATGGTGCTTTTGGATGAGGGTGGCTTGCCGCTTCCAGCCTCGCCCTTGCTGGCGGTCGCGGGCGCGCTGACGGTGCGCGGAGACCTCGACTTCACCTGGCTGATGGCCGCGGCGGTGGCTGGGTCCTTTGTCGCCGACAATGGCTGGTATTGGCTGGGGCGCCAGCGCGGACGGCGCGTGCTGGGTCTGCTCTGCAAATTGTCGCTCTCGCCCGACAGCTGTGTGC
>CAYWWT010000297.1:0-3030 GCA_964461855.1 uncultured Rhizobium sp. | reverse complement strand
TTGGTGCAACGCTTTCGTTTCGCGCCCAGCCAGCCCGCGCCGCATCCCGTCATGACCATGACGGTCAGGCCGGAACCGGGCGTCTTCCTGCAAATCCAACCGCTTGGTTAGGCACGGCTCACGCATGGCGGCTGTCACAGCGATGCGCTAACCTCCCCGCGCTGAAAACAGCCAGGAGGGTAATGTGGAAGACAACAAGCAGACAAATTTGACCGGCGATGTTTCGCGCCGCGATTTCACGGCGCTGTCGGTTGCCGCGGGCCTGACCGTGGCAGCCGGGTCCGCCCAGGCCGCGATGGCGGTGACTGAATCCGATGTGACGATCAAGACGCCCGACGGCACCTGCGACGCCGCCTTCATCCGTCCGGCCTCGGGCAAGCACCCCGCGGTGCTGCTCTGGACCGATATTTTCGGCCTGCGCCCGAGCATGCGCGACATGGCCAAGCGGCTCGCAGGCGAAGGCTATTCGGTGCTGGTGCCCAATCCTTTCTACCGCACCCAGAAAGCACCCGTCATCGCCGACGCCAGCACGTTCGATTTCGGCGCGCCGGAAAGCCGGGCCAAGATGGGCACCTGGACCGGCCCGATCAACGAAGCGGGCGCGATCGAGCGCGATGCCGTCGCCTATATCGGCTTCCTCGACAAGCAGAAGGAAGTCGATACCGCCAAGAAGATCGGCACCCAGGGCTATTGCATGGGCGGGCCGCTGGTGTTCAAGACCGCAGCGACGGTCAACAACCGTGTCGGCGCGGGCGCGACCTTCCATGGCGGCGGCCTGGTTACCGACAAGCCGGACAGCCCGCATCTTCTGATACCCAAGATGCACACGCATATGCTGATCGCCATCGCCGCCAGTGACGACGAAAAGCAGCCCGAGGCCAAGACCACGCTGAAAGCGGCCTTCGCCAGCGCCAAGGTGCCCGCCGAAGTCGAAGTCTATGCCGGCACCCAGCATGGCTGGTGCGTCAAGGACATGCCGATGCAGAATGGCAAGCCGATCTACAATCAGGCCGATGCCGATCGCGCCTGGGCGCGGCTGCTCAATCTCTACAAGACCAGCCTGACGTAAGATTTGAGAAGAATGGAATTGAAAACGGCGCCCTCATCGGGGCGCCGTTTTTGTTTAAGTGATCTCGAAAAACCGAAAGCTAGTGGCCGCCGCCCATCTTCATGGGCACAAGTTTGGGCTTGGGCATCAGCCAGACAGCCGCGGAAACACAGGCCAGGATGACCGCGACCACGGAAAAGACCTGGTTGGTGCCCAGCATCACGCTTTGGGTCTGAACGATGCCGTCCAGAGACATCAGAGCCTGCTGATGACTTTGTCCGCCGGCCTGAAGCTGCGCCACGACCTTTGGCGCGTTATTCAGAACGCCCGCAATTGCAACATGACCGGAAGCCGTCGAATCGCGCCAGGCAAAGACGATCACGCCGGTGGCGAAAGCACCCGCCATGGTGCGCAGGAAGTTGATCAGGCCGGCCGCCGATGCGGTTTCTTCCGGCTTCACCGCGGCCATCGACATGCTCATCATCGGCAGGAAGAACAGCGGCATCCCCAGACCCAGCGCCATCTGCGCCGGAACAAGGCCCCAGAAGCTGATATCGGTGTTGAAAGTCGTGCGCCAGAACGTGTCCAGCGCCACCAGACCCAGTCCCAGCGACATCAGGAAACGCGGATCGACCTTGCCGATCAGATTGGCCACGATCGGCGCCAGGAACAGGGCGACCAAACCATTCCAGGCCATCATTTGTCCCGCCGTGGTCGCGGTATAGCCCATGCTGGTCTGAAGCCAGAGAGGGATCAGCACAATCGAGCCCATGAAGGAGCCGAAGGTAAAAAACAGCGCCAGCGCCGATAGCCCGAAACTGCGATAGCGGAAGATCCGCAAATCCACGATGGGATGCTCATCGGTCAATTCCCAGGCCAGGAACGAGATGAACCCGACCAACGCGATGGCCGCCAAAGTGATGATGAAGTTGGAGGCGAACCAGTCGTCATTTTCGCCATTGTCCAGCATGATCTGGAGCGCACCGACCCAGACCATCAGAAGCACCAGGCCGACATAGTCGATGGGATTCTTCACGGTCGCGGTTTCGAATTGCGACAAGGTGCGAATGACCAGGGTGGTGCAGATGATCGCGATGGGCACGTTGATGTAGAATGCCCAGGGCCAGCCCAAGGTGTCGGAAAAATATCCGCCCAGCACCGGACCCGCGATGGGGCCCAGGATGGTGGTCATGGTCCACAGGCCCAGCGCCATGTTGCGCTTTTCCGGCGGGGCGATGCGCATGAGCAACGTCTGCGACATCGGCATCAACGGACCGCCCGCCAACCCCTGCAGGACACGGAACGTGATCAGCATGGGCAGCGAGGTGGAAAGCCCGCACAGCATGGAACAGGCACCAAAGGCGAGCGCGGCCGTGGAAAACACCCGGACAGGCCCAAAGCGCTGGGCAAGCCACCCGGTGAGCGGCACCATGATGGCTTCCGCCACTGCGTAGGAGGTGATCGCCCAGGTCCCTTCATTCACCGACACCGCCATGCTGCCGGCGATATGGGGAACGGAGACATTGACGATGGTCATGTCCAGAACGGCCATGAAATTGGCCATGGCCAGGGTGGCGATGCCCGCCCACAGCAAGGCGCCCTGTAAGGGGGCCGGACCGGTTTGTGCTACTGCGCCGCGTGCCGACATGAACCGGACCGTTAGTTGGAGAGGCGGATCTTCGCCGTCATCGACAAGCCGACGCGCAGCGGATGGTCCGCCAGTTCCTTCGGGTCGAGCGCGATGCGCACCGGCAGGCGCTGCACCACCTTGATCCAGTTGCCGGTGGCATTCTGTGCCGGGATCAACGAGAAGGCCGCGCCCGTGCCGCCGCCCAGGCCAACCACCCGGCCATGATAGACGACGCCGGTGCCATAAAGATCGGAGGTCAGGGTGACGTCCTGCCCGGCGTGTACGCCCTCAAGCTGGCTCTCCTTGAAATTGGCATTCACATAGGCCTGCGCCAGCGGCGTCACCGTCATCA
>CAYWWT010000296.1:1683-3050 GCA_964461855.1 uncultured Rhizobium sp. | reverse complement strand
TTCACACCCACGCCTTTTCGTCGGAGCCGTTCGGGCCCATCGGCTGGGTGGTGGAGGGGCGGGTGCGCTTCCTGCTGACGCCGGAGAAACGCTTGCCGCATCTGAGCTGGGGCGGGCGCGAAGCCGTCGTGCCGGTATTGGAAGCGGGGCCGGGGTTGGAGCCCGCCATCGTGCAAAGCCTGTCCGGTCATGACGCGCTGGTGCTGGCGTTGACCGGCGGCGGCCATGTCGCCGGCACCATACCGCCGATCCTGCAGGCGATGCATGTGCCGGTGGTCTTTGCCAGCCGCACCGGCGCGGGCGAAACCCTCACCAGCTCTTACGGTTTTGCAGGAAGCGAGATCGACCTGATCGCGCGCGGCATCATTCCCGCGCGCTGGCTGGACGGACGGCGCGCCCGCATCGCGCTGGCGATCCTGTTGTCGAACGGCGCGGGCAAAGCCGACATCGCCGCTTTCTTCGCGGGTCTCTAGCTATAGCGCCAGCAAGGATGCGGGCACCGCCGCGCCCGCGAGCAGCAGCAGCAACAGGATTCTTTTGTTGCGGCTATAGGCCAGGCCCATCCACACGCCCATCAAGGTCGTGATCACCATGACAATGGCTGTCAGCACGAAAAACCATTTCACCAATGTCGTGGGCAAGGCGGGCTTGGCTTTGGGGATTGCGGGCTTCTTGATTTCGCTGGCCGCTTTCGGCGGCATTTCGCTGGCCGCCTTCGGCGGCGGTGCGGGCTTCACGGCAAAGACGTCGTCGCGATGCACCCGCGCCAGCTTTTGCAGCAGCACCGGCGCGGTCTTTTCATCCGGAATGCGGAAGGTCTGAAACGCCCCGGTCACGGCGAAGAAGATCAGGCAGGGGGCGATGAAAAAGCTGAGATAAATATGGATCTGGCGCAGTGAGACGCGGTCGGGGGCGGCCATGGAAAGTCCGGGTTATTTCTGCAAATAAGACACAGTATCAATAGAGGTTCCACGCCGGCCGTCAAGCCGCACCGGCACGCGGCACGGATGCCCGTCCTTGTTGGAAGCGTTGAATTTCGCGAAGGCGCAGACAAGCCGATGGCCCGCGCGGCGAAACGCACGGGCCATCCGGCAAGGGAATTTCGATCAGTGGTGCGGGTGGGTGCCGGGCGTGCCGGTCTTTGGCGCCTTGCCGTCTTCGATGCGGCCTTCGTTGCGAAGCTCGCGGCCCTCGGCGGCCTTCTTCCGGCTTTCCGGCGTCTTGCCGTGTTCGTGCATTTCTTCCTTCACGGTGCCGGCGGCTTCCTTGATATGGCCCTTGATGCTCATGCGGGATCTCCTTGCGGGTGAAAAGCGTTCGATTGGATAACCACCGGAACCCCATAAGGTTCTGTGCGGGAACGCACG
>CAYWWT010000296.1:0-1583 GCA_964461855.1 uncultured Rhizobium sp. | reverse complement strand
CCTCTTGACCCGTCCCTTGGGGCCATCCCCAAAAGCCGGCGGGTCGATAGAATGATCCGGCATGACCCATCTCAGTCCCACCGAAACCGCCCGCCGCTTCGGCGTCACCGTCAAGGCGCTGCGCATCTACGAGCGCCGCGGCTTGCTGACGCCGCTGCGGTCTGAGACGGGCTGGCGCACCTATGGCCCCGATCAGACCCTGCGCCTGCACCAGATCCTGGCGTTGAAACGGCTGGGCCTGTCGCTGGCGTCCATCGGGCAATTGCTGGCGTCGGCGCACACGCTGCAGACCGTGCTGGCGCTTCAGGAGCAGGCGCTGGTGCAGGAGGCCAAGCGTGTCGCGCGGGGCCTCACCCTGGTGCGGGCGGCGCGGGCCAAGCTGAAATCGGGCCAGGACCTTTCCATCGACGATCTCGCAACCCTGTCCAAGGAGACTTCGATGACGTCCAAACTGACGCGCCCGACCTTGTTTCATCCCGCCTTCGTGCCGCACCAGCACAAATATTTCCTGCCCGAAGAACTCGATGCGCTGGCCGCGCAGGACGGCTTCGACCAGGAACAGGATATCGCGGTGTGGAACGGCTTGATCGCCGACCTGAAATCGCTGACGGCGCTGGACGATCCCGCGTCACCCGCCGCGCTGGATCTGGGGCGGCGCTGGCTGGCGCAGACCCAGACATTCACCAAGGGCGATGAGATCCTGACCACCAAGCTGCGCAACATGACCAAGGACGCCTTCGCCGATCCGGTGACGGCGGCGCAGATGCCCTATGGCAAGGATCATCTGATCTTTCTGGGCATGATTTTTCAGAGCCTGCGCGAGGCCGCGGGTACGTAAAGCAAAGCGCCCCTGTTCGCAGCAGGGGCGTCTTTTCCTACAGCACGTAGCCCAGGACCACGCCGCCGAACATCTGGTCGGGCGATCCGGCGATGGCGGTGACGGGGCTGGCTTCGGCATCGCCGAACAGGCGCTCGTAATTCAGGCGCAGGCCGACGCTCCATGTCTCCGACAGGAACTGATCGACCGAAACCGAGACGCCCGCCTTGCGCAGGCCCGCCTCGCCGCGAAAGACGGGAAAGCCGCTGGCCAATGCGTCGGGCCCGTTCACGCCGAAATAGGTGTCCATGTATTTGCCGTCGCCGAAAGCGGTGTCGGCGCTGAGCGAGACGATGAAACCGGGATTGATGAAGTCGAGCGGGCGGTGGATGGTGCCGCGCAAGGTGATGTCGAGCCCGGTGTCGCGGTTGATGTTGCCTTCCGACGCGGTCAGGGTGACGCGCTCGCCCGCGCGGGGATCTTCCGCCAGATGCTCCCACTCCACAAAGCCGCCTTCGGTCATGGAATAGCGGATATGCTGCATGGCCGCGACCGCGCCGCTGTAAACGTCGCCGCGCCCCATGCGATAGCCGATCAGCGGCCCGGCATGCCAGGTGTCGCTGTCGAGCAGGTTGAGTTGCAGCGCGCCGCCATCGAAGCGCAGGAAATAATTGCCCAGATTGGCCTGGCCGTCGGCATAGGGCACCACGATATATTTGCTGGCGCCTTCATAGTCGGGCATCAGCCCCGCGCCCAGCGAGACATA
>CAYWWT010000295.1:0-3053 GCA_964461855.1 uncultured Rhizobium sp. | reverse complement strand
ACCTGAAATGACAAAGGGCGCGCTTCGATGAGAGGCGCGCCTTTTTCTTGGCCGGCTGACTTAAGACGCGCCGGTTTCCGGTAGCGGCGTGAATTTCGGCTTCCGCCGAGCCCAAAACAAATTGACGACCAGCCCGGCCATCACGAGAAAGCCGGCGAGAATTTTCCAATCCTGCAGCGGCTCACCCAGAACCAGGGTGGAGGCGCCCATGCCGAACACCGGCACCAGCAGGGTCAGGGGTGAGACGGTCGCCGCGGGATAGCGCGCCAGAAGCCAGGCCCAGCAGCCATAGCCGAACATGGTGTTGCCCACGCTCTGCCACAGGATGACCACCCAGGTGCCCAATGTCGCCTGGCTCAGCCCGGCGGCAATTGCCGGCCAGCCTTCGCGCCACAGCGACAGAAGATAAAGCGGCGGAAGCGAGAAGAGGCTGGACCACACGACATAGGCCAGCGCGTTTACTTTCCCGGCTTCCTTGGAGGCCTGATTGGCAAGGGACCATCCCGCAGCCGCGCCGACCGTCAAGACAACCCCGGCCACTGTTGCACCGCGGCCATTATGCGCCAGGATTACGGCCATGCCGGCGATCGCCAGTGCGAAGGCGCCGAGCTGATAGGGCTTCAGCCGCTCGCCGCTGCGCAACATCGACAGGCCGATGGTGAAGAAGACCTGCATCTGCACCACCAGCGAGGCCAGTCCCGGCGAGATCATGCCGTTCATGGCGATGAACAGCAGGCCGAACTGACCCATCCCGATTGCAAGGCCGTAGAAGATCAAATTGCGCCACGCGACCTTGGGCCGGGGCAGGAAAAACACCATCGGCAGCAGCACGAACGTGAAGCGCAGGCACGCGAACAGGAGTGGCGGCAGGGCGTTGAGGCCGAGCTTGATCACGACAAAATTGGTGCCCCAGACGAATACGACGGCCAAGGCGAGGAGCAGATCGCGTGAGGAGAGGCTGGAATCGTTCACCAGGATCACCAGGGTTCAGCGGCGCGAATATAAGGACCGATGCCCCGGACCGGGATGGCGGTTTGTGCATTCCAGCTCTCTGGCAGGCCCGCAGCCAGATGGTCCCATGGCCGGCTTCGTGATTCGGACCTGAGGACGTGTCCTCGACTGAGGCGAGCCGCAAATGCGCGGCGGGCCGAGGGTCCGATGGCTCCTGGACCGGGCCCTAAAGGGCCAATATTCCTTCAACAGGCTTAATGGGAACCCAAAAAAGGCCTGAATTTTCAGACGCTTCCCGTTGACGCGCCTTTGAGGCTCTGACAACTTAATGGGGCTGGGCGGCGTTACACGGCCGGTAATGTCCCGTAGGGGCTGGGATGATCAAGTCTGAACTGGTGGCGCGGCTGACCGCGCGATATCCGCACCTTTACCACCGCGACGTGGAGCGGATTGTTACGACGATGCTGGACAGCATCACCAAAGCGCTGGCCGATGGCCATCGCGTGGAGTTGCGTGGATTCGGCGCTTTCTCGGTGAAGGTGCGGCCGTCCCGCATGGGGCGCAATCCGCGTACCGGCGAACCGGTGTCCGTGGGGGAGAAACGCGCGCCGTTTTTCCGCACCGGCAAGGAATTGCGCGAGAGACTGAATGGCGGTACGCCGAAAGCCTGAGAATCCAGCATTCTCGCTTTCCGCAGCTCTATCGCCGTGTGGCCGCCGATGAATGCCAATCCCGTCTTTGTCGCACTCGACACGACCGATCTGGAATATGCGCAAACCCTGGCGGCGCGGCTGAGACCGCATGTCGGCGGCGTGAAATTGGGCCTGGAATTTTTCTCGGCGCATGGACCTGCAGGCGTGCGGACTTTTTCGGATCTGGGCCTGCCGGTTTTCCTGGACCTGAAGTTCCACGATATTCCCAACACGGTGGCGGGCGCCGTCCGCGCGGCAGCGGGACTCGGGGTCGATATTCTCAACGTCCATGCCGCCGGTGGTCCCGCAATGCTGAAAGGGGCGGTTGACGCCGCCCGCAGCGTCAACCCCAGAACCAAGGTGATCGCGGTCACGGTCCTCACCAGCTTGGGCGATGCCGATCTGGAGGCCGTGGGCCAGCGCGGCCCGGCGGGGGATCAGGTGCTGCGGCTCGCAAGCTTGACGCGCGATTGCGGTCTGGACGGGGTGGTCTGCTCGGCGCACGAGATCGCCGCCCTCCGTGCCGCCCTGGGTCCGGATTTCCTCTTGGTCGTTCCGGGAATCCGTCCCAAGGGCGCGGGTCTGGGCGACCAGCAGCGTGTCATGGGCCCCAAAGAGGCCCGGGACGCGGGCGCCAATATTCTGGTGATCGGACGGCCCATCACCGCGGCGCCGGATCCGGTCGAAGCGGCCCGTGCCATCGCGGAAAGCCTGGGTTGCACAGAAGCTTAGGCCCCAGGTTCCGGTTTGCTTGATTTCGGGCCTTCTTTAAGCCCATAAGCCCCATCCCATGCCGGTCCAGGTCAAAATCTGCGGGATCAACTCGGCCGCCGCTGCCGATGCGGTGCTTCGCGCCGGCGCGGATTTCGGCGGGCTGGTCTTCTTTCCCAAAAGCCCGCGTCACCTTGCTCTGGACGAGGGGCGGGCATTGGCGGACCGCCTGCGCGGGCGGCTGCGGCTGGCGGCCCTGGTGGTGGATGAAAGCGACGACCAGCTCGACCGCATCGCCAAGAATGTCAGGCCGGACTTCTTTCAGTTGCATGGGCAGGAAACCGCAACGCGGGCGGCACAGATTCGCAGCCGCTACGGGCTTCCCTTGATCAAGGCGATTTCGGTCGCCGGGCCGGACGATTTCGCCAAGGTCGCCACCTATGACGGCGTGGCGGATTATCTTCTGTTCGACGCCAAGCCTTCGGCGGACGCGACACGTCCTGGCGGTCATGGCGCGGCTTTCGATTGGCAGTTGTTGCAGGGACGTCAATTCGCCCAGCCCTGGTTCCTGGCTGGCGGCCTTGACCCCAAAAATGTCGCGCGCGCAATAGCGGCGAGCGGCGCCGATATGGTCGATGTCTCCTCCGGCGTGGAAAGCGCGCCGGGCATAAAAAATGAAACTCGGATCGCGGATTTTGT
>CAYWWT010000294.1:0-3058 GCA_964461855.1 uncultured Rhizobium sp. | reverse complement strand
GAAATCGACGCGGTCGGCCGTCATCGCGGCGCCGGCCTCGGCGGCGGCAATGACGAGCGCGAGCAGACCCTCAACCAGCTGCTGGTGGAGATGGACGGCTTCGAAGCCAATGAAAGCGTGATCCTGATCGCCGCCACCAACCGTCCCGACGTGCTGGACCCGGCCTTGCTGCGTCCCGGCCGTTTCGACCGTCATGTCGTGGTGCCCAATCCCGATCTCGCCGGCCGCGAAAAGATTCTGCGCGTTCATCTGCGCAAGGTTCCGCTGGCCCCCGATGTCGATCCGCGCGTGCTGGCGCGGGGCACGCCCGGCTTCTCCGGCGCCGACCTCGCCAACTTGGTCAATGAAGGTGCACTGCTCGCCGCCCGCCGCGGCAAGCGCGTGGTCATGATGACCGAGCTGGAAGACGCCAAGGACAAGGTCATGATGGGCGCGGAACGCCGCTCCATGGCCATGAGCGACGAAGAGAAAAAGCTCACGGCTTTCCATGAAGGCGGTCATGCCATCGTGGCGCTGCATGTCGTGGGCTCCGATCCGATCCACAAGGCGACCATCATTCCGCGCGGCCGCGCGCTGGGCATGGTGATGCGCCTGCCGGAGCGCGATCAGCTCTCGCTGACCCGCCAGAAGATGCTGGCCGATCTGTGCGTCGCCTTCGGCGGCCGCATCGCCGAGGAATTGGTGTTCGGTCACGAGAAAGTGACGACCGGCGCGCAAAGCGACATCGAGCAGGCCACCCGCATGGCGCGCGCCATGGTGACCCGCTTCGGCATGTCCGACAGCCTGGGCCCCATCGCCTATGCCGAGAACCAGGAAGAAGTCTTCCTGGGGCATAGCGTGTCGCGCACCCAGAATATTTCCGAAGCCACGGCGCAGAAGATCGATGCGGAAATCCATCGCATCATCGACGAATGCTATGCCAAGGCGAAGGACATCCTCACCACGCATCAGGCGGACCTGAACGTGCTGGCCCGCGGCCTGCTGGAGTATGAAACCCTGACCGGCGATGAGATCATCGCGCTGCTCAAGGGCATTCCCCCGGTGCGCACGCCTTACGAAGATCCGGTGCTGCCCTCGCGCGGCGAGGGTACTTCGGTTCCGGTCGCGGGCAAGCCGCGCGGGAATTCGGGCCCGGGGCCGATCATTTCCCCGGAACCGCAGCCCGGTCACTAAACTTCGGCAAATGTGTTAGATCGGGCGGCTTCGGCCGCCCTTTCTTTTTGATCTGCGCATCATGAAAATTCTCGGCATCCTCAACATCACCGAAGATTCGTTTTCCGACGGCGGGCGTTTTCTCGTGCCCGACGCAGCACAGGCGCATGGCGCGGCGATGCTGAAAGCCGGCGCGGATATCCTGGACATCGGGGCCGCGTCCTCGAACCCCGATGCGCAGCCGGTGCCGCCCGAGTTGGAGATCGAGCGGCTGAATTCCGTCCTGCCCGCGCTGAAGGACAAGGGTGCGGTCATTTCCATCGACAGCTTCGTGCCCCAGGTGCAGCGCTGGGCCTTGTCGCAAGGCGTCGCCTATCTCAACGATATTCACGGCTTCGCGGAGCCGGCTTTCTATCCCGAACTGGCGCGGGCGGAGGCGCAGCTTATTGTCATGTATGCGGTCCTGAGCCGCGGCATCGCCACCCGCGATGAAATTCCCCGGGAGGAAATTTTCGACCGCGTGGTGTCTTTTTTCGAAGGCCGGATCGAGGCCCTGACCCGCGCCGGCATCGATCGCGGCCGCCTGATCCTGGACCCCGGCATGGGCTTTTTTGTCGGCAACGATCCGGAAAATTCGCTCATCTTGCTGCGCCGCCTGCCGGAACTGAAAAAGCGCTTCGGCCTGCCGGTTCTGGTGTCGGTGTCGCGCAAATCCTTTTTGCGCAAATTGACCGGCCGCCAGGCCGGCGAGGCGGGTGCCGCCAGTCTGGCGGCGGAATTGTTCGCCGAAGCGAACGGCGCCGATTATATTCGCACGCATGCGCCGGGATCGCTCCGGGACGGCCTTAAAGTGTTGAAAGCCATAGGGAATGGCCGTTAACTTCCCGCAACGGGATTGTGATAAATTCACCCCGACCATCAGGATTTTTCCATGACGCGCAAATATTTCGGCACCGACGGCATTCGTGGCCGCACCAATGCCTCCGTCCTGACGCCGGAGATCGCGATGAAGGCGGGCATGGCGGCTGGGCGCATCTTTACACGCGGCGCGCATCGCCACCGCGTCGTGATCGGCAAGGATACACGCCTGTCGGGCTATATGATCGAGAATGCGCTGGTCGCGGGCTTCACCGCCGTGGGCATGGACGTGTTCCAGTTCGGCCCGCTGCCGACACCGGCGGTCGCCATGCTGACCCGCTCGCTTCGCGCCGATATCGGCGTGATGATCACGGCGTCGCACAATCCCTATCACGACAATGGCATCAAATTTTTCGGGCCCGACGGGCAGAAGCTTTCGGACGCGGTGGAACTGGAGATCGAGCATCTTATGGATGGCGGCTTGGAATCCGGCCTCACAACGGGCATGGGCATCGGCCGCGCCAAGCGCATCGACGACAGCCAGTCGCGCTACATCGAATTCGCCAAATACACATTCCCCCGCAATCTCAGGCTGGATGGCTTGCGCATTGTGATCGATTGCGCCAACGGGGCCGCTTACAAAGTGGCGCCGGAAGTTCTGTGGGAATTGGGCGCCGATATCGTGTCGATGGGCGTGTCGCCGGATGGCCTCAACATCAATCTGGATTGCGGTTCAACTGCGCCAGAGGCGATGTGCGCCAAGGTGCGCGAAGTACGCGCCGATTTTGGCATCGCGCTGGACGGCGACGCCGACCGCGTGGTGATGTCCGATGAAGAGGGCCGGATCATCGACGGCGATCAGATTCTGGCGCTGATCGCCAAGAGCTGGTCGAAGAGCGGCACGTTGAAAGGCGGTGGCGTGGTCGGCACGGTGATGTCGAATGCCGGGCTGGACCGTTACCTGAACGGGCTCGGCCTCAAGCTGGCGCGCGCGTCGGTCGGCGACCGCTATGTCCTGGAAGAAATGCACAAGGGCGGCTTCAATGTC
>CAYWWT010000293.1:0-3072 GCA_964461855.1 uncultured Rhizobium sp. | reverse complement strand
TGCGGGAAGTCCTGTTGCCCGATCACGACAGCTAGGCGTTGCGCCGGATTTCGCGTAAAAATCGAACCGCAGCCGGCGGGGAGATTGCATGTCCTATATCGACAAATCGCTGGGAGACGGGGAAACCGTCATCATCCGCGGCCGCTTCCATTGGCTCTATGATCTCGCCGCCTGGACGCAGCTTCTGATTCCAGCGGCCCTGCTGGTCGGCATCCTGACCTGGAGCAGCCGGCAGCCCGATTTCCTGGACAAGACCAACCCGATCTTCTGGACCACCGCCTTGATCGCGCTGTGGTTCGTGCTGGGCCTGATTGCGTTCCTGCGCCTGATGATCCGCAAATGGACCACCGAAATCGGCGTCACCAGCCATCGCTTCGTGGAAAAGCACGGCGTGTTTTCCATGCACACCAATGAAATCGCGCTGCCCAATATCGAAGGCGTCAAAGTGCGTCAGAGTTTTCTGGGCCGCATTTTCGGCTATGGCACAGTCCGCATCGAAGGCACCGGCGTCGATGCCGTGGTCACGCCCGACATCGCCGATCCCGTGGGTTTCGTCCGCGCCATCCAGACCGCCAAGGAGCATGTCGCCCAGCGCTTTGAGCAGCAGCGCCAGGCTATCCCGCCAGCGCCATAGCGCCGGCAACCGGGAAGGTCGCAGTGACGCGGGTGCCGGCGCCGCGCGCGCTTTCGAAACTCAATCGCCCGCCATGCAGTTCGATGAAAGCCTTGGTCAAAGGCAGGCCGAGGCCGGTGCCTTCATAGCGGCGCTCCAGCCGGTTATCGACCTGGCCGAACGGCGTCAGCGCCACAGCGATATCGTCCGGCGACATGCCGATGCCGCTGTCGCCCACGGTCACCGTGACGCCGGCGGAATCGGCCTGGGCCTCGACCCAGATGAATCCGCCTTCGGGCGTGAATTTGACGGCGTTGGACAGGAGATTGAGGAAGATCTGGCGCAGCTTCGCCGGATCGCCCTTGAGCGGAATTTCCGCATCGATCCCACGCATGGCGAATCCCAGGCCGGCTTCGGCCGCCTGCTCGCCCACCATGACGGCACAATCCTTCAGGATTTCGCGCATATCGATGTCGCGGATGTTCAAGCTCATCTTGCCGGCTTCGCTCTTGGAAAGATCGAGCACCGAATTGATCACATCGAGCAGATGGCGGCCGGACCGCAGGATATCGCCGGAATAACCGAGATAGCGGGCATTGCCGACCTCGCCGAAGATCTGCCCACTGATGATCTCCGAAAAGCCGATGATGGCGTTGAGCGGAGTGCGCAGTTCGTGGCTCATATTGGCCAGAAAGCGCGTCTTGGCGGCGTTGGCGGCTTCAGCGTCCTGCTTGGCGGCGCGCAGATTTTCTTCGCGTTCCTTGATGGTGGTGAAATCGGAGAAAAAGAGAATGGAGCCGCCTTCCGAGGTCGCGTTTGCCGTCATGCGGACCCAGCGGCCGTCGGCAAGCTCGAGTTCGCGGTGGCCGGACGGCGCGATGCCGCCGTCCTCGCCGGCAGCGAGCTGCCGCCCGATTAGACGCAGCGCGTCATTGAAATTGGTGCCCGGAACCAGCTCGGCCGCGATGGCGGGAAAGAATTCTCCCAGCTGGCGGTTGGCAAGCAGAATGGTGCCGTCGGCCGCCACCAGGATGACGCCTTCGCGCGAGGTCTCCAACGCATCCGACAGCCGGCTCTCGGCGGAGAGCCGCAGGCCGGTCTCCCGCGCCATCATGGCGCGGATATTGTCCTGCATCACGGTCATGGATTTCAGCAATGCGCCGGTCTCGTCCCCCCCGCCGGGCGGAATTTCCGTCTGCAACTCGCCCTTGGCGATGCGGTCGGCGACGGTGGCCGCCGCCGCCAAAGGCCGCACGATACGGCTGCGCAGAAACAGGGTGATGCCGCCCGCCAGAAGAAGGGCCAGCAACGTGGCGCCGGCGGAGAGATATTTGTAGGTGGCGACATTGTCGACGGCCTTGCGCCGGCCGACAAAGCTGTGATCGGTGTTGAGTTCGATCAGAAGATCGAACTTTGCGTCCACTTGCCGGTCGATCTCTTCCAGCGCGCCGATATCGCCCAAGGTTCGCAATTGCCGCCAACGCGCGACCAGCGGCCGGATTTCCCGGATCAAGCGCTTTTCGTCCGCCATGATGGAGCGCTGTTCCGCCACGGCAAGGTCATCCGCGAAGGTGGAGGCAAGCGCGCCGATCTCGGTCGTGATGCCGGCTCGCGCCGTCTCGTCGGCATGCTCGAAGCGCAGCTCCGCCATTTTGAGCATGATGAAATCGGCCTGCGCGGCGCGGGCATAGTTGATCGCCATCAACGGCCCATCGAAGGTGGTGACAGTGGTCTGGCCCGCGATCGCAAGCACGCCATAGCCGGCCGCGCCCAGAAGCGCGATCAGCACGCTCATCGCGATGAAGGCGCCAAATATCTTGGCGCCGATGGTGGTCTTCGCCAGCTTCATTCCAGAATCCGTCCCACGCACCCCGCGTGGCGTCACATTTCCATTCTGGATCAGGGGGGTTGATGGGCGCTTAAGGCGGAAGTGGCGCCGGGCGAAAGGCCAATCTTTCCGCCTATTTGACGTGCACCACCAATTTCATTTTGGGGTGGATGTGGCAGCGGACTTCGAAGGTTCCCGTCGCCGGAAAGCTTTCGGTAATATTCTGCCCCGGCGCACGCTCATCGGTGTCGAACAGGCCCGCCACATAGACCTGATGGATGAACTCATCCTCGTTGGTGAAAGTCAGCGACTCGCCGCGGCTGATCGTGACCTCCGCCGGGCGAAAGGCACGGCCTTGCTGCACGATGATGCGCGCCTCCTGGCCGAAGGCCGGGCCTGCCAGGGCGAGCAGAAAAAGGAGCGAAAAACGGTTCATCCCGGCATCCTAAAAGCTCGGGATTGACGAAGCCTGAAAACGGCCAAAAACCCGGAAAAGGGGGGAAAAGCGGGGTGGACACGGGCGCAAGGCTGGCCTATACCCGCCCACCTTCTGACGCGGGGTGGAGCAGCCCGGTAGCTCGTCAGGCTCATAACCTGAAGGTCACAGGTTCAAATCCTGTCCCCGCAACCA
>CAYWWT010000292.1:0-3081 GCA_964461855.1 uncultured Rhizobium sp. | reverse complement strand
CAGGCCAAGGAAGCGCTTGTTGATCTGGATCGGCGCACCCGGATTTGCCCTCGAGTTCAACAAATCCTGCACCCCGGGATTGGCTGCCAGAAGCTGCCGCAAGCACGGATTACCGCCCACGCCATTGACCGGAACTGGAACGGTCGGGATCTGCGTCGCGCTGGTCACCGTCGCATCGCTTTGCACGGTGGAATTGTAGTTGGTGTAGAGGCCCTGGCCGAAGAAATGAATGCTGTTGCTAAGGGCCCAGTCACCTTTGAAGAAGCTGGACCAGCGTTCCAGTGGATTTTGCGTGCCGCGGAAATAATAGCTGCGGTTGCGCACAGAACCACCGGAAATATCATTGAGCGGCCGGCCATTGCCATCGGTGATGGCCTGATAATTGTAGATCGTGCCCTTGTTGGGACCGACATTGAACAGGCTGCCATCCGGATTGAAACCGAAGCCGCCGGAACCGGTCGGGGAAATCGAGCCAGCCGGCGCGCCGAACTGCCCGAAATACGTATCGATCGCCGGCTGGCTGGGCGCATTGCCGCCGCCGACATACTGGCCCTGCACCAGAGGCGTGACGCCGGTATGGCTCGACAGCAGGAAGGGAATGGAACCCCAGTTCACATGCGTAACGCGGGTATATTCCACCGCGACAGTGATGTTGCCTTTGCCGTCGGCGGTGTTGATGCCGCCGATGGCGTTCACGTCCCACTGGCTGCCGCCATAGGATTCGGTGGTGCCGTAGCTGCTGCTGATTTCCAGGCCGTCGGCCGGACGCTTGGTCTTGAAGTTCACCACGCCCGAAACAGCGTCCGAACCGTAAACGGCCGAGGCGCCGCCAGTGATGATTTCGACATTGCCGACAATGCCCGCCGGCAACTGGTTGATGTCGACGGTGCCGTCGGAGTTGGACGGCAGCATCCGGCGGCCATCCAACAGCACCAGGTTACGCTGCGGGCCCAAGCCGCGCATGCTGATGTTGCGCTGGCCGCTGCCGCCAATGAAGGAGCCGGAGCCGCCGGTCGACGTGGAGAATTGCGGCAGATCCTTCAGGCCTGCTTCCAGGGCGATCTGACCGCTCTGCTTCAGGGTGTCGGACGTAACCGAAACGGTTGGCGTCGCGGTGTTGTAGTCGGGGCGCGCGATCAGCGAACCGGTAACGACGACGGTTTCGCCGGCCGGCGGCGCTTCCTGAGCGGATTGTGCGAAGGCCGACGATGCCAGGAACAGTGGCAGGGCGGCGCTGGACAAAAGCAGCCGAGAGCAAATCTTCGGCGCAACAGACGTCGTGAAAGTCATGAGGATCCCCGATAGTTAGTTATTGAATATTAAGATAGGTCGCGCCGGTTAGCGCTTGGTAAGCGGAATTGGATGAAAGCCCACGAGCAGGAAGGCCGATAGACCCTCGAGACACCGCCATTTCGCTGGCGATCGCGCTCCCGGATCGCCAAGCATAGGTTGGCATAAAAGCCATTCGTGCTCCCCCTGCGATACCTGTTGCCGTCCAGATCCACAGCAGCGCGCATAACTGCAACACGCGCGATTTTATTTTCTGGCTATAGGTTTAGGTCAGAATCCCGGCTTTTGACGATGGACAAAATATGGATAAAGTTGGACTTTTGTGGAGTTAATGTAAGGCTTGGAGTTGCGATTTATGTACGCGAATGCCCAGCCGGTCATTGTCGAGCGCCACCTGCCCCTGATGCCGATGGGGCTCATAAGTCCAGCCTGTTGCTGGGCCAGCATCGACGACGACCTGAACTATATGTTCCATATCGCACATGGGCGCGGCACCGTCATGACCCAGAGCGGGATCATTCGATTCGCGGCGCCCTGCGCCGTCATTATCCCCGCCGGCGAAGCACATAATTTCCAATTCGAGCTCAATGCCAGCGGGATGGCGCTGACCATTTCCGCTTCCTACCTGCAGAATCTGATCATGCGGGAGCCCGATTTCTCCATGCTTTTCGCGGCTCCGGTGGTCGTTCCGCTGGTGTCCGAGCAGCTGACCTGGCCGCTCGCCCGGCTGGCGCATGAACTGGCCGGCTCCGACGTGGCCCACACCGCGGCCGCGGATTCCCACCTTCTCAGCATCCTGGTGCAATGCGCGCGCGCCCTGGAACATTCGCGGGCGATACAGGCGGCCCATCCCAAGGCCGCGGCAACCCTGGTGACCCGTCTCAGAGAGCTGATCGAGCAGCATTACCGGGACAATATGAGCTTGGCGCAGTATGCCGTCACCCTGGGCGTTACCCAAACGCGCCTTCGTGAAGCCTGCCTGATGGTCACCGGCATGCTGCCGAATCAGCTGATCCAGCAACGCATTCTGCTTGAGGCGCAGCGGGCGCTGATCAATTCGACCATGACCATCGCCCAGACCGCCTATTATCTGGGCTTCAACGATCCCGCCTATTTTTCACGCTTTTTCACCAAGGCGATGGGCCTGTCGCCCCGCATGTATCGCGAAAACCCCAAGAGCAACTAATACTTCAGTATTGCAGAACAAGACTTCAGTTTGGTTCTGCACAAAAAGAAACCCACGGATGAGGATATCATCCGTGGGTTTTGCCTTACCGGGCTTGCCGGGATCTTAGCGCGGCGTGTTCTTGGCCTTGCCGGAGATCAGATCGTCGAAGGTCAGGTGCCGGCCGTTCAGAATCACATGCTTCACATTGAAGGTGTTGTGGATGTCATCCAGCGGATTGCCCTGCACCAGCACGATGTCGGCCAGCTTGCCGGGCTCGATGCTGCCGGCATCCAGGTTGAGCAACGCGGCCGTGTTGACGGTTGCCGCCCGCAGAATGTCATAGGGCGCCATGCCGTAGCGGGCATAGGTTTCCATTTCAGAGTGCAGGAACATGCCTTCCGGCTCGTCCGTACCAGCCGTAATGGTCGCACCCGCCTTGAACAGGTCCATGACCATCTTGGGCGTGCCCGTATCTTTGCGAGGCAGGAAGCCGCCGATGACCTTGTCATAGTTCCGGATCTGGTTCTGCAGCCATGGCGGGTCCAGCGCCAGGCGGGGATCATTC
Source organism: uncultured Rhizobium sp. (assembly GCA_964461855.1). Taxonomy (GTDB): domain Bacteria; phylum Pseudomonadota; class Alphaproteobacteria; order Micropepsales; family Micropepsaceae; genus Rhizomicrobium. The sequence continues at coordinate 58 of CAYWWT010000292.1, read as the reverse complement.
TTCCGTTCGGGATGCGTCGAGATCAGATCGCGCATGCCGCTGAAGATCATCGGCGTCA
>CAYWWT010000291.1:0-3083 GCA_964461855.1 uncultured Rhizobium sp. | reverse complement strand
CCTCTGATAAATGGGCGGGGGCCTCATGCGCTTACTTCGGAACGCAATTCTTTTGCCGTTCGCTTTTGCGGCGAGCTTTTTGGGCACTGCCGCGCAGGCGGCCGATTGCAAGCCCCTGCACATCGTCAACACAGTCAAGCTGGAAAGCGCCGATGGTGGCACAAGATTTCTGGTGCCCGTGGAGATCAACGGCATTGCACAGAAGCTTGTACTGGATACGGGCGGTGCCACAACGTCGCTTTCTCCGATGGCCGTAAAAGCTCTCGGCCTCAAGGAAGAAAGCAGCAGGCTGAAGCTCTATGATCTCTACGGCAATGCCTCAGATAGCCGAGTCACGGTAAAGACATTTGACTTGGGCAATGCGCGTGGCGAAGGACTCAAATTCCAGGTTTCGCCCATGCAAAACCTGGAAACCGAGGTCGGTGCAAATGGACTTCTCTCCACCGACCTGTTCCTGCAATACGATATCGACATTGATTTCGGTGCAGAGCGGCTCAACTATTTCTCGCAAGATCATTGCGAGGGCCGTGTCTCCTATTGGCCGGAAAGGCCAATCGCAATCGTTCCTATCACACTGGAAAATGGTCATATCAATGTCCCGGTGACCATTGACGGCCATCAGTTGCAAGCAGTCCTCGATACTGGTGCAGGTAGCTCGGTCATGAGTGTTGAAGTCGCGATTGGCACCTTCAACATCAAGCCGGGCAGTGAGGACACCCCGCTGATCGAAGCATCCAAGACCGATTCACTCATGAAAGAGTACAGCCATAAATTTGAAACTCTTTCTTTTGAAGGGATTGCCGTAACGAACCCGAAAATCAACATCATGACGGATCGCATAGCCGCGAACGATCTCAAACCCACCATTCGTGGCAAACTCACGGATCCCTATAGTAGCCACCTCCGCCAGGTGATTGTGGGGATGAACATATTACGGCATCTCCATCTCTACATCGCTTACAAGGAAAAGAAGCTTTACATCTCGCCCGCGGGGACTGGGGAATCCGTACTGTTCAAAACCCCTGCCGCCCCGGCGAACTAGCCCTGCGCGCCCCGCACCCGATGTGCTAACCTCCAACGCCGGGAGGTTCTCATGACCAGATGGGCGTTTGCTTGCGCGATGACGGCGTTGCTGCTGCCGAGCGCGCCAACCTGGGCCGCTGATTGCGTGCCGAGCTTGCGCATCCTCAACTCCGTTCAAATGCAAAGCACGACGGACCGGACCGTGATGCTGGTGCCGGTCACCATCGACGGCTCGGACAAGAAACTGCTTCTGGATACGGGCGGTCTGGTCAGCCAGATTTCCCGCGCCACCGCCGACGCCTTGAACCTCCCCCAGCGCCGCAGCCAGAGGCGGCTTTTCGACCTGGCCGGCAATGCCTCCAACGCCCAGGCGACCTTGGGACGGCTCACCTTGGGCGCGCGCAGCGAGCGGGGAATCTCGATGCTGGTCGCGCCCAATCCGAATTTGGGTACGTCATTGCCCTATGATGGCTTGCTGGCGACCGACCTGTTTTCCGACAGCGACATCGACATGGATTTCGGGGCGCGGCGTCTCACGGCGTTCTCGCCGGACCATTGCGACGGGCAGGTCATCTATTGGCCGGCCGACAAGGTCGCGGCGGTCCCCATCACGGTCAAGCGCAATCTGATATTTCTGCCGGTCACGGTCGACGGGCGCGCCCTCAACGCCGTGCTCGACACCGGCTCGCAATACACGGCCATGAATATGGATGTCGCCAACCGCCTGTTCGGGCTGACGCCGGATTCGCCCGACATGCGCCCGCTTTCCGCCGCCAATGGCGACAAATCCTTTGTCGCTTATGGACACCGTTTCGATCACCTCACCTTCGATGGGGTTGAGGTCAAGGACCTGCGGATTTACCTGATGCCGGACAAGATCGGGTCTCACGACAAGCTTCGCAGGATCGAGGATTTGGAACTGTCCGACGATGTCGTCTTTCCGGATCTTCTGATCGGGATGGATGTGCTGAGGCACCTGCACGTCTATTTCGCGACCAAGGAAAAGCGGCTCTACATCTCCGAAGCCTCGCGAGGCGAATCCGGCCTTTTCCGCTATCAAAACCGCTGACGGCCCTTCGCCTAAGCAAATAACCCGCTTCGCTTGACTGTCCGGCGCCTTTGCGGCATCGGAACAGTCTGTTTTCATCGCGGTTCCAGACGGAAAACCGCGACACACTTTTCCTGGAACCGCTCTAGATGTCCCAGCCGCGCAATCTTCAGAATACCCTCGAAAGCCTTCTCAACGGCGCCCGCACACAGGGTGCCGATGCCGCCGACGCCTTGATGGTGGAAAGCGTCTCGTCCAGCGTTTCTTATCGGCTGGGCCGGCTTGAGGATATCGAGCGCAGCGAAGGCATGGATATCGGCCTGCGCGTCTTTGTGGGCAACCGTGTCGCGTTTGTTTCTTCCAGCGACTTTTCCGCCGATGCGCTGAAGGCGCTGCCGGAGCGCGCACTGGCAATGGCGCGGTTGGCGCCGGAGGACAAATTCGCGGGGCTCGCCCCCGCGGAGCTGCTGGCACGCACGCTTCCCGAACTCGATCTTGAGGACCCGGCAGAACCTGCGGCCGAAACCCTGGTCGCCTGGGCGCGCGACGCCGAGCAGGCAGGCCTAAGCGTTGCCGGCGTCACCAATTCGGAAGGCGGCGGCGCCAGCTTCTCGCGCTCCGCCATCGCGCTGGCCACCAGCACGGGCTTTTTCGGCCGCTATGCCGGCACCAGCAGCAGCATCGGCGTTGCCGTGCTGGCAGGCGAAGGCACCGGCATGGAACGGGACTACGACCATGCCAGCGCGCGTCACGCCGGCGATCTTGAGAGCGCAGATGCGATCGGCCGCAGCGCCGGCGAGAAGGCAGTTCGCCGCCTCAATCCGCGCAAGGTCAAATCACAGAATGTCCCGGTGGTGTTCGACCCGCGTGAAGCGGGCGGTTTGCTCGGCCATCTGGCCGGGGCTATTTCCGGTTCCAGCATCGCGCGCGGCACCAGCTTCCTGAAAGACAGGATGGATGCGGCGATCTTCGGCCCGCATGTCACCGTCATCGACGATCCGCACCGCCGGCG
>CAYWWT010000290.1:0-3091 GCA_964461855.1 uncultured Rhizobium sp. | reverse complement strand
GATCGACGACACCAAGGGCATCATCGTGGCGCTGAAGAAGCGCTTCAGCGATATTGTCGGCCCGGAAACCAGCGACATCTGCTACGCCACCCAGAACCGTCAGACCTCCGTGCGCGAGTTGGCCAAGGTTGCGGACGTGATCCTGGTGGTGGGCGCCAAGAACAGTTCCAATTCCAACCGCTTGCGCGAAATCGGCATCGAGGAGGGCATTCCCTCCTACCTCATCGCCGATGGCAGCGAGCTGTTGCCGGAATGGGTGCGTGGCAAGGACGTGGTGGGACTGACTGCCGGCGCGTCTGCACCCGAAGAATTGGTGCGCCATGTGATCGACGCACTTTCTCAAATTGAAAATGTCGAAGTCGAACAGATGGACGGCAAGAAGGAACATATCGAGTTCCGCCTGCCGGCCGAATTGAGGGCATGACATGGGTCTTCCACTGAGACAGGCCGCCAAGATCGGCGCTTATGTAATGAAGAAGCATCTTTCCGGCGGCAAATATCCGCTGGTTCTGATGCTGGAGCCATTGTTCCGCTGCAACCTGGCCTGCGCCGGTTGCGGCAAGATCGATTATCCGGACGAGATCCTGAACCAGCGCTTGTCCTTCCAGCAATGCATGGATGCGATCGACGAATGCGGCGCACCGGCCGTTTCCATTGCGGGCGGCGAACCGCTGCTCCATCGCGACATGCCCAAGATCGTTCAGGGCTATCTGGAACGCGACAAGTTCGTGATCCTCTGTACCAATGCGCTGCTGCTGGCCAAGAAGATCGACCAGTACAAGCCCGATCCGAATTTCACCTGGTCGATCCATCTGGACGGCGACAAGGCGATGCACGACAAGTCTGTCTGCCTGGACGGCACCTATGAGAAGGCGGTCGCGGCCATCAAGCTGGCCAAGGATCGCGGCTTCCGCGTCCAGATCAATTGCACCTTGTTCGACGGTACCGATCCCGAGCGCACCGCCAAATTCTTCGATGAGATGATGGTGATGGGCCTGGACGGCATCACGGTTTCGCCCGGCTATGCCTATGAGCGCGCGCCCGACCAGCAGCATTTCCTTAACCGCGAGCGTACCAAGCAGATGTTCCGGGACATCCTGGCGCGCGGCAATGGCGGCAAGAATTGGGAATTCACAAATTCGAGCCTGTTCATGGACTTCCTGGCCGGCAACCAGACCTATGAGTGCACGCCCTGGTCGATGCCGCTTCTCACCGTATTTGGCTGGCAGAAGCCCTGTTATCTGCTGGGCGAAGGCTATGTGAAGACCTTCAAGGAGTTGATGGAAGGCACCGAGTGGGAAAAATACGGCGTCGGCAAGTATGAGAAATGCGCCAATTGCATGGTGCATTGCGGCTTCGAAGGCACCGCCGCCACCGACGCGATCAAGCACCCGCTGAAGATGCTGCCGATCCTGATGCGCGGCGTGAAGACCGAAGGCCCGATGGCCCCCGATATCGATCTGTCCCATCAGCGGCCAGCGGAGTTCGTCTTCTCCCGCCACGTCGAACACAAGATGTCACAGATCCGGACGGGCAAGTCCGACACCACAGAGGCCGCGGCAGCGGAGTAATTCCCGGAACGCTTTGCCCGATGTCCGCGCAGTGCGGATCAGGCTTGGCACCTGCAACGGGTGGCGCAGCAGCGAGGTCAGCACGCGCGTGAGCGCGATGCCGCCATCTGGTCTCATCGCCACCAGGGCGGCTTGCGGCAACACATGCCCGGCATCGTCAGAGATCACCCTGAGCACCGCGAAAGGCAATTTGCGGCCTTCCGCGAATCGCGCCGCCACAGCGCTTTCCATATCGACAGCAAGCGCGCCGGTCTTGGTGAAAAGCCTGGCCTTGGCGTCCGCGTCCTCCAGAATGGTTTCGCTGGCAGCGACCGGCCCCTGATGGGCGCCGCTCAGCCTCGCGGCTAGCGAGACGCGCCAATGCTCGTCGCAAGCCCATTCTTCGCGGCCCGCGATCACCCGGTCGCCGATCACGACCTCGCCCACCTTGAGCAAGGGCGAAAGTCCGCCGCCCAGGCCGATGGAAATCACGCCTTTGATATCGCCATGCAGGGCCGCGAGCTTTTCGGTCAATGACGGCGCGTCGCCGCCGCCTGCCACCGCCACCACGCCATCGCCGCCCGCGATCTCCGCCTCGCGCTTCAATCCGGTGACGGCGAGAACGGTCATCGGCGTCTCACAGTCCGACCTCGACGCGGCGGGAATTGCCGGTCTTGAGGTTGCGGTAGCGCGCCAGTGCCCAGAGCGGGAAGAATTTCGGATAGCCGTGATAGTTCAAATAGAACACGCGCGGAAAACCACCGCCGGTATAGTGAGCCTGACTCCACAGGCCGTCAGCCTCTTGCGTGCGCTTGAGATAGGAAATCCCGCGCACGACGGCCGGATGATCGACCTGGCCCGCCGCCATCAGTCCCAGCAGAGCCCACGCGGTCTGCGAAGCGGTCGAAGGCGCGGGCTCATAGCCTTTGTAGTCCAGCTTGTAGCTGTCGCAATTCTCGCCCCAGCCGCCATCGGGATTCTGGATCGCGGCCAGCCAATCCGCGGCACGCCGCATGGTCTGGTCTTCCGGCGCCAGCCCAGCCGCATTCAAGCCCGCCAGCGCCGACCAGGTGCCATAGACATAATTCACGCCCCAGCGGCCGAACCAGGATCCATCTGCAAGTTGTGTCTTGCGCAGATAAGCCACGCCCGCACCCAGCCGCGCCTTGTCTCCGCCCAGTTGCGCGATCATCCCGACGCAACGGCCGGAGACGTCCTCGGTCGGCGGATCCAGCAGCGCACCATGATCGGCGAAGGGAATATTGTTGAGGTAATAGTAGGAATTGTCGGCGTCGAAAGCACCCCAACCGCCATTGCGGCTCTGCAACCCATCGACCCATTCCGCACCGCGCGCAATCTCGTTTTCATATTGCGGTGAGATGCCGGCCTTGGCGGCGCGGTCCATCGCCATCACCACCACCGCGGTATCGTCGAGATCGGGATAATGATCGTTGCGATACTGGAAGGCCCAGCCGCCCGGGCGGACATCCGGCTTTTCGTCCGCCCAGTCGCCTTTTTCGTCCAGCACCTGCAACGGCGCC
>CAYWWT010000289.1:0-3105 GCA_964461855.1 uncultured Rhizobium sp. | reverse complement strand
GTTGGAAATCTCGGGCGAGGGCCTTCGCCGCCGCGCCAGCCTGGACAGCGCCGGCATGAGCGAAGACGGATTCATCAATCCCCTGCGCGAACTGGTGGCGCGCGGTCAGACCCGCGCGGAGGAATTGCTCCACGCCTTCCGGACTGAGTGGAAGGGTGACATGAGCCGCCTCTTCTCTGAATATAACTTCCTCTAAAAGGTCATGCGCTGGCTCGTCTGACGGTCCAGCATCCAACCCGGATATTCCGGTGTCAGCGCGGAAAGCTCGTCCAACCGGGCCAGTTCGGCGGGTTCCAGTTTCAGCCTGCCCGCCTCCAGATTGTCGTTGAGTTGCGCTTCGGTGCGCGCCCCGATGATGAGGCTGCTCACCCAAGGCTTGGACAAGACATAGGCCAGCGCCACCTGCGCCACCGATGTGTCATGCGCCTTTGCGATAGGGCGCATCGCCGCCACCAGCGCGTCGGCCTTGCTTTTATCGAGCGGGGGAAAATCGAATGTCTTGCGACGGCTTTCCGCTTCCGCTTCACCGCCCGGACTGTATTTGCCCGACAGATAGCCGCCGGCCAAAGGACTCCAGACCATGCAGCCGATGCGTTCCTCTTCCATCAGCGGCACCAACTCGCGCTCCAGATCGCGTCCCGCGACGGAATAATAAGCCTGCAAGCTTTCGATCCGACTCCAGCCGCGCTTGTCGGCGATGCCGTTGGCTTTGGCGATGCGCCAGGCAGTCCAGTTGGAGACACCGATGTAGCGGATCATGCCCTGGCGCACCAGATCGCTCAGTGCACTGATTATTTCCTCCACCGGCGTGATCGGGTCGGTGCCGTGAATCTGATAAAGATCGATGTGATCGGTCTTCAGCCGGTCCAGGCTGCGGGCGATGCCGTCCATGATGTGACCGCGCGAGGCGCCCGCATCGTTCGGCCCTTTGCCCATGCGGCTGAAGACTTTCGTGGCCAGCACCACGTCGCTGCGCGCCACACCGATATCCCGGAGCGCCTGGCCGGTCATGATTTCGGATTGGCCGACGGAATAGACATCGGCGGTGTCGATGAAATTGACCCCTGCCGCCAAACTCTTCTCGATCAGCTTGGTGGCTTCGCTTTGGTTCTGTTTTCCGATGGCGCCGCCCAGCCAGCCTTCGCCGGAAAAGGTCATGGTGCCGAAACAGATTTCGGAAACGAGAAGGCCAGTTCGGCCGAGCTGATTGTACTTCATCATGCACTCCGGTTTTTGAATTCAGCGGATGCGCCGGGCGCCCAGGATCGCCGCTGCGCCGATCGCAGCAATGATGAGGCCGTTGCGGATCCAGGCGCCACGTCCCAGCATGGTGCTTTCCAATGGCCAATGGATGATATCGGCGCCCTGCAGTGCGAAGAAAAGGCCAAACACGATCAGCACGGCGCCGAACAGCGTCAGGCCGCGCCGCACGATCAACGCCGGTCCTCGGGCAGGGGGATGAACTCCTGGTCGTCGCCGGGGATTTTGCCGAACAGGCCCGACCGCCAATCCGATTTGGCGAGCTCGATCCGGTCTTTGGACGATGACACGAAATTCCACCAGATGTGCCGTGGCCCGTCGAGCGGCGCGCCGCCCAGCAGCATCACGCGCGCGGGTCCGTTGGCGAACAGCGTGACAATCTCGTCCTTTTCCAGAAGCAGCATCGCGCCCTGGCCATGGGTCTCGACGTCCTGCGCACCACCGCCGATCTGAACCTCGCCTTCAACAACAAAAAGCGCGCGCTCTTCATGGTCGGCCGTGACCGTGAAGCTGCCGCCGGCCTCGAACCGGGCTTCGGCGTAGAAGATGGGCGAAAAGGTTTTGACCGGTGATGCCAGGCCGAAGGCCTCGCCCACGATCATCCGGAGCAGAACGTCATTTTCCGCACGCTCCGGCAGATCGGCGGCAGCGAAATGCTGAAAATGCGGATCGGCTTCTTCGTCTTTCTGCGGCAGTCCCACCCAGGTCTGAATGCCATGCAGGCGATGGCCATTCGCGCGCATCTCGGGGCCCGTGCGTTCGGAATGCGCGATACCCCGGCCGGCGGTCATCCAGTTGACGTCGCCGGGCCGAATCTCCTGAACCGAGCCCAGCGTATCGCGGTGCATCTGGGCGCCATCGAACAGATAGGTGACGGTCGCCAGACCGATATGCGGGTGGGGACGCACATCCACGCCCTTGCCCGGCGCGAACTCCACCGGTCCGAAATAATCGAAGAAGATGAAGGGACCGATGCTGCGCCGTCCTGCCTGCGGCAGAAGGCGCGCCACCACGAATCCGTCGCCGAGATCGTGGGTTTTGCCGATGATGGGGATCATGCGGCCGAGCTTAAACCCCCTCCATGACGAATGTCATCCGGGAAGAGCGAATTCGCCATCCGCACGTTTGACGATCGGCTTCACCCAAAGAACGGCGCTCATCAGCAGCACGCCATACAGATGCGGAAAATCTTCGCCGCGCGAAGCAGAATGCTCCCAGCGCAACAGGCTGCCCAGGCGGTTGGGATCCGCCGCGATCAGCAGCAGATCGTCCTGACCTGCATAATAGCGGCGCAATGTTTCGGGTAGTTGCGGGCCGGTGGAAAAATGCAGAAAGCCGTCGGCGCGATCATGTGCCGAGCCTTCATAAGCATCGGTCGCCTCTGCCCAATCGGCGCGCGGAACGATCTTGAAGACAGGCTCTTCCGCGTTGGGCGCGCTCACGCCGCCGTTCCGCCGACCGTGAGGCCATCCAGCCGCAAGGTGGGCTGGCCGACGCCGACCGGCACGCTCTGGCCGTTCTTGCCGCAAGTGCCGATGCCGGTGTCGAGCTTCATGTCGTTGCCGATCATGGAAACCCGTGTCAGGCATTCCGGTCCGGAACCGATCAAAGTTGCGCCCTTGATCGGCGCACCCAATTTTCCGTTCTCGATGGCATAGGCTTCGGTGCAGCTGAAGACGAATTTGCCGTTGGTGATGTCGACCTGGCCGCCGCCGAAATTCGTGGCGTAGATGCCCTTCTTCACGCTGGCGAGGATCTCCCCGGGATTCTTGTCGCCCGCCAGCATATAGGTGTTGGTCATGCGCGGCATGACCGACGCGGCGAAGCTTTGGCGCCGTCCATTGC
>CAYWWT010000288.1:0-3140 GCA_964461855.1 uncultured Rhizobium sp. | reverse complement strand
AAAGAAGAACGGACCGGCCTGCCCCGCATCGACCAGGATGCCGTTGGCGGCGCCATCGACATTGGCGAGCGGCGAGCGCACCCGCACCATCGCGGGATGAACCTTCTGGTCGATGCCTGAGGCCGTGCGCCGCGCCACGCCCAGGAGCTTGATGCGGAAACCGAACTCGGACGCGAAATGGATATCGGCGGGCGTGATGTGCTGGATGCCTTCCACCGTCATCGTGGAGATGTCCGGCGCCACGCCGAATGCAATGCTGGAAAGCAGCGCCAGCTTGTGCGCCGTGTCCCCGCCCCCGACGTCCAAGGTCGGATCGGCTTCGGCATAGCCAAGTTTCTGCGCATCTTTCAGGACGTCCGCGAAACTGGCGCCCGACGCTTCCATCTCGGTGAGAATATAATTGCAGGTGCCGTTGAGGATGCCCTTCACCGCCTGCACTTCGTAAGCCAGCAAGCTTTCGCGAAGTGTTTTGACGATGGGAATGCCGCCCGCGACGGCGGCTTCGAATTTGAGATGGAGGTTTTTCTTCTCCGCGGCGGTCGCCAGCGCCTTGCCATGTTTGGCCAGAAGCGCCTTGTTGGCCGTCACCACATGCTTGCCATTGGCGAGCGCGGCTTCGACCAGCTTCCGCGCGACGCCTTCTTCGCCACCAATCAATTCCACAATCACATCGGCATCGGACGCGGCCAGCGCGAGCGGATCAGCGGCAAAATTTTCTATCTTGAAGCCGCGCGCCTTGTTTGCGTCCCGCGCGCTGACGCCCGTAATCGCGAGCGGACGCCCCGCACGAACCGCCAGTTCATCGGCGCGGGCGACAATAGCCTTGACCACGCCGCCGCCCACGGTGCCGAGGCCCGCGATCGCGATCTTCAGAGGTGCCGCCATGGTCAAACCGGTCAGATCTTCGCCGCGGCCAGATCGCCGGGCGCGTGGTTGGTGCCTAGCGTGAGAAATTTTTTGACGTTGCGCGCGGCCTGACGGATGCGATGCTCATTTTCCACCAGCGCCACGCGGACATAGCCTTCGCCATATTCGCCGAAGCCGATGCCGGGCGACACCGCGACCTTGGCATGCGCAAGAAGCTGCTTGGCGAATTCCATCGATCCCGCCTCGCGGAACCTCGCAGGCACAGGCGCCCAGGCGAACATCGAGGCGTCGGGAGACGGAATATCCCATCCCGCTTGCGCCATGCTCTTCACCAGCACATCGCGGCGCGATTTGTAGACCGCGCGGATCTCGTCGGCGACGCTTTGCGGGCCGTTCAGCGCGGCGGCTGCCGCCACCTGGATTGGGGTATAAGCGCCGTAATCGAGATAGGATTTGATGCGCGCCAGCGCTCCGATCAGCTTTTCGTTGCCTGCGGCGAAGCCCATGCGCCAGCCAGGCATGGCATAAGTCTTGGACAGCGATTGGAATTCGATCGCGATATCCTTGGCGCCATCCACTTCCAGGATCGACGGCGGCGGCGTGTCGCCGAAATAAATATCGGCATAGGCGAGGTCGGACAGAATCCAGATTTCGTGCTTCTTCGCGAACTTCACGATCTCTTTGTAGAAATCCAGGCCAACCACCTGGGCGGTCGGATTGGAAGGGTAATTCACCACCAGCGCCACCGGCGACGGCACCGAATGGCGCGCGGCACGGCTCAAGGCCGAGAGATATTCTTCCGGCGAGGTCGCGGGCACATGCCGGATCGCGGCGCCCGCCAGGATGAAGCCAAAGGCGTGAATGGGGTAAGCCGGATTGGGCACCAGCACGACATCGCCCGGCGCGGTGATCGCCTGGGCGAGATTGGCAAAACCTTCCTTGGAGCCCAGCGCAGCGATCACTTCACGGTCGGGATCGAGCGTGACGCCGAAGCGGCGCTTGTAATAGGCGACATGCGCTTTTCTCAGTCCCTTGATGCCGCGCGAAGCCGAATAGCGGTTGGAACGCGGATCGCGTGCGGTCTCGCACAGCTTGTCCACGATATGGTCGGGGGTTGGCATGTCGGGATTGCCCATGCCGAAATCGATGATGTCCTCACCCCGCGCGCGCGCCTGCGCCTTGAGGCGGTTCACTTCCTCAAAGATATAAGGCGGCAGCCGCTTGATGCGGTAGAAATCGGTGTTCATGAGAGTTTCCTGAAAGCACCCTGAAAATCGGGCATTTGGGTGCTGTGTGCAATCACTTTCCGGCGGTTTTGCGACGCTTTTGAAGCAATGGTTTCATGCGCCCGTCGTGGGTCTACGGAAACGCTGGCCAACCCACTTCGTCGCCACCCGGCTGCTCGCCCAAGCTCGCGGCGTTCGCCACTCAAAATGGTCCGCTGGACCATTTTGCCCGCTCCGCGGTCGTGGCTCACCCCTGCACGAAAATCTCGGCGCGGCGGTTCCCGGCTTCGCCTTTGGGCATGGATTCATAATAGACCGGCTGGCTGTCGCCCACCGCATCGACCAGAACCTTGTCCGCGGGAACGCCCTGGCGGATCAGGTCCTGGGCCACCGCATTGGCGCGCGCCTGGGACTTGGCGAAGATGGTTTCCAGATGCTTCTCCACCGACATGTTCGCGGTGCGGCTTGAGGAATGACCAACCACGCGGACGGTGCCTTGTCCGCCATTGGCCTTGAAGGCCGCGGCTGCGGCCCGCACCTGGGCATGGGCCGCCTTGCTGAGCGTTGCGCCGTCGCCGCCGAAATAGATCACCGCAGTCGGTGCCACGCCGCCATTGATCGCCGCGACCCGCGCGGCGCCGGACGCCGGATCGAGATTGGCGACTACCTCGTCATTGGAGCCACGCCCGGCCTTGGACGGCACTGCCGGAACCGCGGGCGCGGTTGGCACGCCCGCGAGCGAGGCGGTCTGGCGATAGCGCGATACGATCGGCGCGGAGACGAATTGGCTGACCGACGGGTCGAGCGGCGGTGCAGAGGACGGCTTGAAACCAAGCGCGGCGTCGGATTGGGGCGCGGCCGCCACCATGGTACCGCCATTGCGCATCGGCGTGTTCGCCGGCACGGCGGGCTCGCCGCGCGCGGCACCGGTGGAGGGACCTACCGGCGTGGCCGTTGCACTCGGCATAGCCGCCGTCCGCACCGGCGCGTTGGCAGAAACGGCCGGTTGCGCGCCAGTTATGGGCGTCTGAGAGGGTGTCTCCGGTG
>CAYWWT010000287.1:0-3159 GCA_964461855.1 uncultured Rhizobium sp. | reverse complement strand
GCTGATCGTCGACCTGATCTATGAAGGCGGCATCGCCAACATGAACTACTCGATCAGCAACACCGCCGAATACGGCGAATACGTCACCGGCCCCCGCATCATCACGCCCGAGACCAAGGCCGAGATGAAGCGCGTTCTGGAAGACATCCAGAAGGGCAAGTTCGCGCGTGACTGGGTGCTGGAGAACAAGGCCGGCCAGGCTTCGTTCAAGGCCACCCGCGCCAAGGGCGACGCCCATCCGATCGAAGAGGTCGGCGGCAAGCTGCGCGCCATGATGCCGTGGATTTCCAAGAACAAGCTGGTCGATACCGCGAAGAACTAAGCGCTGGCCTCTTGCGTCGTGGGTTCGTCGCGCGCACCTCGCTTTGCTCGGTTAGGGCCAGCTTTTCTAAGCTCGTTCCTCGCTAAGAAAAGCTAGGCCTGCTCATGTGCTTACGCACACTCCGCGCGACGCTCCTGCCCACGCCACAAGATGCGGCGCTCTTTTAGAGTGAAAGGCCCGGCTTCATCGCCGGGCCTTTCTTTTTGGGCGAACGGTCCTATTCCCCGCCCTGCGCTTTGTTGGAAAATGACACTTCAAGCACCATGCAGCCAATGTCTGTCTTAAAGGGGCCATGCACCTCGCCGGGAGGTCTGCTTGCATAGTGCCCGGTTTCCAGCCACATGCCGAAAGCCTCGTCGTAGAGTCGGCCGCTCACGATAAAAATCTCTTCCGGGTAGGGATGGCTTTTCCCGCCGAAAGGTTTGGTGTCTGCGTTCGAATGGAATTTCGTCAGCCGTGTATATTCGCCTGACTTTTCGTCAATGCTCAAAGTCAATTCGTCTGCAAGTCCCTCCAGCCCTTTAACCGGCTGCCAGCGCGCCGCTTTTTCAGGGTCCAAGGCATTCCAATAGGTGACTGTCGTTTTCGGCATGATCGCCCCCAATTCTTTGCGCGCCTGCCGCGCCCGGGCTTGATGCACATTGCGGCGGTGTCGGCCACGGGATCGAGGGCAGCGCGCGATGAATGATAATCGAAACCGGCAATTGATTCAGCGCTTTTATTGGGATCTGTGGAATCGCTTTGACCAGACGGTCATTCCGCAAATCCTGGCGGAGGATTTGCGCTTTCGCGGCTCGCTGGGTCAGGAAAAGATCGGTCACGCTGGCTTTGGCGAATATATGGATGTCATTCAGGGCGCATTCCCGGATTTCACCAACGAGATCGAGGACATCATTTCCGAGGGCGACAAGGCGTTCGCCAGGCTCACCTTTCGGGGGACGCAGCGGGGCGAGACCCTTGGCATCGTGCCCACCGGCCGGTCGATCGCCTATGCTGGAGCCGCCGTTTTTGAGTTCCGGAGCGACCTGATCGCGAAGATTTGGGTGCTGGGTGATCTGTATGGACTGATGTCGCAACTCGACCCGGAATGATGTCCACACTGGCGGCGTTTTCACCATCCGCTAGAATGGCGGGATGTAGATCATTTGTTCCGCACGGTCATACCGGGCAAACCACCGCCACCCCGCACCAGTCATCCCAAGGTGAATCCATGACACCGCGTCCACCCATTCCTGCGCCGCCCTATACCGGTGGCTGCCTCTGCGGTGCCGTGCGCTACACGCTGGCGGCGCGGCCCAAGGCACTGAACGCTTGCCATTGCACCGACTGCAAGATCAGCACCGGCAGCAGCCATATCGAAATGCTGATCGCCGATGCGGATGCTTTTCATTGCACCGGCGAAACCCAGAACTTCATCAAGACCGCCGATTCCGGTCGCCAGCTCGACATTCATCGCTGTGCGAATTGCGGCACGCGTGTCTTTCACCACAACATTGCCAACCGGGCCCTGGTCTTTATTCCCGCGCCGACCCTTGACGATGCCGGTTGGGCCGTTCCGACCTCCCATATCTGGGTCGAGCGCGCGTCCCTCGGCGTGGCAATCCCGGACGACGCTTTGAAGGTGGAGGGCCAGCCCACCGACCGCGCCGCGCTGATGGAGGCTTTCGCCAAGGTCTATGGCGACTGACACAATAACTTCACAAAAAGCCGCCCGGCGGAGAGGCCGCGGTTAACCCCGGGAAAACTCTCGATCCCTATTTTTCCCGCAAGGGTAACCGGGGTTTTCGCGTGTCTGTTTCATCCATGCATCCGGCGCCGCAGCGCAAGACGGCGGGCCAGATGGCGCTTTCGCTGCCGTCGCTGTCGGTGCGCCAGACTTGCGGCGAAGTCTTCAACTGGCTGCTGGACAATCCGCATGTGCCCGCCGCCGCCGTGCTGGACGAGGACGGCAATGTCGAGGGCCTAGTCAACCGGCTGATCTACATGGCGCGCTATGCCCGCCAATATGCGCCGGAGCTTTACAGCCGCAAGCCCATCCTTAAGCTGGCCAATGCGGCGCCGCTGGTGGTGGACGAGCATGTGCAGGCCACCGACCTGGGCGCCATGCTGCTGGCCGAGGATCCCGACGCCCTGATCGAATGTTTCGTGGTGACGCGGCATGGCCGGTATCTCGGCATCGTCACCGGCGAGGGCCTGCTGCGCAGCAAGGTGGACCAGGCGATGGCGCGCGAGGCCGACCTCAGCCAGGCGCTTGGCGCCGCCACCACGTCGGCCAAGGCCAAGGGCGATTTCCTCGCCCTGATGAGCCATGAGTTGCGCACGCCGCTGAATGCCATCATAGGTTTTTCCGAAGTGTTGGGCAGCGAATTGTTCGGGCCGCTGGGCCATGGCCGCTACAAGGAATATTCCCGCGACATTCATGGCGCCGGCAAGCATCTGCTGGCCCTGATCAACGACATTCTCGATCTCTCCAAGGCCGAAGCGGGCAAGTTCGAGCTTTGCGACGAAGAGATCGTCACGGCCGATCTGCTCGACGAATGTTTGCGCCCGATGCGCGGCCGGGCCGAAGAAGCGGGTCTGCGCTTGACCTGGCGCTTCGTGCCCGGCCTTCCCAACCTGATCGTGGACCGGCTGCGGCTGAAGCAGGTGCTGCTCAACCTTCTGTCCAACGCCATCAAGTTCACGCCGGCCGGCGGCTCGGTGACATTGAGCGCCGATTATCGCGACGGCGGGGAATGCCACCTGACG
This sequence comes from uncultured Rhizobium sp., assembly GCA_964461855.1. Classification (GTDB taxonomy): domain Bacteria; phylum Pseudomonadota; class Alphaproteobacteria; order Micropepsales; family Micropepsaceae; genus Rhizomicrobium. Next base: position 89 of record CAYWWT010000287.1, on the reverse strand, counting down.
GTGCGCGATACCGGCATCGGCATGGCGCCGGAAGCGATCCCGCTGGCGCTGGAGCCGTTCCGCCAGATCGCCTCGCCGCTGGCGCGCAA
>CAYWWT010000286.1:0-3187 GCA_964461855.1 uncultured Rhizobium sp. | reverse complement strand
CGGTGACGAAGGGCCTGCCGGCGCGGGCGCTGGTGCCTTGAATCGCACGGGCGATCAGTTCTTTGCCGGCGCCGCTTTCGCCTTCGATCAGAATCGGAATGTCGGATTGGGCGGCGCGCTGGCCCAGCCGGAAGACCTGCTTCATTTCCGGCGCTTCGGCGATCAGGTCGTTGAAGGCGAGCCGGTTGTCGGTTTTCTTCTTGAGCTGCTTCACTTCGCCGGAGAGCGTGCCGATCTTGAGCTGATTGCGGATCGAAACCGCGATGCGTTCGGGGCTGGCGGGCTTGACGAGAAAATCATTGGCGCCGGCGCGCATGGCTTCGACGGCGGAATCGATGCCGCCCTTGGCGGTGAGCACGATCACCGGCAGATCGGGATTGGTGGGACGCAGCCGTGCCAGCACGTCCAAGCCGCCCATGTCGGGCATGACCAGATCGAGCAGCATCAGAGTGATCTGTTCGCCGCGCGGACCGTTGACGAGATCGAGCGCAGGCTGGCCGCCCGGTGCGGTGACGACGGTCATGCCGTTGCGCGAGATCGCCGCTTCCAGCAACCGGCGTTGAACCGGATCGTCGTCCACGACAAGAATGGTCTGCGGCATATCTGTTTTTCCCGAACTGGAACGGGCGCATTGTCGTCGCGGCAAGTAAACGACGCGTTTAAGAATGTCCTTCTGCGGCACAGATGCCGTTATGCTTAAGGGAAGGTGAACAGGCGCGGCTGTCCGGAATGATGGGAAAACAGGGGCTCGCCGCCGATGCACGCCTGGCCCGGTTTCTGGTTGCAGATCGATCTTCGATATTTCCATCGGCCATTTTCCGGTGCCGCGGAATTTCGTTCTGCGCGAATTTAAAAAGCGCCTGGAGCCATGTTCGAGGATGGAAGGATGTTCCGGCATTGGCTTGGCGTCCGACAACAAGCAGAACGGCTTGTTGCCCTTACGGCGCGTCCCCAAACGCATGCTGGCTGTGGCGCAGGCGCATGGCGGCTGGATTGAAGGACGCGGCGACACGTGAAATTCTCAAGCGATGTCCGACACCCCGATCCTGCCGCCGGTTCGCGATCTGCCGCCTGAAACTGAACGGCATATGTTCGATCTTCAGCGCAGCCAGGGGCCGCTGGCCGGTCTGGCGGGATCGCCGCCGCCTGCGCCGCAATGGTTCGCCGATGCGATAGCGCGGACGCCGGAAAGCCGCTTCGTCACGGTCGAGGATGCGCGGATCCATTATCTGCGCTGGGGCGATCCCTCCAAGCCCGGCGTGCTTCTGGTCCATGGCAATGCCGCCCATGCCTGGTGGTGGAGTTTCATCGCGCCGTTTCTGGCGCGCGACTATCATGTCGCCGCGATGGATCTGTCGGGGATGGGCGACAGCGGCTGGCGTGCCGGCAAAAATGAAGCGGCCGGTTATTCGATGGCGACATTCGCCAAGGAAGAAATGGCGGTCCTGACGGACGCCGGCATGTTCGAAGCTACAAAGCCGCCCACCATCGTGGCGCATTCCTTTGGCGGCTTCGTCACCATGAAGGCGGCCGCCGAATATGGGACGCGGCTTTCCGGGATCGTGATTATCGATTCACCCGTCAATCCGCCGACACGGGGCGGCGATCCCGCCGATCACAAGCCGCATCCCCACAATATCTATCCCAGTATCGCGGCGGCGCTCGCCCGCTTCCGGTTGATGCCGCCGCAGCCTTGCGAAAACCTGTTCCTGCTGGATTGGGTGGCACGCAAATCCTTGAAAGAGGTAAGCGGGCCGGGCGGCAATCCCGGTTTTACCTGGAAATTCGATCCCGCCATCTGGCGGCATTTTTCCATCGGCGACACCGCCGCGCTTCTGAAGGCAACGCGCTGCCGGGTGGCGGTCTTTCGGGGCGAGCATTCGGTGCTGATGCCGCCCAAGATCGGCGATTATATTTTCGATCTGCTGGACCGGGCCGCGCCTGTGGTGGAGATTCCGGAGGCCCGCCATCACGTCATGCTGGACCAGCCGCTGGCGCTGGTCGCCGCCCTTCGCGCCTTGCTGGCGGACTGGGAACATTCTGTCGCAACCCGCCGTAAGGGGTAGCTTTCCATAAGGATTGCCGGACGGGGACGGTTTGCTATATTGCGGGCTCTTTCCAGACGAGTGAATCCCCATGGCCGACCATAACGATCACTACAAGCCCGGTGCGATGGACATTACCCAGCACCAGCGCGCCTATGGCGGGTTCGTCACCTTCACCAAATGGTCGCTCGGATTCATCCTGCTGATCATGGCCCTGCTGGCTGTATTTCGGACCCACGGGTAAGCGGGCCGGGGGCTGGGGATGAAACTCGCGGTCCCCAAAGAAACGGTTTCGGGTGAGACGCGGGTCGCCGCGACTCCAGAATCCATAAAGAAATTCAAAGGCTTGGGTCTGGACGTGACGGTGGAAACCGGCGCCGGCGCCCTCGCGCGCATCGCCGACGCCGATTATGCCGCCGTGGGCGCCACTATCGCGCCCGATGCCCGCACCGCGCTGGCCGATGCCGATATCGTTCTGAAAGTGCGCGGCCCGGCGGGGGCGGAAACCGGCCTGATCCGCAAAGGCGCGGTGGTCGCGGCCATGCTGGCGCCTCATACCGAGAAAGCCGCCATTGCCGCCTTGGCCGAACAGGGCGCCACGGCCTTCGCCATGGAATTTTTGCCCCGCATTTCCCGGGCCCAGGCGATGGACGTTCTGTCCTCCCAATCCAATCTCGCCGGCTACAAGGCCGTGATCGACGCCGCCGCGACGTTCGGACGGGCGATGCCGATGATGATGACGGCGGCAGGCACCATCGCCCCGGCCCGCGTGCTGGTGATGGGCGTGGGCGTCGCGGGCCTGCAGGCCATCGCCACCGCCAAGCGCCTCGGCGCCATCGTCAGCGCCACCGATGTGCGCCCCGCCACCAAGGAACAGGTGGAATCGTTGGGCGGCACCTTCGTCGCGGTGATGGATGAGGAATTCAAGAACGCCCAGACCGCCGGCGGCTATGCCAAGGAAATGTCGGCGGAGTATCAGGCCAAGCAGGCGGCCCTGATCGCCGAGACCATCAAGAAACAGGACATCATCATCACCACGGCGCTGATCCCGGGCCGCAAGGCGCCGGTTCTGGTGTCGGAAGAGATGATCAAGACGATGAAGCCCGGCTCGGTGATCGTCGATCTGGCGGCGGAAGCGGGCG
>CAYWWT010000285.1:0-3209 GCA_964461855.1 uncultured Rhizobium sp. | reverse complement strand
CGCCGCCAGCAGGTCCCAGCGGCTGGGCAGCAGGCGGCGCGCTTCGATCGAAACGGGCGGCAGGATCTTCATATCCGGCGAGCCTTTGATCAGGAGTGTGGGCGACAAACACGCGACTTCACGCGCCGGCGTGAAGGCCATGTGACATAGGCAGGCGTTCTATTGTCGCGGCAGGCCCTTAAGTCAATGCGGGATTTGCCCGTCGAGCCAGGCCGCAGCGGCGGCGGGGGTCAATTTGTCCTGGTCGCGGTCCACCATCAGATTGGCCCGCTGCATGAGGGTTAAGGAAATCTCTCCCGCCAAGGGTTTCAGCGCTGCGAGAAAGGCCGGGTCGTGCGCATGCCCCGGTCCCACCAGCAGCATGGCATCGTAAGGCGGCAGCGCCGCTTTGGGGTCGCTCAAGGTGACGAGGCCGTACCGGGCAATGCGGCCGTCGCTGGAAAAGGCCGAGACCACGTCCGCATCGCCGCTCACCACCGCGCGATAGAGGAATTCCGGCTGATATTGCCGCCGTTTCAGGCGGCCCAATCCATAAGCTTGAACGACGGCGCGCCATTCCGGCCGCGAAAAAATTTCGAAATCGCCGCCGATCCGAAGCTCGGGATGCTGTGCGAGGTCGGCCAGGCTTTTGATGTTCAGGGCCTCTGCGCGATCCCTGCGCATGGCGAAGGTGTAGGCATTCTCGAAGCCCAGCGACCCCAGGGATGTAATGCCGTAATCCGCTTTGAGCTTGGCCGCGAGCGTGTCCAGCATCGCCTGGCGGCCAGGCATGTCGGTGCGGTGCAGGATGTTGCCCCATAGGGTGCCGGAATAGTCGATATAAGCGTCGATATCGCCCGAACCCAACGCACGGAAGGCGATGGTCGAGCCCAGATCGCTTTTGGTCGTGACTGAGAAACCTGCGCTACGGAGGCGCTTGGTCATCAGATCGGCCAGGATATATTGCTCGCTGAAATTCTTGGCCCCGATGGCGACGGCAGGGCGCGCCGTGGTTGCATGCGCCTGTATCAGTTCCGGCAGAAGAGCGGCGCCGATCACCGCGATCAATCCGACCGCCGCTGCGATCAACCGGGCATGGGAGCGCCCGCTGAGACCCGCGCCGGCCAGCGCCAGCAAAAGATCCAATACCAGCGCCAGGGCCGCCGCCGCGACACAACCGAACAAGACGAAGACCCAGTTCTCGATCTGCAGGCCGGTGAAGATGTAATTGCCCAGGCTGGTCTGGCCGATGGGCGTGGAGAGGGTGGTGATGCCCACCACCCAGACCGTGGCGGTGCGGATGCCCGCCAGGATCTGCGGCGCGGCCAAAGGCAATTCGACCCGGAACAAGGACTGGCGGGGCGTCATGCCCACACCCTTCGCGGCCATCAGGATGGCAGAGTCGAGCCCGTCCAGTGCGGTCACCGTATTCCGCAGGATCGGCAGCATGGCGTACAAGGTCAGCGCCAGAAGTGCGGGCAAAAAGCCCAACGCACGGAACGAAAAACCGAACAGATCCTGGGTCAGCGTCGAAACCGCCAACAGCAGCGGATAGAAAAGAGCCAGCAGGGCCAAGCCCGGAATGGTCTGGATCACACTGACGACGGCCAGCACGGGCGTGCCCACCCGCCGGCTGCGCGCCGCGATGATGCCGAGAGGCACGCTGACCGCCACCCCCAGAAGAAGCGCGGAAATGCTGAGGATGACATGCTGGCCCAGATAGTCGGGCAACAGCGCCCAGGCTTCGCGGAAATTGGCGTTCATGCCCGCAAAGTCTCTGCCAGGGCCCGGGCACGGCGGCGCGGGGTCTCGATCAATTGGGCCACGAAGGCGTCGGCGGGACGATCGACCAGTTCGCGCGGGCTGCCGACCTGGACCAGGCGGCCGTCTCCCATCACTGCGATCCGGTCGGCCATCAGCAGGGCTTCGGTCATGTCATGGGTGACCATCAATGTGGTGAGACCCAGACGCTGGTGAATGGCGCGGACATCGGCGGCAACGGCTTCGCGCGTGACCGGATCGAGCGCGCCGAACGGCTCGTCCAGCAGCAGCACCGGCGGACGGGCCGCGAGCGCCCGGGCGAGCGCGACCCGCTGACGCTGACCGCCCGAAAGTTCCTGGGGAAACCGTGCGCCAAAGCCTGCCAATTGGACCATTTCCAGAAGCTCATCGACGCGGGCGTCGATCCGGGGCCGGTCCCAATCCAGAAGCCGGGGCGTGACGGCGACATTTTCCGCGACCGTCATATGAGGAAAAAGCCCAGCTTCCTGAAAGACATAGCCGATACTGCGGCGCAGCATCACGGGATCCGTATCCAGGACGTTGCGGCCCTCGATCCGGATCTCGCCGCCGTCCGGCTCGACCAGCCGGTTGACCATATTGAGGGTGGTGGTCTTGCCCGAGCCCGAGGGCCCGATCAGGACCAGGAACTCGCCCTCTGGGACCGACAGGCTAAGGCCATGCACGGCCTGGGTTCCGGACCCGGGATAAGCTTTGGAAAGATTGAGAATTTCGATCAAGGAGGGACTGCGCATTTTGGAAAGGCGCATCCTGCGCGCCCTTGCTCTTTCGCGCAAATTTGGCGTAAAACCGCCCCAGCGAAGGAAAAAACGGTGGTTTTACCGCCGCTTAAGCCTTCTTGGTTAAAACTGCGATCAGCGGACGGAACGGCGACTGGTTCATGGCGAAGGCGGCTCACGGCACGAAGATGGGGGTGGAAGTTTCCGCTCGCGTCGCCGCGCGTCCGCTTTCAAAGGCCCGTCCTTCCCGTGGTTCTTCGTACGCGCTTCTGCTTCTTCTTAGTTGCCCCTAGGCGCCTTCGGGCGCGCGATCACTTCGCGCGCAGGTGTTTAGGGGAAACGCGGCTCAAGGAGAAAACAGAACCGCCATACGGCGAACAGAAGGACTTACGTCATGATCAATACCGAGCTGAAGAAGATCAAGATTTTCGACACCACCTTGCGCGACGGCGAGCAATCGCCCGGCGCCGCGATGACGCATGAAGAAAAACTGCGCATCGCCGAATTGCTCGACGAGATGGGTGTCGACATCATCGAAGCGGGCTTTCCGATTTCCTCGCCGGGCGATTTCAAGGCGGTGAGCGAGATTACCAAGATCGTCAAGCGCGCTTCGGTTTGCGGCCTGGCGCGTGCCGGCTTCAAGGATATCGACCGCGCCGGCGAAGCGTTGAAGGGCGCGCAGCGTCCGCGCATCCACACCTTCATTTCCAC
>CAYWWT010000284.1:0-3214 GCA_964461855.1 uncultured Rhizobium sp. | reverse complement strand
GTCGGCCAGGAATGCGGCATGGCTTTCGCCAATTACCAGGACATGCAGAAGGGCGACGTCATCGAATGTTTCGACGTCGAAACCATTCAGCGCGTTCTTTAATTCATTTGCCTCACCCTTCGACGGGCTCAGGGTGAGGAGTTTTTTTCGTCCTCATGCTGAGCCTGTCGAAGCATGAGGATGCGGATTTCATGATGTCGAGAAACCGGTCACCGCGCAGCGGCAACAAGATCGCATCCCGTCACGCGCGCCGCGAGATGGGGCCGACGCAGCGCCAGCTGCGCGTGGGCGAAATGCTCCGCCATGCGCTGGCCCAGATCCTGAACCGCGCGGATATCCATGACCCGGACCTTGATGGGGTGTCGGTCACCATTACCCAGGTCAAGCCGTCGCCCGACATGCGCTACGCCACGGTCTATTGCGCGCCGCTGGGCGGCCAGAATACCGACCGCATCATTGCCGCGCTGAACCGGCACAAGGGATTCATGCGCGGCGAGATGGGGCACATGATCTCGACCAAATTCACGCCCGATCTGCGCTTCGTCGAAGACGAGTCCTTTGCGGAAGCCGAAAAGATCGAGAACCTTCTGAAGTCGCCGGAAGTCCAGCGCGATCTGACCCACTCCGACGAGAACGACGAATCTGATGACTAAAAGGATTCAGGTTCTCTCTGCGCGCGCGCACGAGCGCTGGCGGGGGGAGATCGCCCTCATGCAGCGTAGGGCACCCAAAACCTCTCTGAGCGCTTGCGCGAAAGAGACCATGGGGGGCCGAAGTGCCTAAGAAAAAGAAGGGCGATGCCGTGCATGGCTGGGTCGTGCTCGACAAGCCGTCCGGCATCACCTCCACCCAGGCCGTCGCCCAGGTCCGCCGCATCTTCAATGCGCAAAAGGCGGGCCATGCCGGCACCCTCGATCCCCTGGCGACCGGTATCCTGGCCATCGCGTTGGGCGAGGCTACCAAGACCGTGCCCTTCGCCCAGGACGCCGCCAAGATCTATCGCTTCACCGCCACCTGGGGGGAAAGCCGGGACAGTGACGATTCCGAAGGCAAGGTCACGGCCACGTCCGAAATGCGCCCCACCCGGGCTGCCATCGAAGCCATGCTTCCCAGCTTTACCGGGGCCCTGACCCAGGTCCCCCCGGCCTATTCCGCCATCAAGGTCCAGGGCGAACGGGCTTACGATCTGGCCCGGGAGGGCAAGGAGCCCGACCTTCAGCCCCGCCCGGTGATGGTCCATGAGGCCCGCCTGGTCGAGGCCGAAACCGGCCAGGCTGTGTTCGAAATCCTTTGCGGCAAAGGCACTTACGTCCGGTCCTGGGTTCGCGATATTGCCCGTGCCTTGGGCACTTTGGGCCATGTTTCCCAGCTTCGGCGGACCCGGATCGGGGGCTTCCTGGAAAAAGACGCGGTCGGGCTGGAAACGCTGACCCCTTTACTGCATAGTCCCGCCGCTTTTGCGTATCTGAAGCCCATTTCAACCGCGCTGGACGGCATCCCGGCGCTGGCTGTGACAGGCAGCGATGCGGCCCGCATCCGAAGCGGCAATCCCATTCTCATCCGCGCGAGTTTGTTCGCCCGCATGAAAGACGGATTCGCCGACGATGGCGGGCTCCAGGGCCAGACCGTTTTCCTCACCGAGGAAGCGGGCGCGCCCGTGGCATTGGCCGAAGTCGCCGAAGGCGAGCTTCGTCCTTTCCGTGTTTTCCAATTATAGGACCCGATGACCGATGATTACGCCTGAACGCAAAAAAGAAGTGATTGCCGAATACGCGACCAAGGAAGGCGACACCGGTTCGCCGGAAGTCCAGGTTGCGATTCTGTCCGAACGCATCTCCAACCTGACCGAGCATTTCAAGACGCACAACAAGGACAATCATTCCCGCCGTGGCATGATCAAGATGGTGTCCGAGCGCCGCAGCCTGCTCGACTACGTCAAGTCCCGTGACGTCAAGCGTTATGAAGCGCTGATCGCACGCCTGGGCCTGCGCCGCTGAGTTCCCATCCAACAGAATTTGCACGGTCCTGCGCGGAAGCGTTGGGCCGTGCTTTTGCTTTTGCGCAAGATGAGCTTGCGCGGAAGCTGGTCCCATAGGGGGACCTTGACGACGCCCAGATCGCGATCCGGCGACAGGCAATGACGAAAGAAAATCCCATGTTCAACGTACACAAAGAAAGCTTCGAATGGGGCGGTCGCACGCTGACCCTCGAGACCGGCAAGATCGCCCGTCAGGCCGATGGCTCCGTGCTCGCCACCTATGGCGAAACCGTCGTGCTGGCCACCGTGGTCGGCGCGCAGAATCCGAAAGAGGGCGTGGATTTCTTCCCGCTCACCGTGAATTACCAGGAACGCTATTACGCCGCCGGCAAGATTCCGGGCGGCTATTTCAAGCGCGAGCGCGGCGCGACGGAACGCGAAACGCTGATTTCGCGACTGATCGACCGCCCCATCCGCCCGCTGTTCGCGGATGGCTATCGCAACGAAACTCTGGTCGTGGCGCAGGTGCTCTCCCACGATCTGGAAAACGATCCCGATATCGTGGCGATGGTCGCCGTGTCGGCGGCCCTGACGATTTCGGGCCTGCCCTTCATGGGGCCCATCGGTGCGGCGCGCGTCGGTTACATCAATGGCGAATACCGCCTCAATCCGCCGCTGGAGGAAATGCCCGAATCCAAGCTGGATCTGGTCGTCGCCGGCACCAATGACGCCGTGATGATGGTGGAATCCGAAGCCCAGGAACTTTCCGAACAGGAAATGCTGGGCGCCGTGATGTTCGGCCATCGCGAAATGCAGCACGCCATTCAGGCCGTCATTAAGCTGGCCGAAAAGGCGGCGAAGGAGCCGCGCGCCGTGCCGGGCGACATTCACGCCCCGGTTCGCGCCAAGATCAAGGCGGCCGCCTCGGCCGACCTGGCCAAGGCCTTCCAATTGCCGATCAAGTTCGAGCGCCGCGACGCGATCAGCGCGGTGAAGAAGAAGTTCGCCGCTGATTTCGTCGGTGAAGGCGAAGGCCAGGTGCCGGCCACCGTCTATGGCGGCTTGTTGCATGACGTCGAAGCCGATGTGATGCGCAACGCCTTGCTGGACACCAAGAAGCGTGTCGATGGCCGCGATCTCACCACAGTGCGCCCCATCGTTGCCGAAGTCGGCATCCTGCCGCGCACCCATGGCTCGGCGCTGTTCACCCGCGGCGAAACCCAGGCCCTATGCATT